>NZ_JAPSKN010000111.1 GCF_031181705.1 Streptomyces sp.
CCGCCGACCGGAGTATCTCTCCCGTGAACCTGTCAGACAGCCGGACAGCCGGACAGCCCGTACGCCGCGTCAGTGCCATGGAAGCGGTGCTGGCGCACCTGCGCGGCGCCATCGAACGGGGCGAGTACGCCATCGGCGACAAGCTTCCCTCCGAGGCGGAGCTCTGCCGCACCCTGGAGGTCTCCCGGCCCGTGCTGCGCGAGGCGCTGCGGGCGCTGCAGACCATGGGTCTGACCGTGTCCCGGACCGGCAAGGGCACCTTCGTCGTGGCCGACAGCGTCGAGGACCCCACCTTCGGCGACTACGCGGCCAGCGACCTGCTGGAGGTGCGCCGCCACGTCGAGATCCCGGTCGCCGGGTACGCGGCCCGGCGCCGCACCCCCGAGAACCTCGACCACCTGGCCCACCTGCTGGACCGGATGGAGCGGGAGACCGACACCACGGCCTGGGTCGCCATGGACACGCTGTTCCACCTCGCCGTGGCGGAAGCCGCCCAGAACCCGGTGTTCCGCCGGGTCATCGAGGAGATCAGGGACGCGCTGGCCCGTCAGTCGGCCTTCCTCAACGAGCTCGGCGGCCGCCGCGAGCAGTCCAACCGCGAGCACCGGGCGATCGTCGAGGCGTTGGTCGACGGTTCGGAGAACGACGCGGTGGAGGCCATGGCCCACCATCTCGACCGCGTCGAGACGACCCTCACCGACATCGTGCGCTCCCCGCGCGCGGACATCTCCTCCGGAAGCCGGACGCGAACCCCGGCTGACCCGAGCGCGGAAACCCCCACGGAAGGCGGACCCGAGGCGTGAGCGAGCAGTCCCTGCGCGATGGCGTGCAGAAACGTTCCAGCCATGTCGACGCCGGAGACGCGGGCTACAGCAAGTCCCTGAAGTCCCGGCACGTCAACATGATCGCCATCGGCGGCGCCATCGGCACCGGCCTCTTCCTGGGCGCCGGCGGCCGCCTCGCCGACGCCGGTCCCTCCCTCTTCATCGCCTACGCGGTCTGCGGCCTGTTCGCCTTCCTCGTCGTCCGGGCCCTCGGCGAACTCGTGCTCTACCGGCCCTCCTCCGGCGCCTTCGTGTCGTACGCCCGCGAGTTCATGGGGGAGAAGGGCGCCTACACCGCCGGCTGGATGTACTTCCTCAACTGGGCGACCACCGGCATCGCCGACATCACCGCCGTCGCCACCTACACCCACTACTGGGGCATGTTCTCCGACATCCCGCAGTGGGTGATCGCCCTGGTCGCGCTGGCGGCCGTCCTCACCGTGAACCTGATCTCGGTGAAGATCTTCGGCGAGCTGGAGTTCTGGTTCGCGATCATCAAGGTCGGCGCTCTGGTCGTCTTCATGTGCATCGGCGTCTTCCTGCTGGTCACCCAGCACCCCGTCGACGGCCACAGCCCCGGCCCGTCCCTGATCGGCGACAACGGCGGCGTCTTCCCGCACGGCCTGCTGCCCATGCTGCTGATCGTCCAGGGTGTCGTCTTCGCCTACGCCTCCGTCGAACTGGTCGGCGTGGCGGCCGGCGAGACCGAGAACCCCGAGAAGATCATGCCGAAGGCGATCAACTCGATCATGTGGCGCGTCGGCGTCTTCTACGTCGGCTCGGTCGTCTTGCTGTCGATGCTGCTGCCCTGGAACAAGTACACGGCCGGGGAGAGCCCCTTCGTCACGGTGCTGTCCAACATCGGCGTCCCCGCGGCCGGCGGCGTGATGAACCTCGTCGTCCTCACCGCCGCCATGTCCTCCCTCAACTCCGGCCTCTACTCCACCGGCCGCATCCTGCGCTCCATGGCCATGGCCGGCTCCGCGCCGAAGTTCACCTCCGTGATGAGCCGCAGCCAGGTCCCCTACGGCGGCATCCTGCTCACCAGCGGCATCTGCGTGCTGGGCGTCGGCCTCAACTTCGTCGTGCCCGCCGAGGCGTTCGAGATCGTGCTGAACTTCGCCGCGATCGGCATCCTCGCCACCTGGGGCATGATCATGGTCTGTCACCTCCTCTTCTGGCAGCAGACGCGGAAGGGCGAGCTCACCCGTCCCGGCTACCGGCTGCCGGGCTCTCCCTGGACCGAGATCGTGACGCTGGTGTTCCTCGCCTCCGTCCTGGTCCTCATGTACGCCGACGGCGGCGCGGGGCGCACCACGGTGCTGTGCCTTCCGCTGATCGTCGGGGCCCTGGTCGCCGGATGGTTCGGCATCCGCGGCCGTATCGCACGCAAGTCCACCACCGGAGCCGACGCGTGACCACCACGCCGCTCCCAGAGAAGCAGGTAGTGATGCACAGCAGTTCCCTCGCGGCCGCACCCCTGGTCCGTGAACCCGTCCACGCCCCCGTCGCCCACCTCATACGCGGCGGAATCGTCGAAGGCATGCACTACGGCTCCGTCGTCGTCCTCGGCGCCGACGGAGAGGTCCAGCTCCAGATCGGAGACATCGAGGCCGCCTTCTACCCCCGCTCCGCGATCAAGCCCGTCCAGGCCGTGGCCATGGCCCGGGCCGGGCTCCCGCTCCACGGCGAGCTGCTGTCGCTGACCGCGGCCAGCCACTCCGGCGAGGAACGCCACCTCGCCGGTGCCCGGCGCATCCTCGAACTCGCCGGGCTCACCGAGGAACACCTGCGCAACGTCCCGGACATGCCCTTCGACCCGGTCGTCCGGGACGCCTGGGTCCGCGACGGCCGGCTACCCTCCCGGCTCGCCCAGAACTGCTCCGGCAAGCACGCCGCCATGCTCTACACCTGTGCCCTCAACGGCTGGCCGCTGGAGAACTACCTCGACCCGACCCACCCGCTCCAGCAGGCCATCGCCGAGATCGTCGAGGACCTCACCGGGCAGCGGATCGCCCGCGTCACCGTCGACGGCTGCGGCGCGCCCCTGTTCGCCATCTCCCTGCACGGCCTGGCCCGCGCGACCGCCCGGATCGTCTCGGCCGCGCCCGGCACGCCCGAGGCCCGCGTGGCCGACGCGATGCGCGAGCACGCGGAGATGGCCTCCGGCTCCGGGCGGGACGTCGCCGCACTGATGCGGGCCGTGCCGGGGCTGTTGTCCAAGGACGGCTTCGAGGGTGTGCAGGTCGCCGCGCTGGCCGATGGGCGGGCCGTCGCGGTGAAGATCGCGGATGGTGCGAACCGGGCGCGTGTGCCGGTGACCGCCGCGGCGTTGGCCCGGGCGGGTGTCGACCCGGAACTGCTCACTGAGTTCCAGGGCGAGCCGCTGCTGGGCGGTGGCCGGGAGGTCGGGCGGGTGCGGCCCGTCCGCTCGCTGGAGCCGCTTGCCGGTGCCGCCCGGGCCTGAGCAACCGCCGGATCCCCCCGTCCGGCGGCTGCGGGCTCTCCGCGGCTGAACGCGCAGTTCCCCGCGCCCCTGACGGGGCGCTCATCCACCCTCGCCTCTCAAGTAAGGGACCCCTCACCCTCATGACCGCCGCCACCCGCTCCGAGCACGACCTGCTCGGCGACCGTGACGTTCCCGCCGACGCCTACTGGGGTGTGCACACCCTGCGGGCCACGGAGAACTTCCCCATCACGGGGACGCCGATCTCCGCCTACCCGCACCTCATCGACGCCCTGGCCGCCGTCAAGGAGGCCGCGGCCCGCGCCAACGAGGAACTCGGTCTGCTGGACCCGGAGAAGGCCGCCGCGATCGTCGCCGCCTGCCGGGAGATCCGCGACGGCAGGCTGCACGACCAGTTCGTCGTCGACGTCGTCCAGGGCGGGGCGGGCACCTCGACCAACATGAACGCCAACGAGGTCGTCGCCAACCGGGCGCTGGAACTGCTCGGCCACGCCAAGGGCGAGTACCGGTACCTGCACCCCAACGAGGACGTCAACCTCGGCCAGTCCACCAACGACGTCTACCCGACCGCCGTCAAGATCGCGACGGTGTTCGCGGTGCGCGGGCTGCTCGACGCGATGTCGGCGCTGCAGGACGCGTTCGCCCACAAGGCCGTCGAGTTCCGTGACGTGCTCAAGATGGGCCGTACGCAGTTGCAGGACGCGGTGCCGATGACGCTCGGACAGGAGTTCTCCGCGTACGCCGTCATGCTGGAGGAGGACCGGTCCCGGCTCGCCGAGGCCGTCGAGCTGGTGCATGAGATCAACCTCGGCGCAACGGCCATCGGCACCGGCCTCAACGCCCCCGTCGGATACGCCGAGTCGGCCCGGCGCCACCTGTCCGAGATCACCGGCCTGCCGCTGGTGACCGCGGCCAACCTGGTCGAGGCGACCCAGGACTGCGGTGCGTTCGTGCAGATGTCGGGCGTGCTCAAGCGCATCGCGGTCAAGCTGTCCAAGAGCTGCAACGACCTGCGGCTGCTGTCCTCCGGTCCGCGTGCCGGTCTCGGCGAGATCAACCTGCCGCCGGTACAGGCCGGTTCGTCGATCATGCCGGGCAAGGTGAACCCGGTGATCCCCGAGGTGGTCAACCAGGTCGCCTTCGAGGTGATCGGCAACGACGTCACCATCACCATGGCCGCGGAGGCCGGGCAGCTCCAGCTCAACGCCTTCGAGCCGATCATCCTGCACTCCCTGTCGGAGTCGATCACGCACCTGCGCGCCGCCTGCCTGACGCTCGCGGAGCGCTGCGTGTGGGGCATCACCGCCAACACCGAGGCGCTGCGCGCCACGGTCGAGAACTCCATCGGCCTGGTCACCGCCCTCAACCCGCACATCGGCTACACGGCCGCCACCGACATCGCCAAGGAAGCCCTCGCCACGGGCCGGGGCGTTGCCGAACTCGTACGGGAAAAGGGCCTGTTGCCCGCCGATACCCTGGCAGCCCTGCTGCGTCCGGAGGTTCTGGCGGGCAGCGGGCCGGAGGAGCGTCCGGCCGCGGTCTGAACGGAGCCGTTCGGAAGGCCGTGATCGGTGGTCCGGTGGTCCGGTCCTCCGGTCGGCGTGGCCGGTCGCCGCATCCGGTGGGGCGGGCGGATGCCGGCCACCGGCGTCACCCGCTGGCGCGGCCCCGGCACCGCCCCCCGGCGATCAACCGTCTGTCGCGTCCGGCCCCGGCCGGGCCGGCAGCGTCCGTCCCAGGCGGGCGAGCGGGGACAACGCCAGCAGCGCCGGGGACAGCAACAGGCCGGTGGCCGTGAGAAGCAGGCCGGTGCGCAGGCCCCACCGCTCCGCGAGCAGGCCCCCGAGCAGGGAGCCGAGCGGGGCCGTGCCCATGCCGGCGAACGTGATCGTCGCCGCCACGCGGCCCTGCATCCCGTCGGGCGTGACGGCCTGGCGCACGGACATGGTGGTGACGTTCACCAACTGCCCGCAGGCGCCGAACAGGAAGTTGACCGCCACGAGCGCGGGGACCGTCACCGCCGCGGGGCCGTGCAGCGCGGGCACCCACAGCATCGCGGCATCGCCGAGTGCCGCCGCGGACACGAGCACCATGCCGTGACCGAACCGGCCCGGCAGCCGGGCGGCGAGCAGCGAGCCGAGGAGCGCGCCCGGCCCCGTCGCGGCGAGCGCCAGCCCCACGGCGCCGCCCGACAGGTGCAGTTCCCGCGGCAGGAACAGCAGATAGACGGTCATCATGGCCGCGAAGGCGAACTGGAAGGCGGCGGAGGCGAGACCCACCGCCCGCAGCGCGGGGTCGTGGGCGACGAAGCGGACGCCCGCCATGATCCGACGCCGCATCCGAGGGGGACGTCCCCGGGACTCGGGGACCGGTTCCCGGCGGCGGATCCGCCGGATCGACAGGAACGACAGCACGAAGAACAGTGCGCCGGAGGCCGCCGCGATCGGTGCCGACAGCAGGGACACCAGTGCCCCGCCCAGAGCGGGACCGCCGATCTGGGCTGCGGACCGGCTGCCCTCCAGCGCGCTGTTGCCCCGCAGCAACTGATCGCGCCTCACCAGCCGTACCAGCGACGTCTGGTACGCCACGTCGAAGAACACGGACAGGGCCCCGACGACGAACGCGACCACGAGCAGGGCCGGCAGCCCGAGCGCGCCGAGGAGGCCGCCCAGGACGGTCGCGCCCAGCGCCACGGCCCGGCCGGCGTCCGCCAGCACCATCACCGTGCGGGTCCGCCACCGGTCCACCCAGGCGCCGACGAAGAGCGAGAACAGCAGGATGGGCGCCTGCCCCACCGCCCGCAGGACGCCCAGCCGGCCGGCGTCGGTGTGGAGCGTCAGCACCGCGATCAGGGGCAGCACCACCAGGCAGGCGTGCTCGCCCAGCTGGGAGGCGGTCTGGCCGGTCCAGAGCCTGCGGAAGTCGGCATCCCGCCACAGGCCGGGCGGAGCGGACCGGCCGGCGCCGGAGGCGTCGTGCGGTGCGCACGGGCGGGACGGATCGTTCGCAGCGCAGACATCGCAGGACACGGGGATCCCAGGGGGGCGAGGACGGGACCGGCACCCGGCGCGCGACCGGGCGCACCGACGGTGACGGACGGGAAGCAGGGCTCGCCGTGCCACGGATCAAGGCGGCACGCGATGACAGGCCGGAGACGGCCACGACGTCAACGCGCGCTCGGACGACCGACCATGCTCAGCTCCTCCGGGATGACTCGCTGCCCGCACGGTAGCCACCGGCGCTCCGGTGTGACAACGCGATAACGCGACAAGGGCCCGTGCGCGCGGGGACCGGCGCGGAGGGACAATGGTGATCATGACGCCGTCGACCACCTTCCAGCCGGTGCTGGAGCGCATCGCCGGGGAGATCGAGCGGACCCCCGGCCGCGGCCGGGCCGCCGACTACATCCCGGCGCTCGCGGCCTGTGACCCGCGCAGCTTCGGCATGGCCGTCGCCGAACTCGACGGCACCGTGTACGGGGTGGGGGACTGGCGGCAGCCGTTCTCGGCGCAGTCCATCACCAAGGTCTTCACCCTCGCCCTGGACCTCGCCCGGGAGGGCGACGCCCTGTGGGAGCACGTGGGCCGCGAGCCCTCGGGCAACCCGTTCAACTCCTTGATCCAGCTGGAGTACGAGAACGGCATTCCGCGCAACCCGTTCATCAACGCCGGCGCGCTCGTCGTCACCGACCGGCTGCACACCCGGACCGGCGACGCGTCCGGGGAACTGCTGGGCTTCCTGCGCGCGGAGAGCGGCAACCCGGACCTGACCTTCGACAAGGAGGTCGCCGCCTCCGAGTCCGCCCACGGCGACCGCAACGCCGCGCTCGGCCACTTCATGGCGTCGTACGGCAACATCGACAACCCGGTGCCGGTCCTGCTCGAACAGTACTTCCGCCAGTGCTCCGTCACGGCGTCCTGCGCCGACCTCGCCCTCGCCACGACCTTCCTGGCCCGGCACGGCGTCCGCGCCGACGGCACCCGTCTGCTCACCCGCAGCCAGGCCAAGCAGATCAACGCGATCATGCTGAC
Organism: Streptomyces sp.; assembly: GCF_031181705.1. Taxonomy (GTDB): domain Bacteria; phylum Actinomycetota; class Actinomycetes; order Streptomycetales; family Streptomycetaceae; genus Streptomyces. The sequence continues at coordinate 7,323 of NZ_JAPSKN010000111.1, forward strand.
CTGCGGCACGTACGACGCGGCCGGCGACTTCGCCTACCGCGTGGGCCTGCCCGGCAAGAGCGGTGTGGGCGGCGGCATCATCGCGGTCGTCCCGGGCCGCTGCACCCTCTGCGTGTGGAGCCCGGGCCTGGACGAGCGGGGCAACTCGGTGGCGGGCGTGGCGGCACTGGACAGATTCACGACGCTGACGGGCCTGTCGGTGTTCTGACGCAGGGGGTTCCGAGGGACGTGCCTCCCCTGCCCGAAGACCCTTCATCCCCCGCCCCCCCTCGGTTCTGATCACCGGCCGGTCACACTCACCGGCCGGTCACACTCCGGCCGCACCCCGGAGGGCACCGCGTCAACTTCCAGCCACACCGCCTTGCCACGCTGCCCGAGTGTTGGCCATGGCTTTCCCCGTCGATCTCCGCCGCTGCCGGATACTCGGTCTGGCCGGAACCGCCTGCCTCGCCCTGGGCGGTGAGACGGCCGGGGCCCTGCCCGTACGGGACCTCCTCCACCCGGCCTCCGCGCACGCCGCCCTCGGACTGGTCGGCGCGTACTTCGGTGTCGTGCTGCTGATCGCGGCCTGGGCGCTGCTCGGCCGGCTGGTCCGCGGTCCCCGACCACCCGCTCCGCGTGCCCTGCTGCTCGTCCTCGCCGCCTGGGCGGCCCCTCTGCTGCTGGCCCCGCCGCTGTTCAGCCGGGATGTCTACAGCTACCTCGCCCAGGGAGCCATGGTCGAGGCACACCTGGACGTGTACGCGCACGGACCGTCCCGCCTCGGCGGCCCGCTCGCCGACGAGGTCGCCCCGCTCTGGCGGCACACCGGTGCCCCGTACGGACCGGTGTTCCTCGCCGTGGCCGCGGCCCTGTCCGGTCTGACCCGCGGCGACCTGCCCGCCGGACTCGTCGGGATGCGGCTGGTCGCGCTCGCCGGGGTGGCCCTGATGGCGGCCGCGCTGCCCCGCCTCGCCCGGCACAGCGGAGCCGACCCGTCCGCCGCGCTGTGGCTGGGCGCCCTCAACCCGCTGGTCCTGCTGCACCTGGTCGCCGGCGCCCACAACGACGCCGTCATGCTGGGCCTGCTGGGCGCCGGGCTGGTCGCCGCGCTCGGCCAGTGGCCGGTTCTCGGTGCCGTCCTCGTGACGCTCGCCGCGCTGGTCAAGGCACCCGCCGTGCTCGGCCTGGCCGCCGTCGTCGTCCTGCAGGTGCGCGCGGGGCGCAGTGCCGTGAAGGCCCTCACGGCCACCGCCGTCGCCGCGGCGGGGACGACCGTCGCCGTCACGGCCGTCGCCGGCACCGGATACGGCTGGATCGCCGCCCTCGACACCCCGGCGTCACCGCAGAACTGGGCCCTGACCACCCTGCTGGGCCGGGCCACCCGCGCCGTCCTGGAGCACCTCGGCAGTGATCTCGCGCCCCTGGCGATCCCCGTCTGGCACACCCTCGGCATCGTGGCCGCCGTGGCCGCGATCGCGGTGATCTGGCTCCGGCTGCGGCCGCGGCCGGTGTACGCGCTGGGCCTGAGCCTGGTGGCGGTGGCCGCGCTCGGCCCGGCGATCCGCCCCTGGTACGCCCTGTGGGGCCTGTTCCTCATCGCCGCCGCCGCGCCCAGCGGCTCCGTACGCCACCGCACGGCCGCCGTGACCGGCGTGCTCGCGCTGTGCGTCCTGCCCAGCGGCGGTCCGGCGGACACGGGACAGCTGCTGCTGGCCGTCTCCGGAGGGGCGCTCGCGGTCGTCGTGCTGTGGCAGGCCCGCCAGGCCCGGCTCGCCCCGGCGCTGGGACGCGCCGCGTGAGCGCGTCCCAGCCGGGCACCGACCGAGGCCGGCTGCTGCTGGTGGTCGCCCTCGCCACGGCGGTCACCGTCTTCACCGCGACCGTGCCCCTGCTGCGCGACTGGTTCGATCTGCGCGTCTACCACGGGAGCGTCGACGCCTGGGTCCACCACGGCGGCCGGATCTACGACTACCGCGTGCCGGGGACGAGGTACGGCTTCACCTACCCGCCGTTCGCCGCGGTCGCCATGCTGCCGATGTCACTGCTGGACCTGCCCACCGCGATCGCCGCCGCGCTGCTGCTCAACCTGGCGGCCCTCGCCCTGGTCCTGCGCCTGCTGGCGGGCGCGGCGTGGCGGCGGTTCGGCTGGTTCGGCTGGGCGCTGATCGCCTGCCTGCTCGCGCTGTGCGAACCGCTGCGCGACACCTTCAGTTTCGGCCAGGTGAACGTCCTGCTCCTGGCCCTCGTCCTCATCGACGCGGCGCTGCTGGCGACCGGACGCGGCCGGCTCGCGGGCGCCGGCATCGGGCTCGCCGCGGCGATCAAGCTCACGCCGGCGCTGTTCATCGGGCTGCTGCTGGTGGCCCGGCGGTGGCGCGCCGCCGCGGTCGCCACGGCCGTCGCCCTCGCCGCCACGGCCCTGGCCGCCCTGGTGGACCCGGACGCCTCGCGCTTCTACTGGACCGAGGCGCTGTGGGACACCGACCGGGTGGGCCGGCTCGCCTACGTCTCGAACCAGTCCGTGCAGGGCATCCTGGCCCGGCTCGGCGCACCGGACCGGGCGGTGTGGGCGGCGGCCGTCCTGCTGGTCCTCGGCGTGTGGGCCGTGCGGGCCCGCCGGGCCGCCGCGGCGGACGACTGGACGGCCGCGTTCGCCCTGACCGGCCTCGCCGCCTGCCTCGTCAGCCCGATCACCTGGGTGCACCACCTCGTCTGGCTGCTGCCCTCCTTCGCCGTACTGCTCCGGGCCGGACACGTCCGCGTCGCGGGCACCCTGTACGCGGTGCTGTGCACCAGCGTGGTCTGGCTGTGGGTCGACGACGCGTCCGGCGTCGACGGGTTCCTCGGCGGCAACCTCTACGCCTGGATCACCCTCGGTCTGCTGCTGTGGCTGCCGGCCGGTCAGCCCCGTCCGGGCCTGCGCACCGGGAGCCGCAGCACCAGCACCACGACCGAGGCGCCCACCCCGGCCGCTCCGGCGATCAGCCCGGCCTCCGTCCAGACGGACCCCGGTTCCCTCGGCACGGTCGCCGCGGCCGCGGGCACGGCCGTCACCTCCGTGCGCGTGGGCGGGCGCGGCACCGCGAGCGAACCCACCGGTTCGACCCTCGCGGCCGAGCCGAAGCCCCAGTCGAGCAGCGACCGGGCCTCCTCGTAGACGGCGGACCCACCGCCCTCCTGAGGGTTCATCACCGTCACGACGAGGGTGCGGCCGTCCCGCCGCGCCGCCGCGACGAGCGTGCTGCCGGCCTTGCTGGTGTAGCCGTTCTTGATGCCGATCAGCCCCGGGTACGGTTTCACCCCCTGGGCGCCGCTCAGCAGCCGGTTGGTGTTGCGGATCGGGTACGACCAGCGGCCGCCGCCGGGGAAGCGCGCCTCGACCGTGGCGCAGTACCGCGCGAAGTCCGGGTTGCGCAGCCCCACCGCGCCGAACACGGCCAGGTCGAACGCCGACGACACCTGGCCCGGGGCGTCGTAGCCGTCCGGCGACACCACGCGCGTGTCGAAGGCGCCGAGGGAGCGTGCCTTGGCCTGCATCCGCTCGGCGGTGGCCCGCCAGCCGCCGTTGAGCTCGGCCAGGACGCGCACGGCGTCGTTGCCGGAGTTGAGGAAGACACCGCGCCACAGGTCGGCGACCCGGTACGTCCGCCCCTCGGCCACGCCGACCAGGCTGCTGCCCGACCCGATGCCGCGCAGTTCCTGCGCGCGGACCGTGTGCCGGATGCCGGCCGGCAGGGACGGCAGCACCGTGAGGGCGAACAATGTCTTCAGCGTGCTGGCCGGCGGGAGTCTGCGGTGCGCGTTGCGGGCGGCGAGCACCTCGCCGGTGCGGGCGTCGGCCACCAGCCAGGACAGGGCGGAGACCTCGGGCAGGCGGGGTGTTCCGGCGCGCGGGCGCACGTGCAGACCGGGCCGGTGCAGCAGCGAGGGGTGCGGGGCCGCCGCCCGCGGCCCGGCCGGCGCGGTGGGCTCCGCGCCGCCGGGGTCGGCCGCGGCGGCGGGCATCACGACGAGGAGCCCCGCCACGCAGAGCGCGCCGGCCGACACGGCCACCCGGGAAGAGAATCCGATGATCATACGATCAACGTAGAAACGGCCGGCCCGCGCATGGCGACGACGGGGCCGAAGCCCGCCCGCGAGCACCCGGATGCCGCATCGGGACCGTCAGCCCGACGGCAGTGTCGGCTGTACGCGTCGCAGGAACGTCGCGTTGTCCGGGGTTTCGCGCAGGCGGTCCAGGAGGGTCTCCAGGGCGCCCTGTCCGTCGCGGTTCCGCAGTACCCGGCGCAGGCCGTGCAGGGCCGCCAACTCGGGCGCAGGCAGGAGGAGTTCCTCGCGGCGGGTGCCGGAGGGGGTGATGTCGACGGCCGGGAAGACCCGGCGGGAGGCCGGTTCGCGGCTCAGGCGGAGTTCCATGTTGCCGGTGCTCTTCAGCTCCTCGAAGTAGTAGTCGTCGGCTCGGGAGCCGGTCTCCACCAGGGCGGTCGCGAGGATCGTGAGGGAACCGCCCTCCTCGGCGGTGCGGGCGGCGCCGAAGAACCGCTTGGGTCCGGTCAGCGCCGACGCGTCGACGCCGCCGGTGAGGATGCGGCCACCGGATGCGGCCGCGTTGTTGTGCGCCCGGCACAGCCGGGTCAGCGAGTCGAGGAGGAGGACGACGTCCTCGCCGGCCTCGACGCGCCGCTTGGCCCGCTCGATGACGAGCTCGGCCAGGGCGATGTGCTGCCGGGCGCTGCGGTCGAAGGTGGAGGCGTACACCTCGCCGCGCACGGAGCGCCGCATGTCGGTGACCTCCTCGGGCCGCTCGTCGAGCAGCAGCACCATCAGCCGGCACTCGGGATGGTTGCCGGCGACGGCCGCCGCGAGCTGCTGGAGGAGGACGGTCTTGCCGGTCTTGGGCGGAGCCACGAGGAGCCCGCGCTGGCCCTTGCCGACCGGTGCGATCAGGTCGACGACCCGTCCGGCCGCTCCCGCCGCGGGGTGTTCCAGACGCAGCCGCTCGTGCGGGTGCAGCGGTGTCAGATCCCGGAAGTGACGGCGCCCGCGCAGTGCGGCGTTGCCGGCGCCGTCGACCCGTTCGACCTCGGTCAGGCCGCCACGGTCGCCGCGCACGCCCTCGACGAGGTCGCCCTTGCGCAGGCCGTGCCGGCGGATCAGCGCGGGGGAGACGGCGGGATCGGCGGGTGTGGGCAGGAGGCCGTCGCCGCGCAGGTGCCCCTTCCCGTTCGTGTCGATGTCGAGGACGCCGACAGCGGTCCGGAGCGCGCTCCGCTGCCCGGCGAGCGGGTTTTCGAGTGTGGTGGTCATGGGGGGTGTGTCCTTTCCGGGGACGGAGTGGCATGAGACATGCGAAGGGGAGGGAGAGAGCCGCGAGGGAAGGGCCGTGGGGCACGCCTGGGTGCGGCGGGGAACAGCACCTCGAATACGACGGAACACGTCGTGGTGCCGGGAAACGAAGAGGTGTTATGGGGGAGAACTGGCACCGGCGCCCACAAGACGGGGCAAGCACACGTGCTGTTTCGCACGCTACCACGCCGGGGGCGCGAGGAGAGCGGAATACGGCTCAGCGCGTGGCCAGCAGCCCGTACAGCAGGGGGATCCGTGGCTCGGGGAGCCGCCACCAGCCGGAGTCCGTGCGGACCATGTGCGGCCAGCGCGGCCAGGGAAGTTCGTCGCCTTCGCGCAGGCGGCGCACGGTGAGCCCCGCGTCCGTCAACGCGTTGACGACCTCGCCCATTCCGTGCATCCACTCGTAACTGTCGGTGGCGCCCTCGACGGCGGGGCCGTCCGTGTACGTGTGGGCCGCGTCGCGGTGCACGGGACCGCCGCCGCCCAGGTAGTCGTGGCGCAGCAGCAGTTCGGGGCCCTCACCGGGGGCGGGTTTCGGGCCGAGGGAGTTGAGCAGGGGGTGGAACTCGACGACGTACAGCCGGCCGCCCGGCCGCAGGAGCCGGCCGACGATCTCCGCCCAGCGGTCCAGGTCGGGCAGGTAGCACAGAGCGCCCTTGCCGGTGTACACGACGTCGAACCGCCGTCCGTCCAGGGCCTCGACCGCGTCGTACACGTTGGCCCGGACGTACGTCACGTCCGCTCCGGCCCGCGCCGCGATGCCGGTCGCGGCGGCCACGGACCGCGCGGAGAAGTCGAGCCCGACGGCCCGGGCCCCGCGCCGGGCGAAGGCGATCGTCTCCGTGCCGAGATGGCACTGCAGATGGAGCACGTCACGGCCGGCCAGCTCGCCGAGGTCCTCCCACTCGAAGGGGGCGAACCAGCGCTCGGGGTCGAGGTCCTGGTCGAGGCCGTAGAACCGGCTGGCGAGGTGGACGGGTGTGCGGGCGTCCCAGTTGGCCTGGTTGGCCCGCATCAGCCTGTCGTGCTCGGCGGACGTCATGGGGACATCCAACCGCGAACGGGCCCCGGGCGGCGGAGGAACGCGGGAAACGGGCCGGGAAGCAGCCATGCGCCGCGGAGGCCGGAGCGGTCCCGCGAGCCGTCTCCCGCGCGCCGAACGCGGCGAGGCCCCTGGAACCGTCCGTCACGCGCCGGAACGCGGCAAGGGCCCCGGAGCGCCCTGTCACACCGCGCGGGCCTCCTCCGCGATCCGCGCGAACCGCTCTCCCATGGCCGCCGCGAGCGCCTGGGCCGCCGACAGGGGGCGCACCATGACCGTGAACTCGTCGATGAGCCCGTCGTCGTCGACGTGGATGAAGTCGCAGCCGTTGATCTCCCGGTCGCCCACCCGCGCGGTGAACACCAGGGCGTGGTCACGGCCGCCCACGTCGTTGATCTCGCGCACGTAGCGGAAGTCCTCGAAGACACCGGAGACGGCGCGCAGGATCGCCCCCGTGATCGCCTTGCCGGTGTACGGCTTGAACACCACCGGGCTGGTGAAGACGACGTCCGGCGCCAGCAGCGCCTCGGCGGCGTCCATGTCGAGCGCCTCGACCGCCTCACGGAAAGCCTGCATCGCAACCGCCTTGGTCAACTAGTTGAGTAGGTGCGGAGTAGATTAATCAACGGTTGATACGGTGTCCACATGTCTCTCAAGTACGCCGTCCTGGCCGCCCTGCTGGAGGGCGAGGCGTCGGGCTACGAGCTGTCGAAGGTGTTCGACGTGTCGCTCGCCAACTTCTGGGCGGCCACGCCCCAGCAGCTCTACCGGGAGCTGGAGCGCCTGGCCGGGGAGGGCCTGATCGAGGCCCGTGTCGTCCGGCAGGAGCGGCGCCCCGACAAGCGCATGTTCACGCTGACCGAGCAGGGCCGCAGGGACCTGGACACGTTCGCCGCCACACCGCCCCGGCGGCCCACCGCGATCCGCGACGAACTGCTCATCAAGATCCAGGCGATGGACGGCGCCGACCCCGCCTCCACCCGGGCCCTGGTCGAGGAGCGCGAGGCGTGGGCCCGCGGCAAGCTGGCCCGCTACCGGCGCGTCCGCGAGCGCCTCCTGGCCGGCCGTGGCGAGGAGGAGTACCTGAGGGAGGCCGGCCGCGTCGGCCCGTACCTCACCTTGCTTGCGGGTATCGCCCTGGAGGAGGAGAACCTCCGCTGGTGCGCGCGCGTGCGGACGGTGCTCGACCAGCGCGCTTCCCGGGACGAGCGGCAGCGCCCTCCGGCTCAGGGCAGCACGCGATAGGTCAGGTGCGTGACCAGGCTCGCGGACCGGGACCGCACCTGTTCCAGGTCCAGCGGCGGCACGCCGTCGAACAGCCGTGTGCCGGCGCCGAGCGTGCACGGCACGAGGTGCAGCCGCAGCTCGTCGACGAGACCCGCGGCGAGGAACTGGTTGACGGTCGTCGCGCCGCCCAGCACGGTGATGTCGCCGTCGCCGGCCGCCTCGCGGGCCCGGGCCAGTGCCGCCGTGACGCCGTCGGTGACGAAGTGGTACGTGGTGCCGCCGTCCATCGGCCGCGGTGCGCGCGCGTGATGCGTGAGCACGAACACCGGCGCGTGGAACGGCGGATTCTCCCCCCACCAGCCGTTCCACGGCCGGTCCCAGGCGCCGCGCACCGGGCCGAACATGTTGCGGCCCATGACGAACGCCCCGGCGGTGTTCAGCAGGTCGATCTCGGCCCGGTTCTCCTCGGGGGTGTCGAACATCCAGGCGTGCAGCCTGGCGCCCGTGCCGTCCCCGCCGTCGTCGCCGAAGGGGCGCTCCTCGCTCTGGTGGAGCCCCGCCGCGTACCCGTCCGCCGAGATCGTGATGTCGCAGCTCACCCGGCCCGTGCGTGCGGTCATCGCCCACTCCTTCCTGCGGTGGCCCGTGGCGCCCGCGCACTGCTCCGCGACGACTGGGGGCAGGCAGCCCTTAGGCTGAGCCGATGTTCAGCCCTGAAGGTCCCAGTGTGCGCGAGCTCGCCGTCCAGGCCCTGTCGTCCGTCGAACGCGGTTACGACCTCCTCGCGCCGAAGTTCGACCACACCCCCTTCCGGACCCCCGACGCGGTGCTCGACGCCGTCGAGTCGGCACTGCGGCCGACGGGGCCCTTCGGTACGGGGCTCGACCTGTGCTGCGGCACCGGCGCCGGGACCGCCGTGCTGACGCGGTTGTGCCGGGAGCACGTCGTCGGGGCCGACTTCAGCGCCGGCATGCTCGGCGTCGCGCGGGAGCGGATCCGGCCCGGCGGGCCGCGGCTCTCCTGGGTCCGGGCCGACGCCCGGGCGCTGCCGTTCGGACCCGCCTTCGACCTGGTGGTGAGCTTCGGGGCCTTCGGCCACTTCCTGCCCCGCGAACTGTCCGGGCTGTTCGCGCAGGTGCGTGCCGTGCTGCGGCCGGGCGGCCGGTTCGCCTTCCCGCTGGTCGCCCCGCCCCGCCCGGGCACCCGCGCCTACTGGACGCTGCTCGGCTTCGACACGGTGATGCGGGTGCGCAACGCGCTGTGGCGGCCGCCGTTCGTCATGTACTACCGCGCGTTCCGGCTCGGTGACGTACGGCGGGAGCTCGCCGGGGCCGGTTTCCGGGTGGAACTGCATGCCCTGCCGGAGTTCGGGCGGCGACGCGACGGCAGCCCGCGGGTGCGTCTCGTCGTGGCCCGGACTCCGGACGCGCCGACCGGGCAGGCCGGGCCGGTCAGCCGCGGATGAAGGCAAGCAGATCGCTGTTGAACGCCTCCTCGAAGTCGCCCACCAGGCCGTGCGGGGCGCCCTCGTAGACCTTCAGCGTCGCGTCCTTCACCAGCCGCGCGGTCCGCTTCGCGGAGGCGGCGATCGGCACGATCTGGTCGTCGTCACCGTGCGCGACCAGCGTCGGTACGTCGATTCGCGACAGATCCTCGGTGAAGTCGGTCTCCGAGAACTGGGCGACGCAGTCGTAGGCGCCCTTCAGGCCGACCTGCATGCTCCACATCCAGAACGCCCGCCGCATGCCCTCCGACACCGCCGCGCCGGGCCGGTTGAACCCGTAGAAGCTCTCGCTCAGCTCCCAGTAGAACTGCGAGCGGTCCGCCTCCACGGCCGCGCGGATGCCGTCGAAGGCGTCCTTCGGCGTGCCGTCGGGGTTGTCGTCGGTGCGCAGCATCAGCGGCGGCACCGCGCCCAGCAGCACGGCCTTGGCGACCCGGGCGGTGCCGTGCCGCCCGATGTACCGGGCCACCTCGCCGCCGCCGGTCGAATGGCCCACCAGCACCGCGTCGCCTAGGTTCAGCGACTCGATCAGCTCGGCCAGGTCGTCGGCGTACCGGTCCATGTGGTTGCCCTGCCACGGCTGGCCCGAGCGGCCGTGCCCGCGGCGGTCGTGGGCGATCGCGCGGAAACCGTGCTCGGCGACCAGGCGCGCCTGCCGGTCCCACGTGTCCGCGTTGAGCGGCCAGCCGTGGCTGAACACCACGGGCCGCCCCTCGCCCCAGTCCTTGTAGTAGATCTCGGTTCCGTCGGACGTGGTGAACCAGCTCATGGGGAGTCCTCTCCGGGATGGTGGCGCGAGATCGGACGAAGCGCCGTTACGAACGCCAGGGCGGTGTCCGCGACCTCCTGCCAGCCGTGGTCGATGGTCGGGGTGTGGCCCCTGCCCCTCATCTCGATGGTCTCCGTGATTCCGCGGTCGCGCCGCGGCGACACCGGCAGCGGCAGCACGCCCCCGAACGGCGCGGGGTCGATGACCACCGACGCCGCGGACAGGCCCCGCCCGGCGAGAATCCGTGGGAGCAGTCCGCCGAACGAGTGACCGGTGATCGCCGGCCTGCGCTTCGGGGCGCCGATCAGGCCGGCCGGATGGTCCGCGATCCGTGCGACCGTCTTGGGGGCCAAGGCCTCGGGGTGCCGGTCGGCCTCCTCGATGGTGCCGAGGTCGTCGGGCCAGGACAGACAGGGACTTCACCGGCCCCGGCCACTTCACCCGCCGCTTCAGGGCCGCGTACGGCGTGACGCCCCGGCGGCTGCGGGCCGCGCCGCCCGGCCCGGCAGGGTGAACTCGTAGACCAGCGCGTCCTGCTGGGCGTCCACGACGAGGTCGGTGATCTCCAGCGGGCGCGCGTACTGGTCGTGCACCCGCCGGGTGACCCGCACCGACGGCGTGCTCGGGAGCGGCGTGATGGCGTCGCGGTGGTGCAGGGTCAGACCGGCCCGGCGCATCCAGTCGTAGGCCCGGCGCAGCTGCGCGGCGGCGTTGCCGTCGGCCCGGTCGCGGTAGCGGGCCAGCTCCTCCACCTCCGCGAGGGCCACGGCGGAGAAGGACGTCACGGCGGTCCGCAGGCCGCGCCCGTCGGCGGTCGCGTGCCGGTAGCGATGGATCAGGGTGGGGCGGCCGGGGGCCAGTCCCAGTGCCTCGGCGTGCTCCGGCGGGGGAGGCTCCCAGGTGACGGTGGCACGGGCGACGGTGCCCGGCGTCGCGGTCCCGGCGCCGACCGGGAAGGTGAGCGCCGCCGGGGCCCGGGTCGGCGCACCGGGCAGCGTGGCGTGGCTGCCGCGGCGGTCGGTGGCGACGAGGCCCTCGCGGCGCAACAGCTCCAGCGCCTGCCGTACGGTCTCCCGGCTGACCCCGAAATGCCCGGCCAACCGCCGTTCGCCGGGCAGCCGTTCACCGGGCGGGATCGTGCCGTCGCGCAGCTCGCCGAGCAGTTCCGTCGCGATCCGCCGGTACAGGGGCTCTCCGGGCCCTCCTTCGGTCGCCGGGTGGTCGGGCGGGGTGGTGCGGGCCATGCCGCGCCTCCTGTCGGTGACGTGCGGTAGCCGTGCGGGCTCGGTGCGCCACCAGATCTAGCATTGGTCTAAACCAGTAGGGAAGGGTGGCCGGGCGGTTCGGCCGAAACCGGATGCCGCAGGGCCGGCCCGTCGTGCCGGGCCGCGCCGGCCGGCCGCCCTGCGCGCCCGGAGGGTGGAGAGGCCGGCGTGTGGTGCGTCGCCGTGCCGCGGCCGGGACCGGCCCGAGGGGAGCGGTCCTCGCGGTACGCCGCCCCCCCGGAACGGCGGGGCGCGCCCGGCCCTCTACAGCGCGCTGTACAGCGCCCCGACCAGCGCCATCTTGCGTGGGTCGTCGGCGATGTGCGGCCCCATGCGGTTCATGACGTACCCCAGGGACACCTCCGCCTCCGGGTCGGCGAGCCCGCAGGAGCCGCCGAAGCCGTCGTGTCCGAAAGCGCGCGGGTTCGGGCCGTAGGAGCCGTTGTGGCCGCTCAGCCAGAGCCCGAGTCCCGCCTCCGTCTCGGCCGGGAACCCGGCGCCGAGGACCAGGTCCCGGCAGCTGCCCTGGCCCTCGCGCACCCGCTCGGCCGCCTCCGGGGAGAGCACACGGTGGCCCCCGTACGAGCCGCGCCCGGCGAAGACGCCGTACAGCTCGGCGACCGCCCGCGCGGTGCCGTGCCCGTTCGCCGCGGGGATCTCGGCGGCCCGCCAGCCGGGCGTGTTGGCCGCGGCCGCGGCCACCGGTGGGTTGGTCAGCGCGGCGACGGCCGCCGGCGCCAACTGGGCGAGGACGGCGGCCTGCGCGCTGCTCTGCGCGACCGGCGGCTGGACCAGCTCCGCCACCCGGCCC
>NZ_JAPSKN010000243.1 GCF_031181705.1 Streptomyces sp.
GCCGGCCGTCAACTGGTGCGCCGGGTCACGAACTCGGCGAGGGCCAGCAGACCGCCCGCCGCCTCCGGATCCGGTACCGCGTGCGCCAGTTGCTGCATCGCCCGGGCCATCCGGTCGGCGGCCTGGTCCTGGGCCCAGTCACGGCCGCCCGCGCGCTCCACGGTCAGGGCGATGTGGTCCAGGTCCTCCTCGTCGGCGGGTCGGGCGTACAGGTCGGCGAGCTCGGCGGCCTCGGGGGTGCCGGAGACGAACGCGGCGACCACCGGCAGGGACTTCTTGCGGGCGGCCAGGTCCGCGCCGACGGGCTTGCCGGTGCGGGCCGGGTCGCCCCATATGCCGATGACGTCGTCGATGAGCTGGAACGCCAGCCCGGCCTCCCGGCCGAAGGCGTCCAGCGCCGCCACGTCCGCCTCCCCGGCGCCCGCGTACAGCGCGCCGATCGCGCAGGCGTTGCCCAGCAGGGCGCCCGTCTTGGCCTCCGCCATGGCGAGCACCTCGTCGAGCGAGACCTCGGCCGGGACGCGCCGTTCCAGGGCCGTGTCCGCGTGCTGCCCCGCGCACAGTTCGATCACGCAGTCCGCGAGCCGGACGGCGGCCGCCGGGGACGCCGGATGAGGGTCCTCGGCGAGCAGCCGCAGAGCCAGCGCCTGCAGGGCGTCCCCGGCGAGGATCGCGTCGGCGTCACCGAACACGCTCCACGCGGTGGGCCGGTGACGGCGGGTGGCGTCGCGGTCCATCACGTCGTCGTGCAGCAGCGTGAAGTTGTGGACCAGCTCCACCGCGGCGGCCGCCCGGACCGCCCGCGCCCTCGCCTCGGGTCCGCCCAGGGCGGCCGCCGCGGCCAGGACGAGCGCGGGGCGGATCGCCTTGCCCGAGCCGCCCTCGGCCGGTGTGCCGTCCGCCCGCTCCCAGCCGAAGTGGTAGCACGCGACCCGGCGCATCGGCCGGGGCAGTGAGTCGAGCGCGGCCCGCAGCACCGGGTCGACCTCCGCCCGGGCCCGCTCCAGGAGCATGACCGCCTCGTGCCCCTCGGCCGGTCCCGGACCGTCCTGCTGTGTCCCGACGGGTCTCCGCCTCTCCGGCGCCCCGGCCGCCGGCCGGGGCTCGGCGCCGAGCCGCTCACCGGGGGCGGGCAGCGTCGGCTCCGTCCTGGACTCCGTGAGGGACTCACCCATGGGACCGCCTCGGAGAAGGAGCGGACGGAGGCGCCTGGGCCGCCGCCGGGCGCGTACCCCCAGGGTGTACCCGCCCCGCCGGGGCGGGACACGGCCGGCCTGTCGGAAGCGTCACTGCCAACGGCCGATCTCGACGTTCTCCAGGACACCGAGCGCGTCAGGCACCAGGACCGCTGCCGAGTAATAGGCCGTGACCAGGTACTTGATGATGGCCTGTTCATTGATGCCCATGAAGCGCACCGACAGGCTGGGCTCGATCTCGTCCGGGATGCCGGAGGCCCTCAGGCCGATGACGCCCTGGTCGCTCTCGCCGGTACGCATGGCGATGATCGACGTCGTGCGCGCTTCCGTCACCGGGATCTTGTTGCACGGGAAGATCGGCACACCGCGCCAGGTGGGGATGCGGTTCCCCGCCATGTCGATGGTCTCCGGGACGAGTCCCCGCTTGTTGAGCTCACGGCCGAACGCGGCGATCGCGCGAGGGTGGGCGAGCAGCAGCTTGGTGCCGCGGCGCCGGCTGAGCAGCTCGTCCAGGTCGTCCGGGCTGGGCACGCCGTCGTGCGGCTGGATCCGCTGGTCGTACTCGCAGTTGTGCAGGAGCCCGAAGTCGCGGTTGTTGACGAGTTCGTGCTCCTGGCGCTCCTTCAGCGCCTCGACCGTCAGCCGGATCTGCTGCTCGGTCTGGTTCATCGGCTGGTTGTACAGGTCGGCCACGCGCGTGTGGATGCGCAGCACGGTCTGGGCGACGCTCAGTTCGTACTCGCGGGGCCTGGCCTCGTAGTCGACGAACGTGTGCGGGATGTCCGGCTCGCCGGAGTGGCCGGCGGAGAGGTCGATCTCCTTCTCGCCGTACTTGTTGGAGCGCTGCGAGGGGATGGAGCGGATGTGCTGGAGGTGCTCGCGCAGCGAGTCCGAGCGCTCGGCGATCTGCGCGAACTCCTGCCGGGGCAGCACCAGGACGGTGCACGCGGTGAGCGCACGGGCCGTGTACTCCCAGATGGCGTCCTCGTTCAGCAGCGCGTCGTCGCCGAAGTAGGCGCCGTCGGCGAGGATTCCGAGGGACTCGTCCTCGCCGTAGGGGCCCGTGCCGACCTTCTCGACGCGGCCGTGCGCCAGCAGGTACACCTCGTCGGACGGACCGCCGAAGGAGACGATCACCTCGCCCGCCGGGATCTCCCGCTGCTCGCAGCGGCGGGCGATCTCGAACAGCACCTCCTCGTCCTCGTAGGAGCGGAGCGCCGGCAGTTCGCCCAGCTCCGCGGGGATGATCTCGACACGGTCGCCGGTCTTGACGAACGTCAGACGGCCGTCGCCCACGGCGAACGTGAGCCGCCGGTTCACCCGGTACGTACCACCCTGGATGTCGACCCAGGGCAGCATCCGCAGCAGCCAGCGGGAGCTGATCTCCTGCATCTGCGGCACGGACTTGGTCGTGGTGGCCAGGTTCCGCGCGGCCGCCGTGCCGAGACTCTGCTGCGGCTTGGTCTGCTCCGTGCGGACCTCTTCGCCTACCGACATAGAGAACTGCCCTCCCGTTGTGACCGACGCCCACATGCCTCGGGCATCGATGTGCACGTCCAGCCTTCCTCACGGAGCGCAGCGGTGGTATTACCCGAAAGAGCGGGAATGGATCTTCGTATTACTGGGCATGAGGCGCTCGTTTCGCCGTTCGAACAGGTTCTCGCCGAGGCTGCGGACCGGCTGGCGACAATCCGTGGAAACCTGGCGGCCGTTCCTCTGGGGGGCGGGCCGGTGCGGTTCTAGCGTGATGATCCGTTCCCCCTCCGCCTGCAGAAACGGCCCCGCCATGCAGTACGTCGCGCCGATCGGCATCGGCCTCCTCTACGCCCTGGTGATGTCCCTGGTCCGCGAACCGCACCGGCGGCGTCTGAACGCGGTCATGGTCGCCGGTGCCGGTGCCGCGTACCTCAGCGGCGGCGGCCTGGGCGGCTGGGAGTTCGCCTTCACCGCGCTCCTGACGTACGTGGCCTTCCGCGGTCTGGAGTCGTGGACGTGGATCGGCGTCGGCTGGCTGCTGCACACGGTGTGGGACGTGGTCCACCACATCAAGGGCAACCCGATCATCCCGTTCGCCCACACCTCCTCGCTGGGCTGTGCGATCTGCGACCCGGTGATCGCGCTGTGGTGCCTGCGGGGCGGGCCGTCGCTCGTCGCGTGGATGCGCGACCGGCGCGGAGCCGGGCGACCGCGGCCCGGCGTGACGACCGGCGAGGACGGCGGCTCGTCGAGCAGCGCGTCGGTGATCGTCCGCCCGCCCTCGTCCCCGGCCGGACGCTCCACCGGGGGCGGCCGCAGCGGGACGGGCGGTGCCGCCCCTTCCACCCCCGGGTGACAATGATCCGGTGACCAGCCCCGACACCCCCGGCCTCGCCGGTCTGCGCCCCCGGCTGCCCTCGCCGGTGCAGGAGGTCGCCGACGGCCGGTTCGAGCGCCGGGGCGTGCGGCTGCTGCTCAAGCGGGACGACCTGATCCACCCGGAGCTGATCGGCAACAAGTGGCGCAAGCTGGCGCCGAACCTGGCGGCGGCGCACGGCCGTACGGTCGTCAC
>NZ_JAPSKN010000112.1 GCF_031181705.1 Streptomyces sp.
CATCGTCCACGTCGAGGTCCAGACCCCGACCAAGCTCGACCCCGAGCAGGAGCGCCTGCTCCGCGAACTCTCCAAGCTGCGCGGCGAGGAACGCCCGACCGGCCAGTTCCAGCCGGGCCAGCAGGGGTTGTTCTCGCGGCTGAAGGACGCGTTCAACGGTCGCTGAGGCCGGCGGCGCCGGAGGTGCGGAAGGGGTAGTTCCTCTGGTCTATGCCACGCGGCAGGCCGGTTTCGGAGTTGTCCGGAGGACGTGACAACATGCGGTCATGTCCTCCGCACTGACCGATCTCTTCCCGCTCCCGATCGTGCAGGCCCCCATGGCGGGCGGCGTCTCCGTGCCGAAGCTCGCCGCCGCCGTGTGCGAAGCGGGCGGGCTCGGGTTCCTCGCCGCCGGGTACAAGACCGCCGACGGGATGTACCAGGAGATCAAGCAGCTGAGGAGCCTCACCGGCCGGCCCTTCGGGGTCAACCTCTTCATGCCGCAGCCGGAGTACGCCGACCCCGCCGCCGTCGACGTCTACGCCCACCAGCTGGCCGGCGAGGCCACCTGGTACGAGGCCGAGCTCGGCGATCCGGAGAGCGGCCGGGACGACGGCTACGAGACCAAGCTCGCGGTGCTCCGCGACAACCCCGTCCCGGTGGTGTCGTTCCACTTCGGCGTGCCGCACCGCGAGGTGATCGACACCCTGCACCGCGTCGGCACCTTCGTCCTGGCCACCGCCACCACCCCCGACGAGGCCCGGGCCGTCGAGCGGGCCGGTGCGGACGCCGTCATCGCGCAGGGCGTCGAGGCCGGCGGCCACCAGGGCACCCACCGGGACGTCCCCGACACGGACGGCTCCGGCCTCGGCCTGCTGACCCTGGTCGCCCAGATCCGGGAGGCCGTCGGCATCCCGATCGTCGCCGCCGGCGGCATCATGCGCGGCGGCCAGATCGCCGCGGTCCTCGCGGCCGGCGCCGCCGCTGCCCAGCTGGGCACGGCCTTCCTCGCCACGCACGAGTCCGGCGCGCACGCCCTGCACAAGCAGGCGCTGACCAACCCCCTGTTCGTGCGGACGGAACTGACCCGCGCCTTCTCGGGCCGCCCGGCGCGCGGACTCGTCAACCGCTTCCTGCGCGAGCACGGCCCGTACGCGCCCGCCGCCTACCCCGAGATCCACCACCTCACCTCGCCGCTGCGCAAGGCCGCCGCCAAGGCCGGGGACGCGCAGGGCATGGCGCTGTGGGCCGGGCAGGGCCACCGGCTGGCGCGCGAACTGCCCGCCGGGCGGCTCACGGAGGTGCTGGCCGGTGAACTCGCCGCCGCCAGGACAGCGTTGTCGGGCGGGGGCCTGCCGGGCGGAGGTCTTCGATGACCGCGCCGGTGTTCGTCGTCCAGCACTTCGACGCGGGTGGCGGCGGACGGTACGTCCTGGACGGGCCGGAAGGGCGGCACGCCGTCTCCGTGAAGCGGCTGCGGGCCGGGGAGGACGTGGTCCTCACCGACGGGGCCGGGCGCTGGGCGGACTGCGTGGTGCTCGGCAGCGAGGGCAAGGACCGGCTGATCGTCCAGCTCGACTCGGTGAGCGAGGAGCCGCCGGAGCAGCCGCGGGTGACCGTCGTGCAGGCGCTGCCCAAGGGCGACCGCGGGGAGCTGGCCGTCGAGACCATGACCGAGGTCGGCGTCGACGCCGTCGTGCCGTGGGCGGCGGCCCGCTGCATCACGCAGTGGAAGGGCGAGCGCGGCGCCAGGGCGCTCGCCAAGTGGCGGGCCACCGCCCGGGAGGCCGGCAAGCAGTCGCGCCGGGTGCGCTTCCCGGAGGTCGCCGAAGCGGCCACGACCAAGCAGGTCGCCGCGCTGCTGCGGGACGCCGACTTCGCCGCGGTGCTCCACGAGAGCGGCGATGTCCCGCTGGCGACGGCCGAGTTGCCGGCCGCCGGCGAGATCGTCCTGGTCGTGGGTCCCGAAGGGGGTGTGGCGCCGGAGGAGCTGGCGCTGTTCGAGGAGGCGGGGGCCGGGGCGTATCGCCTCGGGCGCAGTGTGCTGCGCACATCGACCGCCGGGACGGCGGCCGCGGCCGTCCTCCTGGCTCGTACCGGCCGCTGGTCCTGAACCCCCTGGAGGCACCGTGGAACTCGCCCAAGTACGCCTGCTCGTCACCGACTTCGCCGCGTGTTACCGCTTCTACGGCGATGTCCTCGGCCTCAAGCCGCAGTCCGGCGCGAGTGAGGGCCCGTACGAGAAGTTCAGCCCCGCGGTCGGCTCCGCCGGGATCGCGCTGCAGGACCGGTCGATGATGGCGGAGGTGCTCGACGAGGTGGGGGAACCGGCCACCGGGCACCGCTCCCTGGTGGTGCTGCGGGTGGACGCGCTGGACGCGTACTGCGAGGAGATCACGCTGCGCGGCGCCACGGTCCTGCACGGGCCGGCGCCCCTGACCGACCGGATGCGGGTCGCCCATCTCAAGGACCCCGAGGGCAACCTGGTGGAGCTCCAGGAGTGGCTGCTGCTGCGCGGTTGACGCCTTTGCGCCCTACCGCGCCGCCCGCGTCGATGGCAGGCTGCCCTTCATGGGGGCTTCGAGGAGGTTTCGGCGGGGGCCGCGCGGGCGGCGGGCGGCCGTGGCGGCGGTGTTCGCGGTCGTCGCCGTGGGCGGCGCCGTCGCCTGCGAGCCGGGCGGCGGCATCGGTTCCGCCGCCGTGGCGTACACGACCGACGAGACCGTGACGCGGGAACTCAACCGCCAGAAGGCGGGCGTGCGGTGGCTCAGCTGCACCGCCTCCTACGGCGACAGCGGCGGGAACACGAAGTCGTCGCCCTCGGCGAGCGAGAACACCGTCGCCACCGTCGACTGCCAGGGCGAGACCGAGGACGGCAAGGACATCACCGTCGACGGCAAGGTCACCCACGCGGTGGACGGCGCCTGTGTGCGCGGGAACATCACCGCCAAGGTGGACGGCAAGGTGTGGTTCGAGGTCGACGGGCTCGGCGACTGCGACGCCACCAGCCCGCCCCCGGTGGGCGGCGGCCCCACGAACGGCGGCCCGGCACCCACCGTCACGGTGACCGTCACGCAGACGATCTGGTGCGACCGCTACCCGGACTGCCGCCCTGTCGAGGGCAAGTGATCCGAACCCTGTCCGCGCGGCGCCCGACCTGCATAGGGTGATCAGGTGACATCGCCTGCTTATCTCCGGTTCCCGCACGTGCACGGCGACCTGGTCGCCTTCACCGCCGAGGACGACGTGTGGCTCGCGCCACTCGACGGTGGCCGGGCCTGGCGGGTCAGCGCCGACAACACGCCGGTGACCCACCCCCGCATCTCGCCCGACGGCACCACCGTCGCCTGGACCTCCACCCGCGGCGGGGCCCCCGAGGTGCTCGTCGCCCCGGTCGACGGCGGCCCCGCCAGGCGCCTGACGTACTGGGGCAGTTCGAAGACCCAGGTGCGCGGCTGGACGCCCGGCGGCGAGGTCCTGGCGATCAGCTCCCAGGGGCAGGCCAGCCTTCGTCGCACCTGGGCGCGTGCCGTCCCGCTCGACGGCGGCCCGGCCGCCACCCTGCCGTACGGGCCGGTCGGCGACGTGGCGTACGGGCCGCACACGGTGCTGCTGTCCGCGCCGATGGGGCGCGAGGCGGCCTGGTGGAAGCGGTACCGGGGCGGCACGGCGGGCAAGTTGTGGATCGACCGCGAAGGCGACGGCGAGTTCGTGCGGCTGCACGAGGACCTCGACGGCAACATCGAGTACCCGCTGTGGGTGGGCGACCGGATCGCGTTCCTCTCCGACCACGAGGGCACGGGCGCGCTCTACTCGTCCCTCGCCGACGGTTCGGACCTGCGCCGCCACACCCCGCAGGGGGGCACCGCCCGTTCGGGCGAAGCCGGGAGCGGGGGAGGGTTCTACGCCCGGCACGCCGCGACCGACGGCGCCCGTGTCGTCTACTCCAGCGCCGGTGAACTGTGGATCCTGGACGACCTGGACGCGGCCGAGCCGCGCCGCCTCGACGTGCGCCTCGGCGGTCAGCGCGTCGACCTCCAGCCCTTCCCGGTCAACGCCGCCCGCTGGTTCGGCTCCGCGTCCCCGGACCACACCGCGCGCGGCAGCGCCGTCTCCGTGCGCGGCACCGTCCACTGGGTCACCCACCGCTCCGGCCCGGCCCGGGCGCTGGCCGCGACGCCCGGCGTACGGGCCCGGATGCCCCGCACGTTCCGCGCCGACGGCGAGGAGTGGGTGGTGTGGGTGACGGACGCCGAGGGCGACGACGCCCTGGAGTTCGCGCCCGCCACCGGCCTCGCCCCGGGCGCCACCCCGCGCCGGCTCGCCGCCGGACAGCTCGGCAGGGTGCTGGACCTCGCCATGGCCCCCGACGGCAGCCGGGCCGCCGTCGCCTCCCACGACGGGCGGCTGCTGCTCGTGGAGCGGGAGACCGGCGAGGTGCGGGAGGTGGACCGCAGCGAGGACGGCGACGTGTCGGGCCTGGTCTTCTCGCCCGACTCGGCCTGGCTCGCCTGGTCCCACCCCGGCCCGCGGCCCCTGAGCCAGCTGAAGCTCGCCAACACCACCGACCTGTCGGTCACCGAGGCGACCCCGCTGCGCTTCCAGGACTACGCGCCCGCGTTCACGACGGACGGCAAGCACCTGGCGTTCCTGTCGACCCGCTCCTTCGACCCGGTCTACGACGAGCACGTCTTCGACCTGGCCTTCGTCGAGGGTGCCCGGCCGCACCTCATCACGCTCGCGGCGACCACCCCGTCCCCGTTCGGGCCGCAGCGGCACGGCCGGTCCTTCGAGACGCCCGACCGGGACGAGACCCCCGACAGCGAGGGCACCCCCACCACCCGGATCGACCTGGAGGGCCTCGCCGACCGCATCGTGCCGTTCCCGGTCGAGGCCGCCCGCTACTCCAACCTGCGGGCCGCCAAGGACGGCGTGCTGTGGCTGCGCCACCCGGTCGCCGGTGTGCTCGGCGCGTCCCGGGCCACCCCCGACGACCCCGAGCCGAAGACCGAGCTGGAGCGCTACGACCTCGCCCAGCAGCGCGTCGAGCATCTCGCCGTCGACGCCGACCACTTCGAGGTCAGCGGTGACGGCAAGCGGGTGCTGCTGTGGACCGACGGACGGCTGAAGGTCGTCCCCAGCGACCGGCGCGCCTCGGGCGACGACGACAGCGACAGCAACATCACCGTCGACCTGGGCCGGGTCCGGCAGATGATCGACCCCGCCGCCGAGTGGCGGCAGATGTTCGACGAGAACGGCCGCATCATGCGGGACCACTTCTGGCGGCCGGACATGAGCGGCGTCGACTGGACCGGCGTCCTCGACCGCTACCGCCCGGTCGTGGAACGGCTCGCCACCCACGACGACCTCGTCGACCTGCTGTGGGAGGTCCAGGGCGAACTCGGCACGTCCCACGCCTACGTCACCCCGCGCGGCGGATCCGGCGGCGGCCCCCGCCAGGGACTGCTCGGCGCCGACCTCAGCCGCCACGAGGACGGCACCTGGCGCGTCGACCGCATCCTGCCCTCGGAGACCTCCGACCCGGACGCCCGCAGCCCGCTCGCCGCACCCGGCGTCGCGGTACGCCCGGGGGACGCCGTCGTGGCGGTGGCCGGACAGCCCGTCGACCCCGTCACCGGCCCCGGCCCGCTGCTGATCGGCACGGCGAACAAGCCGGTGGAGCTGACCATCTCCCCGGCCGGCGGCGGCGAGCCGCGGTACGCGGTGGTCGTCCCGGTCGCCGACGAGGAGCCGCTGCGCTACCACGCCTGGGTCGCCGACCGCCGCGCCTACGTCCACGAGAAGTCCGGCGGCCGCCTCGGCTATCTGCACGTCCCGGACATGCAGGCGCCCGGCTGGGCCCAGATCCACCGCGACCTGCGCGTCGAGGTGGCCCGCGAGGGCCTCGTCGTCGACGTCCGAGAGAACCGCGGCGGCCACACCTCCCAGCTCGTCGTGGAGAAACTCGCCCGCCGCGTCGTCGGCTGGGACCTGCCCCGCGGCATGCGCGCCGAGAGCTACCCGCGCGACGCGCCCCGCGGCCCGGTGGTCGCCGTCGCCAACGAGTTCTCCGGCTCGGACGGCGACATCGTCAACGCCGCGATCAAGGCCCTCGGCATCGGCCCGGTGGTCGGCACCCGCACCTGGGGCGGCGTCATCGGCATCGACAGCCGCTACCGCCTGGTCGACGGCACCCTGGTCACCCAGCCGAAGTACGCCTTCTGGCTGGAGGGTTACGGCTGGGGCGTGGAGAACCACGGGGTGGATCCCGACGTGGAGGTCGTACAGAGCCCGCAGGACTACGCGGCGGGCAGGGACAGGCAACTGGACGAGGCCGTCCGCATGGCGCTCGAGAGCCTCGAGACGGCACCGGCGAAGACGCCTCCGGGCCTGCCCGGTTGACAGACGCCGACCGCGGGACCAGCCGCGAAGCACCCGCACCCGACGACGATACGATGCCCGAGTCGGACCGTATTCGGCCAACCCCCGGAGGGAAAATGGCAGGGGAACCCCAGGACGACTGCCTGTTCTGCAAGATCGTCGCAGGCAGCATCCCGGCGACGATCGTCCGCCAGACGGAGACGACCATCGCGTTCCGCGACATCAACCCCCAGGCTCCCACCCACGTCCTGGTCATCCCCAAGGCGCACTACGAGAACGCCGGTGCCCTCGCCGCCGCCGACCCGGCCCTCACCGCGGACGTGCTCCGCGAGGCCCAGGCCGTCGCGGACGAGGAGAAGCTCGACAGCTACCGCCTCGTGTTCAACACCGGCAGCGGCGCCGGCCAGACCGTCTGGCACGTCCACGGCCACGTGCTCGGCGGCCGCGGCCTGGCATGGCCCCCGGGATAGCGCCTTGTCCGTACGCGAACTCGTCGTCCTCGGCACGGCCAGCCAGGTCCCGACCCGGCACCGCAACCACAACGGCTACCTGCTGCGCTGGGACGGCGAGGGCATCCTGTTCGACCCCGGCGAGGGCACGCAGCGCCAGATGCTGCGCGCCGGGGTCGCCGCGCACGACCTGAACCGGATCTGCGTCACGCACTTCCACGGGGACCACAGCCTCGGCCTCGCCGGGGTGATCCAGCGCATCAACCTCGACCGCGTCCCGCACCCGGTCACCGCCCACTACCCCCGCTCCGGGCAGCGCTTCTTCGACCGGCTGCGGTACGCCACCGCCTACCGCGAGACCGTCGGCATCACCGAGGCGCCGGTCGACACCGACGGGCCCCTCGCCCGCGCGGACGGCTACTCGCTGGAGGCACGCAGGCTCTCGCACCCGGTGGAGTCGTACGGCTACCGGCTGGTCGAGCCCGACGGCCGGCGCATGCTGCCCGAGCGGCTCGCCGCGCACGGCGTCACGGGACCGGACGTCGGCCGCATCCAGCGGGCGGGATCCCTCGGCGGGGTCTCCCTCGAGGACGTCAGCGAGGTGCGGCGCGGGCAGCGGTTCGCGTTCGTCATGGACACCCGCCTGTGTGATGGCGTGTACGCGCTGGCCGACGGCTGCGACATGCTCGTCATCGAGTCGACCTTCCTCGACGAGGACGAGCGACTCGCCGTCGAGCACGGTCATCTGACGGCCGGTCAGGCGGCCGGGGTGGCGCGGGAGAGCGGGGTGCGGCACCTGGTGCTGACCCACTTCAGCCAGCGCTACGGCGAACCGGAGGAGTTCGAGCGGCAGGCGCGGGCCGCCGGGTACGAGGGCGAGCTGACCGTGGCACGCGACCTGCTGCGGGTACCGCTTCCGAAGCGTCGGTGAAACGCCCGTACGATGCGTTGATGCCCATCCCCAAAGCCGAACTGCACCTTCACATCGAAGGAACCCTGGAGCCGGAGCTCGCCTTCGAGCTCGCCGCGCGCAACGGCGTCACGCTGCCGTACGCCGACACGGACGAGCTGCGCGAGGCCTACCGCTTCGAGGATCTCCAGTCGTTCCTGAACCTGTACTACGAGCTCATGGCCGTCCTGCGCACCGAGCGGGACTTCGAGGACCTGGCGAACGCCTACCTGGCCCGGGCCGCCGCCCAGGGCGTGCGGCACGCGGAGATCTTCTTCGACCCGCAGGCCCACACCGGCCGCGGTCTGGAGCTCGGCACGGTCGTCGAGGGGCTGTGGCGGGCGCTGGGGCGGAGCGAGGCGCATCACGGGGTCTCGACCCGGCTGATCCTGTGCTTCCTGCGCGACGAGTCCGCCGAGTCGGCCCTGGCGACCCTGGAGGCGGCCAAGCCCTACCTGGACCGGATCACCGGCGTCGGACTGGACTCGGCCGAGGTCGGGCACCCGCCGGCGAAGTTCCGCGAGGTCTACGAGGCGGCCGCCGCGCTGGGCCTGCGGCGGGTCGCCCACGCGGGCGAGGAGGGGCCGCCGGAGTACATCACCGAGGCGCTGGACGTGCTCGGCGTCGAGCGGGTCGACCACGGGCTGCGCTGTGTGGAGGACCCGGCGCTGGTCGAGCGGCTGGTGCGGGAGCGGGTGCCGCTGACGCTGTGCCCCCTGTCGAACGTCCGGCTGCGGACCGTCGACACCCTCGCCGACCACCCGCTGCCCGCGATGCTGGACGCCGGCCTCATGTGCACGGTCAACTCCGACGACCCGGCCTACTTCGGCGGCTACGCCGGCGACACCTTCGACGCCGTGCGCGCGACCCTCGGTCTGGACCGGGAGCGGCTGCGCGAGCTCGCCCGCAACTCCTTCCTCGCCTCCTTCCTGGAGGACGACGAGCAGCTGCGGGCGCGGTACCTCGCCGAGGTCGAGGCGTACACCTTCGGCTAGGCGGGCCGCGGCGGACCCGCCTGGAAAGCCCGCGTCAGAGGGCCTCCGACCCCGCCTTGCCGTAGGCGCGCCGGGCGGGGACGGCCGGGGTCTCCACGGGGATCTCCACCACCGGCTGCTCCGGGGCGCCGATCCGGGGAATCGCGCCGGTGGGCGTGCCGGTGGCGGCGGCGACCAGGGCGGCCGGGTGCCCGCCGCGGCGGCGGATCGCGCCGGGCAGCAGCGGGCGCCCGCCGGTGTGCAGGGCGACGGCGGTCATCGGCAGCGCGATCACCAGCAGACCGGCGCCGAGGACCAGGCCCATGACCGGGAACCCGGCCTGCGCCGACAGCACACTGCCGGTCAGCGGCCCCGCGGCCGTGCCCAGCGAGGACGCCGAGCCGACCAGTACCGCCCAGCGGCCGCGCGGGTCGAGCGAGGCGGCCAGCCCGATCAGGTACGACAGCACCACCGGGTACAGCGTGTTCCAGGCGATCTCGCCGGCCGCGAAGCTGCCGAGGCCCGTCGCGGAGGCGCTGACGGCGATGCAGCCGGCGATCAGGACCGTGCCCAGGCCGATCGGCACCGCGCGGCCGAGCCGTGCCCCGAGCGCGCCCGCGGCGAGGACGCCGGCCAGTCCGGCGCCCAGTGCCACGGCGAACACGGCACCCACGGTGGCCTCGCCGAGGTGGGCCTGTTCCAGCCCGATGCGTCCGCTCACGCCCCACAGGGAGTTCTGGGCGAGCGACCAGCAGACCATGGCGGCGGCCAGCACCAGGCCGGAACGGGCGTGCGGCAGCCGGGCCTTGTCCCGCCGGGCCGGTGTGGCGGGCACGCCGGAGGGGAGACGGCCGGTCAGCGGCCACACGGCCAGCGCCGTGAGGGCGATCGCGGACAGCGGCAGGCCGTGCCCCGGGCCCAGGTGCGGGACCGTCAGATACACGGCGCCGGCGAGCGCGGAGACGCTCAGCAGCCCGGCGGTGGAGGCCCGGTGCGGGTCCTTCTGGGCGGCGATGAGGGTGGCGGCGACGGTGGTGGCCGTGCCGGAGCCGAAGCCGCCCGCCATCGCACCGGCGACGACGGCCGGGACGGTGGTGGTCAGGGCGGCACCGCCGTAGCCGAGCACGGCCAGGACGAGGCCGAGCCGGGCGAGGGTGCGGGCGCCGATCCGTTCGACCCGGGAGGCCAGGGCGAATCCGGCGGCGGCCGAACTCAGCAGCAGCGCGCTGCCGACCGCACCGGCCTGCGTGGCGGAGAGCGGAAGGGCCGAGTCGAGCCTGCCGACGGTGGTCGGAAGCAGGTACGGAGCGAGGTACCCGGCCGTGAAGAGGGCGACGAGGGGCCAGGGAGTGGTGCGGGGGGCGAACACGGGCGTTCCCAGGGCATGCGAAAGGAGCGGGAGAAAAGGGGAGATGGGGCGACGACCGTCGACGGACAGGAACGCGCGGGCAATTTGTATCAAGCAGATACTCCGGCACGGGAGCCCGGGGGGTGTGATGTGGATCACGTTGTGTTTGGGAGGGTGAACCCCGGGTAAACGAGCCGGTTCCCGCTAGCGCCAGTGCACCGATCCGGCCCCCGTCGGGACCGTCGCCTCGATCTTCGCCCGGACCTCCCGCATCACG
The DNA here is from genome assembly GCF_031181705.1 of Streptomyces sp. Lineage (GTDB taxonomy): Bacteria > Actinomycetota > Actinomycetes > Streptomycetales > Streptomycetaceae > Streptomyces. Next base: position 10,358 of record NZ_JAPSKN010000112.1, read on the forward strand.
GCGACGATCCGCTCCTCGTGCTCCGGGGTGAGCCGCGCGACCGGCACCGAACAGCTGATCGCGTCCTGTGCCGGGGTGTCGTAGCGCAGCGCGAAGCCGAAGCCGACGATGCCGGGCACGCCCTCCTCGCGGTCCACGGACCAGCCGCGGTCCCGGATCCGCGCGAGGTCGGCCGCCAAGGACTCCCGACCGGTGTGCGAATGCGGGGTGAGCGCCTCGTACGGCCCCTCGGGCAGCTCCTCGTCGGGGCGTTCGGCCAGCAGCGCCTTGCCCAGGGCGCCGACGTGCGCGGGCAGGCGCCGCCCCACCCGGCTGATCGTCCTCAGGTACTCGTGCGACTCGCGCGTCGCCAGGTACGCCACGTCCCGGCCGTCCAGCCGGCCCATGTGGATGGTCTCGCCGAGCGCGTCGGACGCCTCGTCGAGATACGGCCGCACCACCCGGACCCGGGGGTCGGAGTCGAGGTAGCTCGTGCCCGTGAGCAGGGCGTGGATGCCGATGCCGTACAGCGAGCCGGTGACGTCGGTGCGGACCCAGCCGCGCGAGATCAGGGTCTGCAGCAGCGCGTACATCGAGCTGCGCGGCACGTCGAGCGCGTCGGCCAGCTCCTGGAGCCGGGCCGGGCGGTCGCCGCGCGCCGCGAGGAGTTCCAGCAGCTCGACCGTGCGCGCCGCGGACTTCACCTCGCGGACGCCCCCTGTGTCTGACATGGGCCGATGGTAATCGCCCCGCTGCGCCCGGTTGACGGCCTCCGTTCGCGTATCTAACCTTCATTCTCATACGTGGATCACGTCTACATAAGGAGATGCCCGTGAGCGCTGGACCCGTGGCGGTCGCGCAGCGGCTGCGGGAGGGCATGGCGGGCGGCGTGCTGTCGTTCCCCCTGACCAGCTTCCGCGACGACGGCACCCTCGACCCGGACGGTTTCCGCGGCCACGTCGCCGAGCGGCTCGCCGCCGCGCCCGGAGCCGTCTTCCCCGCCTGCGGCACCGGGGAGTTCTTCTCGCTGGACGAGGACGAGTACCGGCAGGTCGTCACCATCGCCGTCGAGGAGGCGGCCGGCCGCGTCCCCGTCGTCGCGGGCACCGGCTACGGCTGGGCGCAGGCCGCCCGGTTCGCGCGCATCGCCGAGGACGCCGGAGCGGACGCGCTCCTGGTCCTGCCGCACTACCTCGTCGCCGCCCCGCAGGACGGCCTGGTCGCCCAGCTGGAACAGCTCGCCGCCCGCACCCCGCTGCCCCTGATCGCCTACCAGCGCGGCCAGGTCGCCTTCACCGCCGAGTCGCTCCGGCGCGTCGCCGCCCTGCCGACCGTCATCGGCCTCAAGGACGGCCACAGCGACCTGGACCGGCTGCAGCGCCTCACGCTCGCCGCGCCCGAGGACTTCCTGTTCTTCAACGGGGCCGCCACCGCCGAGGTCCAGGCCCGCGCCTACGCCGCCGTCGGCGTCCCGGCCTACTCCTCCGCCGTCCACGCCTTCGCCCCCGAGATCGCCGACGCCTTCTTCGCCGCCCTGCGCGACGGCGACCACGGCACGGTCGACGAACTGCTGCGCGACTTCTACGTCCCGCTCGTCGAACTGCGCGACCGCGTCCCGGGCTACGCCGTGTCCCTGGTGAAGGCCGCCGCCCGCCTGCGCGGCCATCCGGTGGGCCCCGTACGCGCCCCGCTCACCGACCCCTCGCCCGCCGACCTGACCGCCCTCGGCACCCTCCTGCGCACCGGACTCGACCTCGTGGGAGCCGCCCTGTGAACCTCACCGTCACGGACGTCCGGCTCACGCCGATCCTGGTCGCCGACCCGCCGCTGCTGAACACGCAGGGCGTGCACCAGCCCTACACGCCCCGGCTGATCGTCGAGGTCGTCACGGCGGACGGGATCACCGGCGTGGGGGAGACCTACGGCGACACCACGTACCTGGAACTGGCCCGGCCCTTCGCCGAGCGGCTCAAGGGGCGTGCGGTCAGCGACCTGAACGGGCTGTTCACGCTCGCGGACGAGGTCGCCGTGGACGCCTCCCGCATCGAGGACGCCGTCGACGTCGGAGGCCTGCGGGGCGTGCAGACGGCCGGGAAACTGCGGCTGTCCGTGCTCTCCGGGTTCGAGGTCGCCTGCCTCGACGCCCTCGGCAAGGCCCTGGGGCTGCCCGTGCACGCGCTGCTCGGCGGCAAGGTGCGCGACGCCGTCGAGTACAGCGCCTACCTGTTCTACAAGTGGGCGAGCCACCCGCAGGGCGTGCCGGCCGAACCGGACGACTGGGGCGCCGCCATCGACCCGGCGGGGGTGGTGGAGCAGGCCCGGCGGTTCACGGAGCGCCACGGCTTCACCTCCTTCAAGCTGAAGGGCGGCGTCTTCCCGCCCGACGAGGAGATCGCCGCCGTACGGGCGCTCGCCGAGGCCTTCCCCGGGCGTCCGCTGCGGCTGGACCCCAACGGCGCCTGGTCCGTGGAGACCTCGCTGCGGGTGGCCGGGGAGCTCGGGGAGGTCCTCGAGTACCTGGAGGACCCCACCCTCGGCACCGACGGCATGGCCGAGGTCGCCGCGGGGACCGGCGTGCCGCTGGCCACCAACATGTGCGTGACGACCTTCGCCGAGATCAAGGAGGCCTTCACCCGCGACGCCGTGCAGGTCGTGCTCTGTGACCACCACTACTGGGGCGGTCTGCGCAACACCCAGCAGCTCGCCGCCGTCTGCCGGGCCTTCGGCGTCGGCGTGTCCATGCACTCCAACACCCACCTGGGCATCTCGCTCGCCGCGATGACGCACGTGGCCGCCACCGTCCCGGACCTCCACCACGCCTGCGACTCCCACTACCCGTGGCAGTCGGAGGACGTCCTCACCGAGCGCCTCGCCTTCGAGGACGGCAGGGTCGCGGTGTCCGACGCCCCCGGGCTCGGCGTGGAGCTCGACCGGGAGCGGCTGGCCGTGCTGCACCGGCGGTGGCTGGACGACGACGGCGCGCTGCGCGACCGCGACGACGCGGCGGCCATGCGGAGCGCGGACCCGGCGTGGCGGACGCCCGCGATGCCGCGCTGGTGAGGCGCGTGGTCCAGGGGGGCGTGCGCGGGCCCCGCGCGAGCTGACAGGCCGGGTGGGCCCCGCGTGATCGGCGTCACGTTGTCGGTGACGTGGTGCAGACTGGCCTGATCCGCACCACGTCAGGGAGCGCATCGTGACCGCGTCCACCGCCCCGGCCGGAAAGGGCCCGGCCGGAAAGGGATCGCACCGTCAGACCCAGGTCGATCCCCTCGCCCCGCTGCGCAGTCCGGACGACCCGCCCTGGGACGTCTACCTCACCGGCACCGTCTTCCTCGACATCATCTTCACCGGCCTCGACTCCGCCCCGGTGCGCGGGACGGAGTCCTGGGCGCGCGGGATGGGGTCGAGCCCCGGCGGTGTGGCCAACATGGCCACCGCGCTCGCCCGCCTCGGCCTGCGCACGTCCCTGGCCGCGGCCTTCGGCGACGACCACTACGGCGACTACTGCTGGGACGCCCTGGAGCACGGCGAGGGCATCGACCTCTCCCCGTCGCGCACGGTGCCCGGCTGGCACTCCCCGGTGACCGTCTCCATGGCCTACGAGGGGGAGCGCACGATGGTCTCCCACGGCCACGAGCCGCCCCCCGAGGAACCGGCCCCCGAGTGCCCACCCCGGGCCCGGGCCGCCGTGGCCTCCCTCGCGCCCGGCGTCAGCGCGCCCTGGATCGCCCAGGCCGCGAGCAAGGGCACCCGCGTCTTCGGCGACGTCGGCTGGGACGACACCGGCGCCTGGGACCTCGCCGGGCTGCCCGACCTGCGGCACTGCGAGGCGTTCCTGCCGAACGCGGAGGAGGCCATGCGGTACACGGGGACGGACTGCCCGCGGGCCGCCGCGCACGCCCTGACCGCGTACGTGCCGCTGGCCGTGGTCACCCTCGGGGCGGACGGGGCGTACGCGGTGGACCGGCGGACCGGGGAGACGGCGGAGGTGCCCGCGATCGAGGTCGAGGCGCTCGACCCGACCGGGGCCGGGGACGTGTTCGTCGCCGGGTTCGTGACCGGGACGCTGGCGGACTGGCCGCTGGCGGACCGGCTGGCCTTCGCGGGGCTGACGGCGGCGCTGTCGGTGCAGGAGTTCGGCGGTTCGCTGTCGGCGCCGGGCTGGTCGGAGATCGCCGCGTGGTGGCGCAGGGTGCAGTCCGTCGAGGGGCAGTCGGCGGTGGCGCTGGAGCGGTACGGGTTCCTGGCCGACCTGGTGTCGGACGAGCTGGTGAGGCCCTGGCCGCTGCGCAGAGCCGTCCCCACGATCGGCTTCCGGCGCTCGGCGTGACCTCCCGGCCGCAGTGCCGTCGCCTTGGCCGCCGTCGCTCCGGAACCCCTGGTGACGAGCCCCGCCCCAAAACCCCTCGGCGTTGTCACTTCCCCGTCGTACCCTGGGAATCGCGAGGCCGCCCTCAGCTACGCGGCCGTGACGAGGAGGAACCGCAGGCCTTCAGCGCCGGCCCATGACTCAGACACCCACAGCTCACACCCCCGCGCAGGAGCAGGCGAGAGCGCAGCTCACTGTCCCCGCCCAGCACCCCATGGTGACCGTTCTGGGGTCCGGCGACTCCCTCCTGCGCGTGATCGAGAAGGCCTTCCCGGCGGCCGACATCCACGTCCGGGGCAACGAGATCAGCGCGGTCGGCGACCCCGTGGACGTCGCTCTCATCGCCCGCGTGTTCGACGAGATGATGCTGGTGCTCCGCACCGGGCAGCCGATGACGGAGGACGCAGTGGAACGCTCGATCGCCATGCTCAAGGCGAGCGACAGCGGCGAGAGCGACGGCCAGGAGACCCCGGCCCAGGTGCTCACGCAGAACATCCTGTCCTCGCGCGGCCGCACGATCCGCCCCAAGACGCTCAACCAGAAGCGCTACGTGGACGCGATCGACAAGCACACGATCGTCTTCGGCATCGGCCCGGCCGGCACCGGCAAGACGTACCTGGCGATGGCCAAGGCGGTGCAGGCCCTGCAGTCCAAGCAGGTCAACCGCATCATCCTGACCCGCCCGGCGGTCGAGGCCGGCGAGCGCCTCGGCTTCCTGCCCGGCACGCTCTACGAGAAGATCGACCCCTACCTGCGCCCGCTGTACGACGCGCTGCACGACATGCTCGACCCGGACTCGATCCCGCGCCTGATGGCGGCGGGCACGATCGAGGTCGCGCCGCTCGCCTACATGCGCGGACGCACGCTCAACGACGCCTTCATCATCCTGGACGAGGCCCAGAACACGAGCCCCGAGCAGATGAAGATGTTCCTCACCCGCCTCGGCTTCGACTCGAAGATCGTCATCACCGGTGACGTGACACAGGTCGACCTGCCGGACGGGACGAAGTCCGGTCTGCGGCAGGTCCAGGACATCCTGGACGGCGTGGACGACGTGCACTTCTCCCGGCTGTCGTCGCAGGACGTCGTCCGGCACAAGCTGGTGGGCCGTATCGTCGACGCGTACGAGAAGTACGACACGAAGCACGGCACCCAGAACGGCGCGCACAAGAGCCGGGACAAGTCCGGGCACAAGGGGAAGTAGACACACACAGCACCATGTCGATCGACGTCAACAACGAGTCCGGAACCGAGGTCGACGAGCAGGCGATCCTCGACATCGCCCGCTACGCGCTCGCGCGGATGCGCATCCACCCGCTCTCCGAGCTCTCGGTGATCGTGGTGGACGCCGACGCCATGGAGCAGCTCCACATCCAGTGGATGGACCTCCCCGGCCCGACGGATGTCATGTCCTTCCCGATGGACGAGCTGCGCCCGCCGTCCAAGGACGACGACGAGCCGCCGCAGGGGCTGCTCGGCGACATCGTGCTGTGTCCCGAGGTGGCCGAGAAGCAGGGCAGGGAAGCGGACACGCAGCACTCCATGGACGAGGAGCTCCAGCTCCTCACCGTCCACGGCGTGCTGCACCTGCTCGGCTACGACCACGAGGAACCGGACGAGAAGGCCGAGATGTTCGGCCTCCAGGCGGCCATCGTGGACGGCTGGCGCGCGGAGCGTGGCCTCACCGGCCCGTCCCCGGCGCCGACGGTCTCGTAGCCGCCGATGAGTCCGCAACTCGCCCTGGGCGCCATCGCCCTGGTCGTCGTGGCCTGGCTCGCCGCCTGCGCGGAGGCGGGCCTCGCGCGCGTCTCCAGCTTCCGCGCCGAGGAGGCCGTGCGCTCCGGCCGCCGCGGCAGCGCCAAGCTCTCCCAGGTCGCCGCCGACCCGACCCGCTACCTCAACGTGGCGCTGCTGGTCCGCGTCGCCTGCGAGATGGCCGCCGCCGCGCTGATCACTTACGGCTGCCTCAAGGAGTTCGACGGCACGACCGAGGCCCTGCTGATCGCCATCGCGGTCATGGTCCTCGTGTCGTACGTCGCCGTCGGGGTCTCGCCGCGCACCATCGGCCGCCAGCACCCGCTGAACACGGCGACGGTCTCGGCGTACGTCCTGGTGCCGCTGGCCCGGATCATGGGACCGATCCCGTCGCTGCTGATCCTCATCGGCAACGCGCTCACCCCCGGCAAGGGCTTCCGGCGCGGCCCGTTCGCCTCCGAGGCGGAGCTGCGCGCGCTGGTCGACCTCGCCGAGAAGGAGTCGCTCATCGAGGACGAGGAGCGCCGCATGGTGCACTCGGTCTTCGAGCTGGGCGACACCCTGGTCCGCGAGGTCATGGTGCCGCGCACGGACCTGGTGGTCATCGAGCGCTTCAAGACCATCCGCCAGGCCCTCACCCTCGCCCTGCGCTCGGGCTTCTCGCGCATACCGGTCACCGGCGAGAGCGAGGACGACATCGTCGGGATCGTGTACCTGAAGGACCTGGTCCGCAAGACGCACATCAGCCGCGACGCCGAGTCCGAGCAGGTCTCCACGGCCATGCGCCCCGCGTTCTTCGTGCCCGACACCAAGAACGCCGGTGACCTGCTGCGCGAGATGCAGAAGGAACGCAACCACGTCGCCGTGGTCATCGACGAGTACGGCGGCACGGCCGGCATCGTCACCATCGAGGACATCCTGGAGGAGATCGTCGGCGAGATCACCGACGAGTACGACCGGGAACTGCCGCCCGTGGAGGAGCTTGGCGAGGGCCGCTTCCGGGTCACCGCCCGCCTCGACATCGGCGACCTGGGCGAGCTGTACGGCCTGGAGGAGTTCGACGACGAGGACGTCGAGACGGTCGGCGGCCTGCTCGCCAAGGCGCTCGGCCGGGTGCCCATCGCCGGGGCGTCGTCCGTGGTCGCCCTGCCCGACGGCCGGGACCTGCGCCTGACCGCGGAGGCCGCGGCCGGCCGCCGGAACAAGATCGTGACCGTGCTCGCTGAGCCGGTGGACCCGCCGGGCCCGCCGGAGCCGCCGGAGCAGGAGAAGCCGGAGTGACCCCGAAGGAGCTGCGCGCGTTCTGCCTGTCCTTCAACGCGGCGGAGGAGGACTTCCCCTTCGGCCCGGAGATCTCGGTCTTCAAGGTGCGGGGGAAGCTCTTCGCCCTCTCGTTCCTGGACGCGCGCCCCCTGAAGGTCAACCTCAAGTGCGACCCCGACGAGGCGGTCCGGCTGCGCGGTGAGCACGAGGGGCTCATCGTGCCGGGCTGGCACATGAACAAGCGTCACTGGAACACGGTCACCGCCGACGGAAGCCTCCCGGACCGGCTGGTCAGGGAACTCGTCGAGGACTCCTACGACCTCGTCGTGGCCGGCCTGCCGCGAGCGGACCGCCTCCGCCTCGACCGCCCCTGACGCTTCCGTATGCTCGGATCATGACCGACAGCAGCGCGCTCGACCCCGAGGACCGCAAGATCGTCACCCTGGCCCGTTCCGCGCGGGCCCGCAACGGCGTGCCCGAGGGGGCGGCCGTGCGGGACGAGACCGGACGCACCTATGTCGCGGGCACGGTGGCCCTCGACTCGCTCAAGCTCAGCGCCCTGCGCACGGCGGTGGCGATGGCGGTGGCCTCGGGAGCGCGGTCGCTGGAGGCGGCGGCGGTGGTGACCGAGGCGGAGTCGGTGTCCGACGAGGACCGCGCCGCCGTGCGGGACCTCGGCAGCGCGCAGACGCCGGTGCTGCTGGCGGGGCTCGACGGGACGGTCCACAGCACGGTCACCGCCGGCTGAACTCCGCTGTGACCGACGGTGATCGAGTGCGATGTCGATCCCGCCGGTCGCGCTCGGGGACGACTCGATCGCGTCCCGCTCACCCTGGTGGAGGCCGGCGGCGGCACCGTCGACTTCACCGTCACCGAGAACCCGGCGATGGCCGCCGGCGCCCCCCGTCGAGCTCGGCCCCCTCAGCGCCACCGTGGCCTGCGGCGACAGTCCGGAGGCCTTCGGTGTCAGAGCGCGTCGGGGCCGCGCTCGCCCGTCCGCACCCGCACGACCGTGTCCACGGGCAGCGCCCACACCTTGCCGTCGCCGATCTTGCCGGTGCGCGCGGCCTGCACGACCGCGTCGATGACGTCCTCGGCGACCGCGTCCTCGACCACGGCCTCGATCCGGACCTTCGGCACCAGATCGACCTGGTACTCCGCGCCCCGGTACACCTCGGTGTGGCCGCGCTGCCGGCCGTAGCCGCTGGCCTCGGAGACCGTCAGGCCGCGCACGCCGAGGGCCTGCAGGGCGTTCTTGACCTCGTCGAGGCGGTACGGCTTCACGATCGCGGTGATGAGCTTCATGCGTGGGGGGTGACCTTCTGGGCGGGGGAGACGACGCAGCCCCGTGATCGTAGGCCGTCCCGGCGGCCCTCGGAGCCGCCGGGCTTCGGGAAAGCCCACGCGGCCGGGATGTACGGGCCGGGGTGCGGAGGGGTCGGTTGGATCAGGGAG
>NZ_JAPSKN010000244.1 GCF_031181705.1 Streptomyces sp.
TTCCTGAAGATGTCCAAGCAGGGCTCGACCCTCGCGGGCATGATGGACGCCTTCTCCATCGCCGTCTCGGTCGGCCTCCAGTACGGCGTGCCGCTGGAGACGTACGTCTCGAAGTTCACCAACATGCGCTTCGAGCCGGCCGGCATGACGGACGACCCGGACGTGCGGATGGCGCAGTCGATCGTCGACTACATCTTCCGCCGCCTGGCGCTGGACTTCCTGCCCTTCGAGACGCGTTCCGCACTCGGCATCCACTCCGCCGAGGAGCGCCAGCGTCACCTGGAGACCGGTTCGTACGAGCCGTCCGAGGACGAGGTCGACGTCGAGGGCCTGGCCCAGTCGGCGCCTCGGGCACAGGAGCTGAAGGCCGTTTCCGCTCCGAAGGCGGAAGAGTCGGCCAAGCCGGCCCCGCAGCAGGCCCACACCAGTGCGGAACTGGTCGAGATGCAGCTGGGCATCCAGGCCGACGCCCCGCTGTGCTTCTCCTGCGGGACGAAGATGCAGCGCGCCGGTTCCTGCTACATCTGCGAGGGCTGCGGCTCGACCAGCGGCTGCAGCTGATACCGGGCGCCTGAGCCGATGACAGTGGGGCACCAGCCTTCGGGCTGGTGCCCCACCTGTCGTGCCTCGTCGTCACCGTGCCCCTGAGGGTTTCCGGGACAGACGCGCGGGCGATCCCGGCTCAGGCCCGGCCGGCCGCGCCCATCGTCCTGGTGAACGTCACGGGGTCGCCCTCGAAGCCCCGCAGGCCGGGACGGAAGCGCCAGGGGCCGGTGCCTTCCCGGACGAACTCCGCGACCGTGGCCGCCGTGGCGCCCAGGACACCACCGAAGTCGTCCTCGGCCAGGACGTCGTACCCCTCGCGGATGCGCAGGCCGGGGTTGACGACGCTGACGAAGGTCCGCTCCGCGGGGCGCTGCTGGATGACGACACCGACCACCACGCGCGCGTACCGCGGGTCGAGCCGCTCCAGCTCCAGCGTCATGACCTCGTCGAAGCCGAAGCCCTGGCCGTCCTTGCTGTCCCGGTTGAGGTAGATGGTGCCGTCGGGGGAGCGGCTGTCGAAGTGCACCACGTAGGCGGGGTCGCCGTGCGGGGCGTCCGCCGGATACGTCGCCGCGACGAGATCCAGGTCGGTGGAGGGCTGCCCCGCCGGACTGGGATCCCATCGCACCGCGATCTCGACCTTGCGCAGCCCCTTGTTGAGCCCGTCCACCGGCGTCCCCTTCCCCGTACCGACCCGCCCGTCCACCCCAACTGACGGGCACACACGACTGTTTGTCCATCCTGCCACGCGCGCGGGTGCGCGCGTGGCGGAGCGGTCCAGCCGAGAGTGACCGGCGCCACGCTCCCTGGCCTTACCATGGCGCGGTGCTGGTCAAGTGGATTCGCTGCACCGTGGTGGACCGCCGCGGGTTCGAGCGGGGGCAGCGGAAGTGGGCGGGGCTTCTGGGGGAGCCGGGGTTTCGCGGGCAGGGGGGTGGCTGGAGCCGGGGACGGCCGGACGTGGCGCACATCTTCGCGTTCTGGGAGAGCCGCGCCTTCTACGACTCGTTCATGGCGCGGTCCCACGACCGGCTCGCGTCGGCCCAGTCGGGCACCTTCAAGGACGCCCGGGTCAGGCTGTTCGACTACCGCTTCGACGTGAAGACCGGCTTCGAGCCGCGTTTCACGGACGCCGACCTGCTGCGCGTCGCGCTCTGCCGTGTCCACGAGGAACGGGCGGAGCACTTCGTGCTGATGCAGGAGAAGGTCTGGAATCCGGCGATGGCCGGCTCGCCCGGCATGGTGCGCGGGCTGTTCGGCGAGGCGCCCGGCCACGAGTACCTGGTGCTGTCGATGTGGCGGTCGGCCGCCGAGCACGGCAAGTACCGCACCGAACGCGTGGAACGGCTCGCCCTGCGCGCCCAGACGGAGGCGGACGTGGCGGCACTGACGGGCGCCGTCGTGGACATGGAGCCGAGCTGGACCGTCTGACCCTGGCCGGCACGCGACCCGCTGGCCGGGCGGCCGGCGGCCTCCCGCGGGCGCGGTGCGGTGGCGATTTCGTGTGACCTACGCTGTATGGGCACCGTCCGGGTGCTCGGAGGGCCCTCACCCGATCTAGGGTTTTGGCATGGCACGACCACGGCGCATCGTCCTTGTCCGGCACGGCGAGTCAACGGGCAATGTTGATGACTCCGTGTACGAGCGTGAACCCGACCACGCCCTGGCTCTGACCGACCGCGGTCGAAAGCAGGCGGAGGCCACGGGTGAGCACCTGCGCGAGCTCTTCGGCGGCGAACGCGTCAGCGTCTACGTCTCCCCGTACCGGCGCACCCACGAGACGCTGCGGGCCTTCCGCCTCGACCCCGCACTGATACGGGTACGCGAGGAGCCCCGGCTGCGCGAGCAGGACTGGGGAAACTGGCAGGACCGCGACGAGGTCCGCCTCCAGAAGGCGTACCGGGACGCGTACGGCCACTTCTTCTACCGCTTCGCCCAGGGGGAGTCCGGTGCCGACGTCTACGACCGGGTCGGCGGCTTCCTGGAGAGCCTGTTCCGCAGTTTCGAGGATCCCGACCATCCGCCGAACGTCCTCATCGTGACCCACGGGCTGGCCATGCGGTTGTTCTGCATGCGCTGGTTCCACTGGACGGTCGCGGAGTTCGAGTCGCTCTCGAATCCGGGGAACGGCGAGATGCGGATGCTCGTTCTGGGAGACGACGGCAAGTACACGCTGGACCGGCCGTTCGACCGCTGGCGGGATCCCGAGCCGTACGGGATCTCCGGATAGAGTGGCAGGGCGATGACCTCTGATTTCTCCCCCGACGCGCGCTTGGACCGCGCCCTGGCCGCTCTGCGCGGACTGTCCGTCGGGGACGCCCTGGGCTCCCGGTACTTCGTGCCGGTGAACTACCCGCTGCTGAAGCGCCGAGAGCTCCCGCCCGGGCCCTGGCAGTGGACCGACGACACCGAGATGGCGGCCTCCGTCGTCGCCGTGCTGGCCGCCCACCACCGCATCGACCAGGACGCGCTCGCCTGGTCCTTCGCCGAGCACCACGACTCCGACCGGGGCTACGGCCCCGCGGTCAACCGCCTCCTGCGGCTGGTCCGGGAGGGCGGCGACTGGCGCGAGCTCGCCGCCGCGCTCTTCAACGGCCAGGGGTCCTGGGGCAACGGCGCGGCGATGCGGATCGCCCCGCTGGGCGCCTGGTACGCGGACGATCCCGAGCAGGCGACCCACCAGGCGGAGATCTCCGCCTACACCACCCACCAGCATCGCGAGGCCGTGGTCGGTGCCATGGCCGTCGCCGCGGCCGCCGCGTTCGCCGCGGCGCCGGGCGGACCGCCCGGCGCCGAAGCACTCCTGGACGGGGTGATCGACCTGGTCCCCAAGAGCGCGGTGGGCGCGGGGCTGCGCCGGGCCCGGGACATGCTCGACTACGGCGACGCCGCCACGGTCGCGGCGGTGCTGGGCTGCGGGCGGCGGACGACGGCCCACGACACCGTGCCCTTCGCGCTCTGGTCGGCCGCGAGGAGTCTCGGCGACTACGAGAAGGCGTTCTGGACGACCGCCCAGGTCGGCGGTGACGTCGACACGACCTGCGCGATCGTCGGTGGCGTGATCGCCTCGGGCAAGGCCGGGACGCCACCTGCCCCGTGGGTGGAGCGGACCGAGGCCCTTCCGGACTGGGTGCCCGCTTCGGCCT
>NZ_JAPSKN010000113.1 GCF_031181705.1 Streptomyces sp.
ACCGAGCGGCGAGACCGGCCGGCCCGTCGCCCGTTGCGGCGCCGGCGGCGGTCACCCGTTCTCGGCCTGGAACATCCAGTGATGCTTCTCCAGGTCCGCCGTGATCTGGATGAAGATGTCCTGGCTCACCGGATCCGGCTCCCCGGTCGCCTCGACCCGCTCCCGCATCCGTGCGATCACCGCGCCCAGCGCCTCGACGAGGGCGCTCACGGCGGTCGTGTCGTTGACCCAGCCTTCGGGCGTCACGCCGATCCCGCTGCCCACAGCCACCGTCGCGGCACGCCCGTCCGGCGGGATGCCCAGGGCCGCGGCACGCTCGGCCACGGTGTCGGAGTACGTCCGCGCGGTGTCGACGACCTCGTCGAGCTGGAGATGCACGGACCGGAAGCGCGGCCCCACCACGTTCCAGTGGATCTGCTTCGCCACCAGGGCGAGGTCCACCAGGTCGACCAGGGCGCCCTGCAGTGCCTCGGACACGGTCTTCAGACTCGCGTCCGACAACGGGCTCTTCACGACGTACATCCGCACCTCCGTGGACTGCCCCCCGGTCATCCCTTCAACGATGACCGCCGCACGCCACACGGGCAAACGGACACGAACCGGACATGAGATCCCCCGCCCCGCGCGGCGCTGAGCGCGGGCAAGCGAAAACCCCGACCGACACCCCTCCGGATCTCCCGGAGAACCCCGGCCGGGGCCTCACCACGTTCCGCCGCGCCGCGGCGCCGCTTGTTCATGCCACGTACGCGCGAGGCGTCACGCGGCGACGACGTCCACCGCCTCGGCGGGCGCCTTGATCGTCACTCGTTCCGGTGGCACACCGGTCACCGAAACGGAGCCCAGCATCGGTCGAACCGGCCTGGGCACAGGCTCGCTGGGGGTGGCCGCAGCAGACTGGGCCAGCTCGGCGAGGGCGAGCTCGTCGCTCACTTCCCGCATGAGCTCGGACATCCGTACGTCCAGCGCGTCGCAGATGGCGGAGAGCAGCTCGGAGGAAGCCTCCTTCTGCCCCCGCTCCACCTCGGAGAGATAGCCGAGTGAGACTCGGGCGGACGAGGAGACTTCGCGCAGAGTACGGCCCTGGCGCTGGCGCTGCCGACGCAGCACGTCACCCAGCAGGCGACGGAGCAGAATCATCGGTGGCTCCCTCCTCGGACCGCGTAGCCGCATCCATTACGCCCCACCGTACCGCCTTGCGCCGCGGCCGTGCGGGGAGCGATGTCGTGTTCACTCAGGGCTGCAAACATCAAAACCCCCCGTTCCGTTCCGTATCCTGTGCCCGCTCATTCCCAGTCTGTTCGCCCGCCAGCTCCTTCAGGAGCAGTGCGAGCACGCTCCGTACACTCTCTCTACGAATTTCCGCGCGGTCGCCGTTCAACCGCAGACCCTCCACTTTTCCGCCGCCGGCAGAACCGGAATCCGGCGCGAACGGCCCGTCCACCGCGACGAAGACCGTCCCGACCGCCTGCCCGTCCTGCGGCTCGGGACCCGCGACACCGGTGGTCGCGATGCCCCAGTCGGTGCCGAGCGCCTTGCGGACGCCGGCCGCCATCTGGGCCGCGACCTGCGGATCCACCGCTCCGCGCGCCGCCAGCAGGGTGCCGTCGACACCGAGCAGCTCCTGCTTCAGTTCGGTGGCGTAGGCGGTCACCGAGCCCCGGAAGACCTTGGACGCCCCCGGCACCGACGTGATGTCCGCCGCTACGAGGCCACCGGTCAGCGACTCCGCGACGGCGAGCGTCTCGCCCTTCACTGTGAGTAGTCGCACCACGTCGGTGGCCGTGGAACTCACGCTTCCTTCTCCTCCAACGCGGCCTTGCGCTCGGCGATTCCCCGCCTGCGCAGCACAATGGCCTGTTTCACATAGTCCAGCCCCGTCGCCACGGTGAGCACGACCGCCGCGGCCATCACCCACCACCGCAGGGTGGCCAGCCACCCCGTCAGCGCCAGCACGTACATGCCCACGGCCACGCCCTGGATGAGCGTCTTGAGCTTGCCTCCGCGGCTGGCGGGGATGACGCCGTACCGGATGACGAGGAAACGCAGCAGGGTGATCCCCAGTTCCCGCCCGAGGATCACGCCGGTCACCCACCACGGCAGATCACCGAGGGCGGACAGACAGATCAGCGCCGCCCCCATGATCGCCTTGTCGGCGATGGGGTCGGCGATCTTCCCGAAGTCCGTGACCAGGTTGTAGGTGCGCGCCAGATGGCCGTCGAAGAGGTCGGTGATCATGGCGATGGCGAAGGCGGCCCAGGCCAGGGACCGCCACCCCGGGTCGTAACCGCCGTCCGCGAGCATGAGCGCGACGAACGCCGGGACGAGGATCAGCCGGAGCATGGTCAGCAGGTTGGCGATGTTCCAGACGCTGGCCTGGTTCACGGCCGCGGCCGCCAGCTTCGCACTCCGCGGGGGTCTGTCGTCGCCCTGCGCGTGGCCGCCCGCAGGCGCCGCGTCCGCGCGGATGAGGGCCTCACCCTCGGGGGCCGCGGGGGTCGCGCTCTCGGCCGGCGGCACGGCGGCCACCTGCCCCGCCACCGCCCCGGGGGCCTTCTCCGCGGCAGCGGCCGCCGCACCGGCGGCGGTCCTCCTCGCGCCGGAGGAGCCTCCCGCCGCGGATGCCGGGACACCGGTCATCTGCCCGCCTCCTCACTCGACGAAGGCGAGGCGAACGAGCCCGGAAGCGGCTCGGCCACCAGGTCGACACCCTCCGTACCGACCACCTTCGCCTCGACCATACGGCCGACACCCAGTCCGGCGCCGCTCGTGAGCAGCACCTGGCCGTCCGTCTCGGGCGCCTGGTGCGCCGCGCGGCCGTACACGCCGTCCTCGTCGTCGACGGACTCGACCAGGACGTGGACGGTCTCGCCGACGCGCTCCTCGGCGCGCTGCGAGACCAGTTCCTCGGCGAGCCGCGAGACGCGGGCCAGCCGCTCGGCGACGACGTCCTCGGCGAGCTTGTTGTCGTAGCCCGCCGCCTCGGTGCCCTCCTCGTCGGAGTAGCCGAAGACGCCGATGGCGTCCAGGCGCGCGCCGTTCAGGAAGCGCTCCAGCTCGGCGAGGTCGGCCTCGCTCTCGCCGGGGAAGCCGACGATGAAGTTGGAGCGCACACCGGCCTGGGGGGCCTTGGAGCGGATGGTGTCGAGCAGTTCCAGGAAGCGGTCGGTGTCACCGAAGCGGCGCATCGCGCGCAGCACGCCGGGCGCGGAGTGCTGGAAGGACAGGTCGAAGTAGGGCGCGACCTTCGGGGTCGAGGTCAGCACGTCGATGAGGCCGGGACGCATCTCGGCCGGCTGGAGGTAGCTGACGCGCACGCGCTCGATGCCGTCGACCTCGGCGAGCTCCGGCAGCAGCGACTCCAGCAGGCGGATGTCGCCCAAATCCTTGCCGTAGGAGGTGTTGTTCTCGGAGACCAGCATCACCTCCTTCACGCCCTGATCGGCGAGCCACCGCGTCTCGTTCAGGACGTCGGAGGGGCGGCGTGAGATGAAGGAGCCGCGGAAGGACGGGATGGCGCAGAAGGTGCAGCGCCGGTCGCAGCCGGAGGCCAGCTTCACGGAGGCGACCGGGGAGCCGTCCAGACGGCGGCGCAGGGGCGCGCGCGGGCCCGACGCGGGAGCGAGTCCTTCGGGAAGGTCGGCCGGGGCGTGCCCGGGCAGTGCGACCTCGGTGGCGGACTCCTGCCGCTGGGCCGGGCTGATCGGCAGCAGCTTGCGCCGGTCGCGCGGGGTGTGCGA
Source organism: Streptomyces sp. (assembly GCF_031181705.1). Classification (GTDB taxonomy): domain Bacteria; phylum Actinomycetota; class Actinomycetes; order Streptomycetales; family Streptomycetaceae; genus Streptomyces. Next base: position 3,738 of record NZ_JAPSKN010000113.1, read on the forward strand.
GGCGTGGATGCCGCCGTTGAGGATGGTCTGGAGGCGGTCGGAGATGTTCGCGTAGTCGTCGAAGCCGAGCACCCCGTCGGCTTCCGGCAGGGCTTCGGCGAGTTCCTTGCCGTACCGCTCGGCCATGCAGCCCACCGCCACGACGGCCTGGGTTCTGCCGTGCCCCTTCAGGTCGTTGGCCTCCAGCAGGGCGTCGACGGAGTCCTTTTTGGCGGCCTCGACGAAGCCGCAGGTGTTCACGACGGCGACGTCGGCTTCCTCGGCGTCCTCCACGAGCTGCCAGCCGTCCGCCTCCAAACGGCCTGCAAGCTCCTCCGAGTCCACCTCGTTACGGGCGCAGCCAAGGGTGACGAGTGCGACGGTACGGCGTTCAGGCATGGGCTCAAGAGTACTTCGTCCCGCTGACACCCCACGTCGACGGGGTTGGCCGATCACGGCCAACCCCGTCCCCACTGCCCCCTTGCGGGCCTGTCATCCGGCCTCGGGGTCACCCTTGGTGTACGTGAGGCGTTCGACGGCGCCGGGCTGGAAGTCGTCCTCGATCTTCTTGCCGTTGACGAAGAGGTCGATCGCACCGGCGTCCCCGAGGACGAGGTGGATCTTGGAGCTGTCCTGGAAGGTCTTGGAGTCGCCCTGCTTGAGGACTCCGTCGAACAGCATCCGGTTGTTGTGGTCCCGGGCGGCGATCCAGCTGCGGCCGTCGGCGGCGGCCACCCGGACCGTCACCTTGTCCTGCGGCGCGGCCGCGATGGCACTGTCGGACGGTTCGGACTCGGGATCGGCGGGCTTGTCGGTCTTGGTGGTCGGGGTGGCGGAGTCGCTGGGCGTGGAGCCCTCGGCCACGTTCGCCTCGCCGCCGTCGTCGCCGCCCTGGAACATGGTGAACCCGACGAAGCCGATCACGGCGACGATCGCGGCGACCATGGCCGCGGTCCAGTTGGGTCCCCGCCGCTCCGGACGGATGCGTTCCGCCTCGAAGAGCGGAGCCGCCGGGGTCGGTGCCGGGCGCCCGCCGTGGTCCTCGCCGTACTGGGCGAGCAGCGGCTCGGGGTCGAGGTGGACGGCCTTGGCGAGGGTCCTGATGTGCCCACGGGCGTAGACGTCACCGCCGCAGGGGGTGAAGTCGTCCGCCTCGATGGCGTGCACGATGTTCATGCGGACCCGGGTGGCGCTGCTGACGTCGTCGACGGTCAGCCCGGCGGCGATACGAGCCTGCTGCAGGGCACGGCCGATGGAGGGGCGGGCTTCCTCGCGGTCTTCTTCGACGCGGTCGTCTTCGAACGGACGCTCGTCTTCAGGGGAGTTGCCGATGGACACGGGGGCGCCTTTCGAGCGTATAGCCGCCTGTGCTGGAGGTTCAGTCTAGGGGGGGTGCAAAAGGGTGGGGCAACCGGGCGGTGTCACTTTGTACGCCATCGGAATGGCCCGACATTCCGATGGTGGGCTCGCTGCGTTTCGCTTCGCTCAACTTGACGTACGCCGAAGGGAAACGGTTGCTCGATGATCCCTTACGGGAAAGTCACGATCCGGACACCCGATTGCCGTACACCCCCGGCGAGTCGACCATCGTCTCCCGCTTCCCTACCCTTCAGACTCCCCCCGGATCAGGGCGAGCACGCCATCCAGCTCGTCAGGCTTCACAAGAACGTCACGAGCCTTCGAACCCTCGCTCGGCCCGACGATGTTCCGGGACTCCATGAGGTCCATCAGCCGCCCGGCCTTGGCGAAGCCGACGCGCAGCTTGCGCTGGAGCATGGACGTCGATCCGAACTGCGTGGAGACGACCAGTTCGGCCGCCTGGCACAGCAGGTCGAGGTCGTCGCCGATGTCCTCGTCGATCTCCTTCTTCTGCTTCGTGCCCACGACGACGTCGTCCCGGAAGACCGGGGCCATCTGGTCCTTGCAGTGCTGGACGACGGCCGCGACCTCGGCCTCGGTGACGAAGGCGCCCTGCATACGGGTGGGCTTGTTCGCCCCCATCGGCAGGAACAGCCCGTCGCCCTTGCCGATGAGCTTCTCGGCGCCGGGCTGGTCGAGGATGACCCGCGAGTCGGCCAGCGAGGAGGTGGCGAAGGCCAGCCGGGAGGGCACGTTCGCCTTGATCAGACCGGTGACGACGTCCACCGAGGGCCGCTGGGTGGCGAGCACCAGGTGGATGCCGGCCGCGCGCGCGAGCTGCGTGATGCGCACGATCGCGTCCTCGACGTCCCGCGGCGCCACCATCATCAGGTCGGCCAGCTCGTCCACGATCACCAGCAGGTAGGGGTACGGCTGGAGCTCGCGCTCGCTGCCCTCGGGCGGCTTGACCTTGCCCTCGCGCACGGCCTTGTTGAAGTCGTCGATGTGCCGGTAGCCGTAGGCGGCCAGGTCGTCGTAGCGCAGGTCCATCTCGCGCACGACCCACTGGAGCGCCTCGGCGGCCCGCTTGGGGTTGGTGATGATCGGCGTGATCAGGTGCGGGATGCCCTCGTAGGCGGTCAGCTCGACCCGCTTGGGGTCGACGAGGATCATCCGGACGTCCTCGGGGGTGGCCCGCATCATGACCGAGGTGATCAGACAGTTGATGCAGGAGGACTTGCCGGAGCCGGTGGCGCCGGCGACCAGCATGTGCGGCATCCTCGCCAGCGAGTGCATGACGTAGCCGCCCTCGACGTCCTTGCCGAACGCGACCAGCATCGGGTCGTCGTCCTCGGCGGACTCCGCCAGGCGCAGCACGTCACCGAGGTTGACCATCTCCCGGTCGGTGTTGGGGATCTCGATGCCGACCGCGGACTTGCCGGGGATCGGGCTGATGATCCGCACGTCCGGGCTGGCGACGGCGTAGGCGATGTTCTTGGCCAGCGCGGTGATCCGCTCGACCTTCACGGCGGGGCCGAGCTCGACCTCGTAGCGCGTGACCGTCGGCCCGCGCGTGAAGCCGGTGACCCGGGCGTCGACCTTGAACTCGGTGAAGACGGTGGTCAGCGCGGCGACTATGGCGTCGTTGGCGGCGCTGCGGGCCTTGCCCGGGCCGCCGCGCTCCAGCAGGTCGAGCGACGGCAGCGCGTACGTGATGTCGCCGGAGAGCTGGAGCTGCTCGGCGCGCGCGGGCAGGTCTCGGGGCTCGGCCGGCGGGGCCTTGGTGAGGTCCCTCACGCCCGCCCTGGGCTTCTGCGGCGCGGGCTCGTCCTGCTGCGGCTGGTCCGGCCGGGACTCGTCCTGCCGGGGCCGGGCGGCCGGGACGGGCGTCGGCGTGGTCGGCTCCTGGTCGCCCACCCGCACGCCCTGCGTGAGGTCCGCGACGACCGGGGAGGGCGGCATGCCGTGCAGCACGGCCCCGTCGAGCGCGGCCGCGGCCGCCGCGGCGACGTCCACGGCGTCCCTGGGCCGGTCCATGTCGGGCTGAGGCACGGCCGAGCGCCGGGGGCGGCCCCGGCGCCGGGTGAGCGCCTCCTGCTCGGCACCGTCGGGGTCGTACGCCGCGGGCGCCGGCGCACGCCTGCCGCGCGGGCGCGCGGGCAGCGCCTCGCGCCACTGCTCCTCGTAGCGTTCGTCGTCGTCCTCCGCGTAGCCGTACTCGGTCTCGGCCGGGTCGCTGAGGATGCCGAGCCGCACGCCCAGCAGCCGCAGCCGCTGCGGGATGGCGTTGACCGGCGTGGCCGTGACGACGAGCAGCCCGAAGATCGTCAGCAGCACCAGCAGCGGCACGGCGAGCACATCGCCCATGGTGTACGACAGCGGGGTCGCCATGGCCCAGCCGATCAGGCCGCCGGCATCCCTTATGCCCTGCATGCCGTCGCCGCGCGCGGGTGAGCCGCAGGCGATGTGGACCTGGCCGAGCACGCCGATGACCAGCGCGGACAGGCCGATGACGATGCGCCCGTTGGCCTCGGGCTTCTCCGGGTGGCGGATGAAGCGGACGGCGATGACGGCGAGCAGTATCGGCACCAGCAGGTCGAGCCGGCCGAAGGCACCGGTCACCAGGATCTCGACCAGGTCGCCCACGGGGCCCTTCAGGTCGGCCCAGGTGCCGGCGGCGACGATCAGCGCGATGGCGAGCAGCAGCAGGGCGACGCCGTCCTTGCGGTGGGCCGGGTCGAGGTTCTTGGCGCCCTGCCCTATGCCGCGGAAGACGGCACCGACGGCGTGTGCCACACCGAGCCACACGGCGCGCACGAGCCGGTAGATACCCCCGGTGGGGCTGGGCGCAGGTCTGGGCGCGACCTTCCTGGCCGCGGCCTTCCTGGCGGGCGCCTTCTTCGCGGGAGCCTTTTTGGCAGCGGCCTTCTTCGCCGGGGCCTTCGCGGAAGCGGCCGCCTTCTTCGCCGGCGGCTTCTTGGCTGCGGAGGGACGTGAGGCCATGGGTGTGAGGTTACCGGGGGAGACGACGGGGGACACGTGTGCCTGCCGCTTCACCCGTTCGTGTCGCTCCGGGAGAGGCGCGAAACTGACGCGCGGTCATGGGCGGGCAACGCCGCGTCCGCGTGCGTCAGTTCTGCGAGGACACCGAGGGGGTGCTTCCGGTGCCGGGCTCCAGCGCGTCCAGCGCCCGCCGCAACCCCGTGAGCTTGCGCTCCAGATGAGCCGCCGTGGCCACCGCTGCGGCGTCCGTCGACTCGTCGTTCAGCTGCTTGGTCAGCGCTTCGGCCTGCTCCTCGACGGCGGCCAGCCGCGCGGAGAGCTCGGCGAGCAGCCCGGCCGACTCCTTGGCCTCGCCGTCCGCGTCCTTGCCGCCGCCCTCCAACTGCAGCCGCAGCAGCGACGCCTGCTCCCGCAGCTGGCAGTTCTTCATGTACAGCTCGACGAAGACGGAGACCTTCGCGCGCAGCACCCACGGGTCGAACGGCTTGGAGATGTAGTCGACCGCGCCCGCCGCGTAGCCCCGGAAGGTGTGGTGCGGGCCGTGGTTGATCGCCGTGAGGAAGATGATCGGGATGTCCCGGGTCCGCTCGCGCCGCTTGATGTGCGCGGCCGTCTCGAAGCCGTCCATGCCCGGCATCTGGACGTCCAGCAGGATCACCGCGAAGTCGTCCGTGAGCAGCGCTTTGAGCGCTTCCTCCCCGGACGATGCCCGCACCAGCGTCTGATCGAGCGCAGAGAGGATCGCCTCCAGCGCAAGCAGATTCTCCGGCCGGTCATCGACCAGGAGGATCTTGGCCTTCTGCACCATGGCCCGCCCTCCTCGCCCCGGCTTGGGGCCTCCCCTGTCCGCAGGACCTGAGGATGCACCGGTGGGTGCCGCCTCAGCGGACGACTCCCTTGCGCCGCCCGTCCTTGTGCCGGTCATCGTAGCCGCACCCCGCCCGTCAACACACCCTGTCACCGGGATGTCACTGTGCACGTAGCAGAAACGCGGCAGGAGACCAGAAGGTTCCCCGGAACCCGTACTTCTACACGACTATGCGCACACCGAGTAGGCAACTCCGCGTGAACACGGAGCCTTCCCGGCACGGTCGCGCGACGCTCCACGGGCACCCTCATTCCCCGCGCATCCACTGGTTCATCACCGTCAGCAGGTGATCGGGGTCGACCGGCTTCGTGACGTAGTCGGAGGCGCCCGACTCGATCGCCTTCTCGCGGTCGCCCTTCATCGCCTTGGCGGTCAGCGCGATGATCGGCAGCCCGGCGAACTGCGGCATCCTGCGGATCGCCGTGGTCGTCGCGTACCCGTCCATCTCGGGCATCATGATGTCCATCAGGACGACCGCCACGTCGTCGTGCTGCTCCAGGACCTCGACGCCCTCACGGCCGTTCTCGGCGTACAGCACGGACAGGCCGTGCTGCTCCAGGACGCTCGTCAGCGCGAAGACGTTGCGGATGTCGTCGTCGACGATCAGGACCTTCTCGCCGCCGAACCGGATGCCCCGCCGCGGCCGCGGCGCCGCCTCCGGCTCGGCGGGCGTCCACTGCTCGGGCTGCGCCGGGCGCGCCTCCGGCTCGGACGTCCTGCGCCGCCGCCGGAACAGGGCCGCCGGCCCGTTCTGCGTCTCGCGGTACGACTTCACCTCGGCCGGAGTCTCGACCTCCGCGTCGGACAGCTCGGCGAACTCGGCCTTGGACGCCACCAGGTCACCGGCCCCCAGGGCGGGCAGCTGCTGCTGGTAGCCCTGCGGCGGCAGCTCGCTCGGGTGCAGCGGCAGGTACAGCGTGAAGGTCGAACCGCGGCCCGGCTCGCTCTGGGCGTGGATCTCACCGCCCAGCAGCTGCGCGATCTCCCGCGAGATGGACAGCCCCAGGCCCGTACCGCCGTACTTGCGGCTGGTCGTGCCGTCGGCCTGCTTGAACGCCTCGAAGATCACCCGCATCTTGCTGGAGGCGATGCCGATCCCGGTGTCGGTCACGGAGAACGCGATCAGCCCGGCGTCCGGGTCGGTCAGCGACCCGGTCTCCAGCAACTGCTCCCGGATCTTCTGCGGCACGTCGTCCCGCGCCGGCCTGATGACCAGCTCCACCGACCCCGAGTCGGTGAACTTCACCGCGTTGGACAGCAGGTTGCGCAGCACCTGCAGCAGCCGCTGCTCGTCGGTGTGCAGGGTGGCGGGCAGCTCCGGGGAGACCCGCACGGACAGGTCCAGGCCCTTCTCCGCGGTCAGCGGCCGGAACGTCGCCTCCACGTAGTCCACGAGCTGGACGAGCGCGATCCGCGTCGGGGAGACGTCCATCTTGCCCGCCTCGACCTTCGACAGGTCGAGGATGTCGTTGATGAGCTGGAGCAGGTCCGAACCGGCCCCGTGGATCGTCTCGGCGAACTCGACCTGCTTCGGGGAGAGGTTCCCCTCGGCGTTGTCGGCCAGCAGCTTGGCCAGGATCAGCAGCGAGTTGAGCGGCGTGCGCAGCTCGTGCGACATGTTCGCCAGGAACTCGCTCTTGTAGCGCATCGACACCGCGAGCTGCTCGGCGCGCTCCTCCAGGACCTGCCGCGCCTCCTCGATCTCGGTGTTCTTCACCTCGATGTCGCGGTTCTGCTGCGCCAGCAGCTCGGCCTTCTCCTCCAGTTCGGCGTTGGACGCCTGCAGGGCCTTCTGCCGCTGCTCCAACTCGGCGGAGCGCTCGCGCAGTTGCTCGGTCAGCTCCTGCGACTGCGCCAGCAGCAGCTCCGTCTTGGTGTTGACGGAGATGGTGTTGACGCTGGTGGCGATCATCTCCGCGATCTGGTTCAGGAAGTCCTTCTGGATCTGCGTGAACGGCGTGAACGACGCCAGCTCGATCACGCCGAGCACCTTGCCCTCGAACAGCACCGGCAGCACGATCACCTGCGCCGGGGGGGCCTCGCCGAGCCCCGAGGAGATCTTCAGATAGCCGCTGGGCGCGTTCTCCACCAGGATCGTGCGCTTCTCCGTGGCGGCCGTCCCGATCAGCGCCTCACCGGGCCGGAACGACGTCGGCATCGAGCCCATCGAGTAGCCGTAACTGCCGAGCATCCGCAGCTCGTACTGGTCCTCGTCCGCGGCGTTCATGTCCTCGCCGTCGACCAGCGGCATGGCCAGGAAGAACGCCCCGTGCTGCGCCGAGACCACCGGCGTCAGCTCGCTCATGATCAGCGAGGCCACGTCCTCCAGATCCCGGCGGCCCTGCATCAGCGCCGAGATCCGGGCCAGGTTGCCCTTGAGCCAGTCCTGCTCCTTGTTGGCGATGGTGGTGTCGCGCAGGTTGGCGATCATCTTGTTGATGTAGTCCTGGAGCTCCTGGATCTCCCCGGAGGCGTCCACGTCGATCTTCAGGTTCAGATCGCCCCGGGTCACCGCGGTCGCCACGCGCGCGATGGCCCGCACCTGCCGGGTCAGGTTCCCGGCCATCTCGTTCACGGACTCCGTCAGGTCACGCCAGGTGCCGTCCACGTCACGCACGCGTGCCTGACCGCCCAGCTGCCCTTCGGTGCCCACCTCGCGGGCGACGCGGGTGACCTCCTCGGCGAACGACGACAGCTGGTCGACCATCGTGTTGATGGTCGTCTTCAGCTCCAGGATCTCGCCGCGCGCGTCGATGTCGATCTTCTTCGTCAGGTCACCCTTGGCGATGGCCGTGGTCACCATGGCGATGTTCCGCACCTGACCGGTCAGGTTGGACGCCATCTGGTTCACCGACTCGGTGAGGTCCTTCCACGTCCCGGCCACGCCCGGCACGTGCGCCTGGCCGCCGAGGATGCCGTCCGTGCCCACCTCACGGGCCACCTTGGTGACCTGCTCGGCGAACGAACTCAGCGTCTTCACCATCGTGTTGATGGTGTCGGCGAGCTGGGCGACCTCACCGCGGGCCTCGATGGTCACCTGCCGTGTCAGGTCACCGTTGGCGACCGCCGCCGAGACCTGGGAGATGTTGCGCACCTGAGTGGTGAGGTTCTTCGCCATCAGGTTGACGTTGTCGCTCAGGTCCTTCCAGATGCCCGTGACACCGGGCACGTGCGCCTGGCCGCCCAGGATGCCCTCGGTGCCCACCTCACGGGCCACCCGGGTCACCTGCTCAGCGAACGAGGACAGCTGGTCGACCATCGTGTTGACCGTCGTCACCAGCTCCAGGATCTCGCCCTTGGCGTCGACGGTGATCTTCTTCGACAGATCGCCCCGGGCGACCGCGGTCGTGACCTCGGCGATGTTGCGCACCTGGATGGTCAGGTTGTTCGCCATGCCGTTCACCGACTGGGTGAGGTCCTTCCAGGTGCCGGAGACACCCTGCACCTCGGCCTGACCGCCCAGGATGCCCTCGGTCCCCACCTCACGGGCCACACGCGTGACCTCCTGGGCGAACGACGACAGCTGGTCCACCATCGTGTTCAGGGTGTTCTTCAGCTCCAGGATCTCCCCGCGCGCGTCCACGGTGATCTTCTGCGAGAGGTCACCCCGGGCCACCGCCGTCGCCACCTGGGCGATGTTGCGCACCTGCGCGGTGAGGTTGCCGGCCATGCCGTTCACCGAGTCGGTCAGGTCACGCCACACACCGGCGACGCCCGGCACCTGCGCCTGACCGCCCAGCCGCCCGTCCGTACCCACCTCGCGGGCCACCCGCGTCACCTGGTCGGCGAAGGCCGAGAGCTGGTCGACCATCGTGTTGATGGTGTTCTTCAGCTCCAGGATCTCCCCGCGGGCGTCCACGTCGATCTTCTGTGACAGGTCACCCCGGGCCACGGCCGTCGTCACCTGCGCGATGTTGCGCACCTGGGAGGTGAGGTTGCCGGCCATCGAGTTGACGGAGTCGGTGAGCTCCTTCCAGGTGCCCGACACGCCGTCGACCCGGGCCTGACCGCCGAGCCGGCCCTCCGTGCCCACGTCCCGCGCCATCCGCGTCACCTGGTCGGCGAAGCTCGACAGCTGGTCCACCATCGTGTTCACGGTGTTCTTCAGCTTGAGCATCTCGCCGGAGACGTCGACCGTGACCTTCTGCGACAGGTCGCCGTTGGCCACCGCCGTCGTCACCTGGGCGATGTTGCGCACCTGGCCGGTGAGGTTCCGGAACGCGGTGTTGACGGAGTCGGTCAGGTCCTTCCACGTCCCCGCCGCGCCCGGCACCTGCGCCTGACCGCCCAGCTCGCCCTCGACACCGATCTCCCGCGCCACACGCGTCACTTCGGCACCGAAGGAGGACAGCTGGTCCACCATCGTGTTGACGGTGTTCTTCAGCTCCAGCATCTCGCCGGCCACGTCGACGGTGACCTTCTGCGACAGGTCGCCGTTGGCCACCGCCGTCGTCACGGCGGCGATGTCCCGCACCTGAGTGGTCAGGTTCCGGAAGACCGTGTTCACCGAATCGGTGAGGTCCTTCCACGTCCCCGCCGCGCCCGGCACGTTCGCCTGACCGCCCAGCCGCCCCTCGGCGCCTACCTCGTTGGCCACGCGCGTGACCTCGTCCGCGAAGATCCGCAGCGTCTCGGTCATCTGGTTGATCGTGTCGGCGAGCTGCGCGACCTCGCCGCGCGCCGGCACGGTCACCTTGCGGGACAGGTCGCCGTTGGCCACCGCCGTCGTCACCTCGGCGATCCCGCGCACCTGGGCCGTGAGGTTCCCGGCCATGGTGTTCACCGAATCGGTGAGTTCCTTCCACACCCCGTCGACCCCGGGCACCTGCGCCTGACCGCCCAGCGCGCCCTCGGTGCCCACCTCACGGGCCACCCGGGTCACCTCGGAGGAGAACGCCGACAGCTGGTCCACCATCGTGTTGACGGTGTTCTTCAGCTCCAGCATCTCCCCGGCCACCTGGACCGTGACCTTGCGGGACAGATCGCCCTTGGCGACCGCCGTCGTCACCAGCGCGATGTCCCTCACCTGAGCGGTGAGCCGGTTCGCCATCGTGTTGACGGAGTCGGTGAGGTCCCGCCACGAACCCGACATGCCACGCACGCGTGCCTGGCCGCCCAGCTTGCCCTCGGTGCCCACCTCACTGGCCACGCGCGTGACCTCGTCGGTGAACGTCGACAGCTGGTCGACCAGGTTGTTGACGGTCCGCCCGACCTTCAGGAACTCGCCCCGCAGCGGCTGGCTGTTGCCGTCCGCCGCCTGGGTGCGCAGTTCCATGCGCGGCGACAGATCGCCCTCCGCCACCGCCGACAGCACCCGGCCGACCTCGGAAACCGGCCGCACCAGGTCGTCCACCAGGGCGTTCGAGTGGTCGATCGCGGTCGCCCAGGAGCCCTCGCAGGCGCCCGTCTCCAGCCGCTCGGTCAGCTTGCCCTCGCGACCCACCATGCGCCGCACCCGCGACAGCTCACCCGTCAGGTGCAGATTGCGGTCGGCCACCTCGTTGAAGACCGCCGCGATCTCGGCCATCACGCCGTCGCCGGACACCGTCAGCCGCTTGCGGAAGTTCCCGTCCCGCATGGACACCAGGGCCGCCATCAGCCGGTTCAGGGCCGCGGTGTCCACCTCGGTCGTACCGCCCCGCGCCTTGCCGTGGTTGCTAGGGGACTGTCCGCCTTTCGCGCGCGTCTTCGTGCCCCGCGTCGCTGCGCCAGACTCCACTGTGTCCCTCCCGCAGGGGTCGACCGTCACTCTGTGCTCGCGGTACCGCTCGGCGTACCAGTCACTACCGCGTATTCTCCGCCCTGCACACCGGGCCCGTCCCACGGGGCTGCTGCCCGCCGTACGCCTTGTGCACTCAGCCTGCTCGCACCTTTACAAGAAGCCTGCCCAGTGTTTCACCCCGGCCCAACCAGGCCATAACAGTTCGGCAGCTTCGCACACCGTCCGCACACCCTCCGGACGGAAACACTGCAGACCGGCATCCGCATGGACCGCGAAGGTAAGTAACCTTGCATCCGGCTGTCCAGCCGCGCCGGTCCGTCCGGCCTGGGCGGTGGCACGAAGACGAGCGGGCATCGGAGGGGCGGCCGCACACATGACCACCGGACTGATCCCGGGGGGACAGCCCCCGGACCCCCGGCCGACGGGCGGCCTGCCGCATCAGCGGCACGAGCCGGTCGGCCCCGCAGCCCAGCACGTCGAGAACCGGTCGAGGAGTTCTGTGATCACCGCGCGCGCGGCCGCCAGTTTCGAGCCCGTCGGGCGCTCGGTCGCGAGCGCCCGCTCCTTCGTCCGCGACACCCTCCAGGGCTGGGGCTTCGCCGACATCGTCGACGACGCCGTGGTTCTCACCAGCGAACTGGTGACCAACGCCGTGGTCCACGCCGGCACCTCCGCCGACGTGCTGTGCCTGCGCAGCGACGAGGGCGTCCGCGTCGAGGTGGCCGACCACTACCCCGAGCGCGAGGTCCCGCTCCAGGGCGCCGCCCTCACCATGGGCAGCCCCGACCGCGAGGGCGGCCGCGGCCTCCAGCTCTGTGCGGCCCTCGCCGGCCGCTGGGGCGTCGAGTACACCCCCACCCACAAGACCGTCTGGTTCCAGCTCGACCTTCCGGCCCGCACGGTCGGCACCCGCGCCGCCGGCCCCGCCCTCCCGGCCGACCTCCTCCCCCTCGCCGACAGCCGCGTCCGCGTGGCCGTCGTCCAGGTCGACCGCACCGGCCACATCAGCGCCTGGAACGAAGACGCCGAGGAACTCTTCGGCTACCCGGCCGAGCAGGTCACCGGCAAGCCCCTGACCGACCTCGCCGCCTGGCCGCACACCCCCGGGACCAGCACGGGCATCGCGGAGGCACTCCGGCTCTCCCGCTGGGAGGGCAGTTACGGCATCCGCGACGCGAACGGCCGCGTCACCCCCGTCTACGCCTCCCACCTGCGCGTCCGCGACACCGGCGGCGAGCCGTCAACCGTGTGCCTCCTGGTACGCGATCACGAACGGGCCGTTCTGCAGACACCCCTGCGCATCCCCGCCTCCGACACCTCGACCGGCTCCGAGGGCCAGAGCACCGACCCCTTCGAGGTGTTCATCGGCTCCCCCGCCCCGGACGACCTCGACGGGCTCCTGCAGCGCACGGTCGAACGCGCCCGCGACATGCTCGACGGCGACTCGGCCTTCCTGCTGCTCGCCACGGACGACGAGACGGAACTGGAGGTGCGCGCCTCCACCGGCCTTCCCTCGGCCCGCCAGCGCTTCGCCCGCGTCCCCGTCGAGGCGGGCACCGGCCGCTACGGCTCCGCCCGCATGCCCGCCGTGCACGACGACCTCACGGCGGTCTCCGGCGCGGTGCCCCTGCTCAACGGCACGGGCATGCGCTCGGTCGTCACGGTCCCGCTCAAGGTCGAGGGCCGCCTCACCGGCTCCCTCGGCGTCGCCGCCGAGGCCCCCGGCAGATACTCCAACGAAGAGGCCCTGCGCCTGCAGTTCGCCGCCGACCGCATCGCCCTGGCCGTCGAATCGGCCCGCCTGGGCGAACTGGAACGCCTGCGCCGCGGCTCCCTCAGCTTCCTGGTCGAGGCCTCCGACCTGCTGGCCGGCACCCTGGACCGCGACCAGACCCTGGCCCTGATGGCCCAGATGACCGTCCCGACCCTCGCCACCTGGTGCGCCGTCTACACGATCGCCGACCAGGCCTCCGAGCCGTACCTCTCCTACGTCCTGCACGAGGACGAGGAACTCATCGACGGCATCAAGTCCCTGCTGTCGAAGGTCCCCCCGCCCGACCCGGTCCCCACCCCGGGCGCCCGCGTCTGGACGGCCCCCGCCGAGATCGCCCACCAGGCCGCCCTGCGCAGCTCCATGCGCAGCCTCGGCCTCAGCGGCGGTCCCACCCGCCAGATCACCACCGGTATCGGCCCGACCCTCGCCACGGCCTCCGCCGTCGGCGGCGAGACGGTCGTCCTCCCGCTGGTCGCCCGCAACCGCGTCATCGGCATGCTCACCCTCGGCAAGCCCACCGACGAGCACTTCCGCCAGGAGATCCTGGAACTCGCCGAGGACCTCTCCCGCCGAGCCGCCCTCGCCCTGGACAACGCCCGCCTCTACTCCGAGCGCACGGCCATCAGCCAGTCCCTCCAGCGCAGCCTCCTCCCCCCGGAACTCCCCACGATCGAGGGCGTCGAGGTCGAGGTCATCTACCGCGCCGCCGGCGAGGGCAACGAGGTCGGCGGCGACTTCTACGACGTCTTCCCCATCCGCGACGGCGCCTACGGCTTCGCCATCGGCGACGTCTGCGGTACGGGCCCCAACGCGGCGGCCGTGACCGGCCTGGCCCGGCACGCCCTGCGCCTCCTCGCCCGCGAGGGCCTCAGCGGCCCCGCGGTCCTGGAACGCCTGAACTCCGCCATCCTCGACGAGGGCGCCCGCAGCCGCTTCCTCACCCTCCTCTACGGTGAGATGCGGCCCCAGGAGGACGGCAGCGCCGAACTGAAGGTCGTCTGCGCCGGCCACCCACTCCCGCTGCGCCTGCGCCAGGACGGCACGGTCGAACCGGCCGCCGAACCCCAGCCGCTCCTGGGCGTCATCGACGACCTGGAGCTCTACGAGCAGACGGTCACCCTCGACCCGGGCGACGTCCTGCTGTGCGTCACCGACGGCGTCACCGAACGCCGCGAGGGTACCCGCATGCTCGGCGACGACGGCCTCGCCGACGTCCTCACGACCTGCACGGGCCTCACGGCCGGCGCGGTCGCGGCCCGCATCATGCGCGCGGTGGAGCGCTTCGCGTCGGACGCCCCGTCCGACGACATGGCGATCCTGGCGATGCGCGTCCCGGGTCTGCAAAAGGACTAGGACAACGGAAAAGGCCCCACCCGTGAGGGTGGGGCCTTTTCGACTGGAGCCCCCAAACGGAATCGAACCGTTGACCTTCTCCTTACCATGGAGACGCTCTGCCGACTGAGCTATAGGGGCCTGTTGCTTTCCGGGTTTTCCCCGCGGCAACGGAATAGATCATACCCCGAACACACGCGTGCTCCCAACCACGTCAGAGCGCGGGCTGCAGCAACCCTCCGAGGGCGTTGCACGCGGACACGATCCGCTGCATGTCCCGCTTGGTGAGTGCGGCGTGCACCGGCAGCGCGAGCGTCTCGTCGGCAGCTCGCTCCGTCTCCGGCAGGGACACACACCGCCGGAACTCGGGCAGCCTGTGCACCGGCGTCTTCACCGGCACCCGGGCCTCGACTCCCCTGGCCCGCACGGCCCGCGCGAAAGCGTCCCGGTCAGGGCGCCCGTTGCCCGGCACCCGCACGACGTACTGCTGATACGTGTGCCCGTCACCATCGTCCGGCGTCCGCACGCCCCGCAACTTCGCGTCGAGATACGCCGCGCGCTCCCGACGCCGGGCTATCTCGTCGTAGGGCGCCTCGGACTCGCCCTGCTCCAGGACGAGCAGCCCGTGCCGCTGTCCCACATCGTGCAGCCGCGCGATGTCGGCGAGCCGGCCGAAGCGGTGCACGACGACGACGGCCGCGGTCCGCGGAGTCACCGCCGCTTCCACGGCGGAGGCATCCAGGCAGTAGGTGACGGGATCTATGTCGGCGAACACCGGCAGCGCCCCGGCCAGGGCCACGGCCTCGGCGACCTCGACGTTCCCGAAGGCCGGCACGACGACCTCGTCACCGAGTCCGACACCGGCGGCCCTGAGCATTGCAGCAGTACCCATGCTGTGAATGGTGGTTGCGCAACGTGAACTTCAAGTGACGCACAACAAAAAAGGGTTGGACCCAGAACCGAAGTTCCGGGTCCAACCCTTTCAATGATTGTTCGGCGGCGTCCTACTCTCCCACAGGGTCCCCCCTGCAGTACCATCGGCGCTGTAAGGCTTAGCTTCCGGGTTCGGAATGTAACCGGGCGTTTCCCCTACGCTATAACCACCGAAAC
>NZ_JAPSKN010000011.1:0-20505 GCF_031181705.1 Streptomyces sp.
TCGTCCGAGCCGGCGGCGGTGGTCTCCGCCGACCCGGCCCCCGGTGTCTCGGCCGGTCCGGCGGTGACGGTCTTTTCCGACGTGGCGGCTGGGGCCTCTGCCGACGTGCCGACCAGGGCCTCGGCCGAGCCGGCCGCGGTGGTCTCCGGCCGGACAGCCGAGGGCCCGGCCGACTCGGCGGGATCCCCGGGGCCGGAGGCGGGCCCGCCTGCCTCCGTGCACGGCACCAGCGCCGCCGTCCCGCCCCGGATCACCACAGCCGCGTCGTCCCGGTGGCACCACTCCACCTCCACCGACTGCGGTCCCGCCCGCCCCACCCGCCCGTACAGCTCGTGCAGACGCAGCCGCAGCCGGGTGTCCCGCGCGCGGGGCCGCAGCGCGGCGTCGACCGCGAGGGGGAGCGCCCGCACCGGAGCGCTCAGCAGGGGTTCGAGGGACACCTGGGGCAGGTCGCCGGACCAGACGGGCGTGCCGTCGGCGGCCCGGGCGTACGGCGGGCGGAGCCGGGCCGGGCGGGCCGCCAGCTCCCGCAGCCGGGACAGGTCGCGCGGCTCCGGGCAGGCCAGGACGACCCGCCCCGCCAGCCGGCCGGGAGCCACCGGGTTGCGCGCCCAGTCGTCCGCGTCGTACCGCGCGAGATGCGCCCGCGTGAGCTCCCACCACGCACGCCGGTAGGCGGCGTCACGCAACCCCAGTTCGCGCAGGTACATGCGCAGGTCGTGGTCGAGGAACTTGGCGCGCGACGCCCGCGCGAGTTCCTTCTGCCCGGCGCCCAGCAGGATCTCGTACGCCTGCCGGCACGCCTGCGTCCGGGCCCGCCAGTTGTCGACGCCGGCCCGGTCCAGCGAGATCGACAGCCGCTCGGCGGACCGCCGCACATGCCAGACGTACACCCGGTCCGGCACCAGGGCCATGCGCGGCGCCGCCGCCAGCACGCGCGCGGTGAAGACGACGTCCTCGTAGGGGAAGCGGCCCTCCGGGAAGCGGATGCGGTGTGTGCGCAGGAAGCCGGTCCGGTAGAGCTTGTTGACGCAGAGCGTGTCGTGGACCAGGCGGGGCCGCCGCGCGGGCCGCGGCACCACGGCGTGGTGGGCGTAGAGGCCGGGCTGCCAGGGGACCTCGCGGCCGGAGGGCAGTTCCCTGCGCACGCACAGGCCGCCCACCACCTCGGCGCGGGCTCCCGCAGCCGCCGCGAGCAGCGCGTCGACCGCGCCGGGCGGCAGCACGTCGTCGCTGTCCAGGAACATCACGTACGGCGCCGTCACCGCGTCGAGCCCGGTGTTGCGCGGGGTGCCGCAGCCGCCGCTGTTGGCCCGCCGCCGGATCAACCGCAGCCGGGGCTCCGACGCGGCCAGCCGGCCGAGCAGGTCCGCGCTGCCGTCCGTGGAGCAGTCGTCGACGGCGATGACCTCCCGCACGGCCGGGCCCTGGCCGAGCGCCGAGCACACGGCGTCCGTCACATGGGCGGCGTCGTCGTAGCCGATGACCACGACGGCCACGTCCTTGTCGGCATTCCTCACGGCATCCATCACCGCGGATCGTAAGCCGGGCGAATGACATGAAAGTGATAACACACCATCAAATGCCGCCGATCCGACCCGTGCCGAGCAGAATCGGGCCGTGACGAACGGACAGGCGAGGGGGAGCGGCCGGTTCGGCACACGCGTGCCGCCATCGGCGGTCCCCGTGGCGGTTCCCATGGCGGTGATGCTCGCGGTCGGGCTGTGGGGCCTGGACCGCGGCGGCATGTGGGGCGACGAGAGCGTCACCTTCCAGGTCGCGCGGCGCACGGTCCCGCAGATCTGGCGGCTGCTGCACGACGTGGACGCGGTGCACGGCCTGTACTACCTGGTCATGCACGCCGTCCTCGCCGTCCACCCGGACGAGGTCGTGCTGCGCCTGCCGTCCGTGGCCGCGGCGACCGCGACCGCCGGCCTGGTCGCGGCCCTGGGCGTCCGGCTGGCCGGGCGGCGGGTCGGCCTGTGGGCCGGCGTCCTGTACGCGATCACTCCGATGACCGGCCACTACGCGCAGGAGGGGCGGTCGTACGCGCTCGTCGCGGCGGGCGTGGCGGCGGCGACGCTGCTGCTGGTGCGGGCCGTGGACGCGGGCGGTGCCCCGGCGTGGTGGCCGTACGGGGCGGTCCTCGCGCTGACCTGTCTGCTGCACGAGTTCGCCGTGCTGGTGCTCTGCGCGCACGCCCTGACCCTCGCCCTGTGGCGGGTTCCCCGCGGGGTGTGGTCCGGCTGGGGCCGCGCGGCGGGCGCGGTGGTGCTGCTCGTGCTGCCGCTGGTGTGGGTCTCGCACGGGCAGGCCGGGCAGGTGGCGTGGCTGGTGACGCCCGGCTGGGACCGGATCGTGCGGCTGGCCCGGAACTTCGCGCCCGGCCCGGAGGGGGCCGCCCTGTGGGTGCCGCTGCTGCTGATGGCCGTGGGGCTGCGGGCGCGGCGCACGGCGGCGGTCGCGCTGCCGCTGCTGGTGGTGCCGCCAAGCATCCTGCTGACCGTCTCCCAGGTCCGGCCGCTGTACCACGACCGGTACGTGCTGTACGCGCTGGCGGGCGGGTCCCTGCTGGTCGCGGCCGGGGCCGGGCGGGTGGCCCGGGCGCTGGGGCGGGTGCGGTTCGACGGGCGGCGGGTGCGGATCGGCGGCCGGCAGGCGCACGCCCTGGCGGGGTGCGCGGGCGCCCTCGCGCTGACCGCCACCTTCCTGCACCAGCTGCCCGTCCACCGCCAGGACCGCGCGGCCGCGCACCGCCCGGACAACCTCGCCGTGGTCGCCGCGCTCGCCGTCCGCCAGATGCGCCCCGGCGACCCGGTGCTGTTCGCGCCGTCGGTGGGCAGGCTGGCCGCGCTGGCCTACCCGAAGGGGTTCGCCCGGGTGCGGGACATCGCACTGCGGGAGTCGGCGCCCCGGTCCGGGACGCTGTGGGGGCGCGAGGCGACGCCCCGGGAGCTGCGGCAGCGGCTCGCCTCGGTGGACCGCGTCTGGCTGGTCGCCGAGCGGGACGCGCTGGCTCCGGGCCGGTCACCGGCCGACCCCGTGGAGCGCACCAAACTGGCCGTGCTGGCCGGGGAGTTCACCGTCCGCGAGGAGCACGTCCATGGCGACGTGGTCCTGCGCCTGTACGCGCGGCTGCGGTCCGCCGAGGTGCCGCCCGGTGCCGCTACGACGGCCCGGCTGCCGGCGAGCCGCCCGGCGCCCCGGCGAGCGCGGCCGCGTCCAGCGCGGTGGTGAGCTCGTCGAGGCGGGCGCGCAGGGCGCGGATCTCGGCGGCCTCGAAGCCCGTCGAGACGGCGATCCGGCGCGGCACCTCAAGGGCCCGCCGCCGCAGCGCGGTGCCCTCCTCGGTGAGCCGCACCTGAACCGACCGCTCGTCGCGCGCACTGCGCTCCCGGCGCACCAGGCCGGCCGCCTCCAGCCGCTTGAGCAGCGGCGACAGCGTGCCGGAGTCCAGCCGCAGGTGCTCCCCGAGCTTCTTCACGGGCAGCTCGCCGTGCTCCCACAGCACCAGCATCACCAGGTACTGCGGGTAGGTGAGCCCCAGATCCCTGAGGATCACGCGGTAGACGCCGTTGAAGGCGCGGGAGGCCGCGTGCAGGGAGAAACAGATCTGCTGGTCCAGGCGGAGCCAGTCGTCGTCCTGCGTGTTCATGCCTCCAGGATAGCTCGCGCCCACCATTCAATTGCGCACAACTTAATTGTGTGCTCTAATTCTGGGTGTCGGGCGGCCCGGAAGCGGGCCGCCGAACGACGACCGAGAGGGAAGGTTTTTCCATGGACGCGCTCTACACCGCTGTCGCCACCGCCACCCACGGCCGTGACGGCCGGGCCGTCAGCTCCGACGGCGTGCTGGACCTCGCCCTGGGTGTGCCGCAGTCGATGGGCGGCAACGGCCAGGGCACCAACCCCGAGCAGCTCTTCGCCGCCGGTTACGCCGCCTGCTTCGGCAGCGCCCTCGGCCTGGTCGGCCGCCAGGCCAAGGTCGACGTCAGCGACGCCGCCGTGACCGCCGAGGTCTCCATAGGCAAGCAGGGCGAGGGCTTCGGGCTCGCCGTCACCCTCCGGGTGGAGCTCCCCGACAGCGTGGACGAGGCGACCGGCCGCAAGCTGGTCGAGCAGGCCCACCAGGTCTGCCCGTACTCCAACGCCACCCGCGGCAACATCGACGTCGACCTCGTCATCGAGTAGTCACCCGCCGCGCGTCACTCCCCGACCCGCGCCAGGACCTCCCCCGTCCGTCCGCTCCACGCCACCACCACGGCCTCCTCGGGCACCGGGTGCCAGCGCGTCAGCAGCAGCCAGCGCACGTGGTAGCGGCGGACGACGGCGGCCCGCTCGGCGCGGGTCGAGTCGTGGGCCAGGTAGGCGCGCACGTCGGCCGCCCGGCGCTTGCGCTCCGGCTCCTCCAGGGCCGGGTCGGGCCAGATGGGCGCGGCGAGGTTCGGCCCGTGACCGGCGAGGGCGTGGCTCGCGAAGTACCCGTCGGTGATCACCACCTCGCCCCGCCCGATGTGCCGCGCCGCCCAGTCGTACGACGGCCAGCGCGTCGGCTGCGCGAACCCCACCGGGTCGACGGAGCGCGGCACGACCGCCCCGGCGTGCACGGTGAGGAACCCGGCGCACACCCCGGCCGCCGCCGCCCCGCCCAGCACCCTGCGGGCCCGGCCCCAGGGCCGCGCCGCCGCCAGCTCCACCGCCAGGGCGAACTGCAGCGGCACCAGCACGGCCCACAGGGCCCGGGCGTACGTGTAGTGCCCGCTCACCCAGCCGTACGCCACCAGCAGGCACTCCGCCAGGAACATCCACACCAGCGGATCACGCGCCGAGCGGCGGGCCCGCAGCCACAGCGCGGGCAGGCCGAGCAGCGCCAGCCAGGAGTTGGCGAGCATCCGCTCGTACAACTGCCGGTGCATCGCGTCCATGCCGGTGTCGCCCACCAGCTCCAGCACGTCGTAGTACGGCCACGCCAGGGCGCAAGCCGCGCAGGTCGCGGCGGTGAGCGCCCAGCGTGCCGCGACCGGCCGGCGCCAGCCGCGCTGCCGGGACGCCACGACCGCCACCGCCCCGGTGAGCGCCGAGGCGGCCGTGACCGGATGTGTGAGCAGGATCAGCGCGTACAGGGCGCCGATCCCGGCGTACCCCCACCAGCCGCCGAGGCCGCTCGGGCCGACGAACCGCACGGCGGCGTCCTCCCGGGCCCGGGTGCCCGTCCAGGCCCAGGCCCAGAAGGTCAGGCCGATGGCGAGCGCGGACGGATAGCCCAGGTTCGTCGTCATCGACATCAGCCCGAGATAGCCGCTCCACAGGATCCGCGTGGTGCCCCACAGCAGCGTCATGAACAGCAGCGCCAGCACCGGCGCCCAGGGGCGTGCGGTCAGGCTCCGCACGAAACGGCCGAGCCCCGCCAGCAGCACCAGCAGGTGCACCGGCCCGGCGAGCTTCACCACCGCCCAGCCGGACAGCCCCGTCAGCCGCGCCAGCACGCCCTGTGCGACGGCGTACGGGCCGTAGTAGGGGCTGCCCTCGCCCGGCAGGTCCGCCATGGTGTGGGCCGGGTGCAGCAGGTCGTCCCTGAGGCGCTCGATCACCGCCGCGTGCTGCCCGGCGTCGCAGCACAGCGGGACGCGCCAGTACGCCAGCGTCATCACCAGCCAGAACAGGGCGCCGTAGAACTGGTACGGGGTGGGCCGTCCCGGTCGTCCGCCGCGCAGTGCCGTCGCGCCGCGCACGGCCCGCCGGACGAGGAGCGGCGCGCTCACAGGAGAGGGAGGGGGGTCTGGGGCATGCGCCGAATGTTCCCGGCCGCACGCCCGCCCTGACCCCGCGTCACTTCATCGGGTGAGCCCGCTACGCCCACCTGCCGCCGGTCCGTCGCACAGCGCCGCCTCCGCCGCCGCAGGCCAGCGCGCGAACCGGAACCGCGTCCGCTCGAAGGCCCCGGTGAGGTTGTGCCAGAACCGCTCGGCGGTGAGCGGCGCCCGCACCGACTCCTTCAGTTCGGCGAGCCGCCCGCAGTCCAGCGCGGCCCGGGCCGCCTCGACCGCCTCCCGCGTGGCCCCGGCCCGCAGCAGGTCGCGGTACGGCGGGTTGCGCACCGCCCACTCGGCGAAGACCCAGTGGTTGCGCAGGAACTTCTCGTGCCCGGGCCAGCTCCACCGCTCCAGCGCGAGATGCGCGCCGATCGGACTGGCCAGCCCCCAGGCGTCGTTGACATAGGCGTCCAGCGGTGCCGCCGCCCCCGTGACACCGAGATGACGCCCCACGACCACCACGTGGTAGGGGGAGTCGGCGCGCATCGGCGTGGCGTGCAGCCGCCGCCCGGCGTCGAAGTACAGCAGTGTCGGGCGGGGCGAACGGGCGGCCTCCGCCAGCATGCGGCGCCCCTCCGGCAGGGCGGGCCAGTTGCGCACCCAGGTGGCGGTGCGCACCGGGTTGTGGTCGCCGAGGCCCTCCACGTCGGAGCTGCGCACATTGAACGAGCCGGGCGTGCTGCGCACGTCGAACGGCGTCCGCAGCGGGCTGACCGCCGCGCACAGCCACACCACCAGCAGGGCGCCCGCCGCACCGGTGACCCGGTTCGCGGGCACGACCAGCACCGGCAGGAGCAGCAGCAGGAGCGCCGGGAGGATCATGCGGGCGTGCATGTAGTCGCCGCCGACGCGCACGACGTACCCGGCCAGCAGCGCGCCCGCCGCGAAGGGGGCCAGCAGCACCGCGAGCGAGACGCGGCCCGGTGCCCGCTCCACCCGCTGCCCCCGGGCGCGGCGCACCAGCAGCACGGCCAGCGCGCCCAGCACGGGGACGACCGGCCACAGCCAGTACGGCCCGAGCGTCTCCTGCACGTACCCGGCGCCCCGGCCCCAGTCGCTGGCGCCCGCCTCCTTGGCGATGGCCGGCAGCGGCACCAGGATCCCGTAGTACCCGGCCCGGAACACCTCGTACGCCAGCGGCACGGCGCCCGCCGACGCCAGCAGCGCCGCGACGCCCCGCCGGGACGGCCGCAGCACCCACCACTGCGCCGCCAGGAAGCACGCCGTGACCACCGCCAGATCCGGCCGGACCAGCGGCCCCAGCCCGAACACGAACGCCGCGAGGTACCTCTCCCGGGCCTCCTGGCCCCGCTTGACCCGCGTGAGCAGCCACCACGCCAGACCGGTCCAGCACGCGCCGAGCCCGCTCTCCAGACCCGAGGTCATGTACGACCAGAACGGCGGCACGGCCAGCAGCACGAACACCCCGGCCGGGAGCAGCAGCCCCGCGCCCCGGTGCAGCCGGCAGGTCGCGTACAGGGCCAGCGCGAAGCCGGCCGTGCTCAGCAGCAGGCCCAGGCCCACCGCGAGGAACGCCGGGTCCTCGCCGGTGACCCAGGTGGCGAGAGCGAGCAGCCACTGCCACAGGGTGCCGGTCGAACTCTCCGCCCGCTCCCCGACGTTGAACACGGGCCCGTGGCCGGCCAGGATCTGGCGGACCGGGCGCAGGTAGATCAGCCCGTCGTCGCAGATCCAGCGGCGCCGGTAGCCCAGCACGAACAGGGCCGCGGTGGGCACGGCGACCAGGGCCGCGTGCCACCACCGCACCGGCCCCGGCCGCCCGGCGGCGGCCCGCGGCCGGGCCGAGGCGGCCCGCTGGCCGGGCAGGGAGGGGACGGCCTCGGGGGTCGTGGGTGTCGTCATCTGTCGATCAGCGCCTCGGAGCGGGCGGGAACGCCCTCGGTCCGTCGGGCCGCGGGCAGCAACGCGCCGCCCCGCTCGCCCAGCATCAGCAGCCGGACCACCCGCTCGGCGGCCCGCCCGTCCTCGAACTCGCAGTACCGCTCCCGGAAACCCGAGCGCAGCCGCGCCGCCTCGTGGTCCTGCCAGGTGCCGGACGCGAACAGCCAGGCCAGCTCCCGGTACGAGCGCGACACATGCCCCGGCGCGTCGGCGGTGATGTCGAAGTACGCGCCCCGGCTGGCCGCGAACGCGCCCCAGTCGTCGGCGTGCACCACGACCGGCCGGTCCAGCAGGACGTAGTCGAACATCAGGGCCGAGTAGTCGGTGACCAGGACGTCCGAGGCCAGCAGCACGTCCTCGACGTGCGGCTCGTCCGTCGCGTCCACCAGCACGCCCCGCCGGTGCAGGTCCGACAGGCCGAGACCGCGCGCCACACCCCCGGCCAGGGACGGGTGCAGCCGGACGACCAGGGTGTGCCCCGGGCCCAGGTCCGCCGCGAACCGGGCCGGGTCGAACCGGTCGACATGGCCGCCCTTGCGGTAGTCCCGGCGGGTCGGCGCGTACAGCACCACCGTGTCGCCGGCGGGGATGCCGAGCCGCTCGCGCACCGCCCGGCCCCGCTCCGGAGCGGGGCCGACCAGCACGTCGTTGCGCGGGCTGCCGGTGCGCAGCGAGGTGAAGTGGCACGGGTACGCCCGCTCCCAGGCCCGCTCCGCGTGCCGCCCGGCTACCAGGCTGTAGTCCCAGCGGTCGGCCCGGCGCAGCATCTGCGGCACGTCGAAGCCGTGCCGCGCGCCCGGCTTGGTCAGCAGGTCGGCGCCCATGTACTTCAGCGGGGTGCCCTGGTGCGTCTGGATGTGGACGCTGCCGGGCCGCTTGGCCACGGTGCCCGGCCAGTTGACGTTGTTCACCCAGTACGTGGCCCGTGCCATGACCTCGTGGTAGCGCCGCGAGCCGACGATCACGTGCTCGACCCCGGGCGGCAGCGACTCCACCGCGTCCTGTCGCACCACCCACACGCCCCGGATGTGCGGGGCGATCTCACGGGCCTTGTGGTAGATCGCGGCCGGGTCACCGGTCACCCCGCGGTGGTGGGTCGCCGAGTAGACGGCCAGGTGGGGATCGAGCGGGCGCTTCGACTGGACCCCGTACCAGCCGCGCAGGGCGGTCTCCGAGGCCTTCCGGGCCACCCGGCGCCGCCCGCCCAGGGCGGCCGCGCGCAGGTCCCTGAGACCACGGGCCGTCGCGTAGGCCGCGTAGGGCGCCGAGGCCAGCAGCCGCATCTCCAGCCCGCGCCAGCCGTCCGGTTCCGGGAAGCCGCCCTCCGGGAGGTGCCGGCGGTGGAAGGAGCGGATCTCGCGGTAGAAGTCGCCCCGGTCCGCCGGCCGCACCCGGTCCTCTCGGGCCAGCACGAACAGCATGTGGTCCAGCGCCCGTTCCAGCAGCAGCGGCCGCGCCCAGTCGAGGTCGGGCCGCTGCTCCAGGAACGCGAACAGGCCCTCGTACTGCGCGAAGATCTCGAAGTGCCGGCGGCCCGGCGTCCTGGTGATCGCGCCCCGTCGGCGCTGCCGGTACTCCACGCCGATCCGGTCCAGGCAGGCGATGCGCTCCGCCAGCACCATCGACCGGTACGTTACCGGCGCGTCCTCGTACAGGCCCGGCGCGTACCGCAGGCCGTGCTCCTGGAAGAACGAGCGCCGGTACGCCTTGTTCCAGGCCACCAGGAACAGGTTCAGGTACTGCGGGCTCTCCCGGACCGTGAACGTCTCCAGGCCCGCGGCGGCCAGCAGGTCCGCCGCCTCGCTGCGCCCGCCCCGGCCCCACCAGTGGGTGCGCACGTGGTCGAAGACCAGGATGTCCGGGTCACCGGTCGTCTCCAGGCGCGCGGCGACGGCCGCCAGCAGACCCGGGGTGTAGTGGTCGTCGCTGTCGAGGAACAGGACGTAGTCGCCGGTCGCCTCGGCGAGTCCGGCGTTGCGGGCCCGGCCCAGACCGACGTTCTCGGCCAGGTGCAGCACCCGCACGCGGTCGTCGCGGGCGGCGTACTCGTCGAGGATCGCGCCGCTGCCGTCGGGCGAGCGGTCGTCCACGGCGATCACCTCGAAGTCGCCGTGGGACTGGCCGAGCACCGAGTCGAGACACTCGCGCAGGAAGCCCTGCACGTTGTAGACGGGGACGATGATGCTGAAGCGGGGCACTTCTTCGGTCAGCTCCTTGTGAGGGTGGCGGCGGGGGCCGGGACGCGCTCGGCGAGCGGCAGCACGGGCGGGAGCGACTCGGGCGGCTCGCCCAGCAGTACCCGGCGCACCACGCGCTCGGCGGCCCGGCCGTCGTCGAACTGGCAGAACCGCTCGCGGAACGCGGCCCGCAGCGCCGTGGCGGACTCGTCGGCCCAGCCGCCGTCGCGGAAGACGGCCGCCAGCTCCTCGGGCGTACGGGCGACCCGGCCGGGCGGGCACTCCATCAGGTCGAAGTAGACGCCCCGGATCTCGCGGTAGACGTCCCAGTCGTCGGCGTACACGACGATCGGCCGGTCCAGGTTGGCGTAGTCGAACATGATCGACGAGTAGTCGGTGATCAGCGCGTCGGCCGCCAGGCAGACGTCCTCCGAGGAGCGGTGCCCGGTGACGTCGATGATCCGGCCGCCGCCCCGGGAGGTGCCCCGGTCGTAGAAGTAGTGGGCGCGCAGCAGGACGACGTACTCGTCGCCGATCGCCTCGCAGAACTCCGCCAGGTCCAGGCCGGAGGCGAAGCCGGTGGCGTAGTCGCGGTGCGTGGGGGCGTACAGCAGCGCCTTCTTGCCGTCCGGGACGCCCAGTTCCTCGCGGATACGGGCCACGTCCTCGCCCGAGGCCGTGCAGTAGACGTCGTTGCGCGGATAGCCGTACTCGAGGGTCTCGTGGGCGCCGGGGAAGGCCGACTCCCACATCTGCGTCGAGTGGCGGTTGGAGGTGAGGTTGTAGTCCCAGCGGTCCACCCGGGCCAGCAGCCTGGCGAAGCTCCCGGTCGCCGCCGCCACCACCGGGTACGTCGACTGGTCGGCGCCCATCTTCTTCAGCGGCGTGCCGTGCTGCGTCTGCAGGTGCACGCTGCCCGGGCGCTTGACCACCGCGTCCGCGAAGTTGGCGTTGTTGACCAGGTACTTGGCGCGGGCCAGCACCTCCCAGTACTTCCGGCTGCCGATCACCGCGTACTCCACGCCCGGCGGCATGCGGTCCACCGCGTCCGGCTCCACCAGGAACACCGCCCGCAGGTGCGGGGCGAGTTCGCGGGCCTTGGCGTGGATGGCGGCCGGGTTGCAGGCGTAGCCGCGGCCCCAGTACGCGCAGTACACGACCAGGTTCCGGTCGAGCGGCAGGCGCAGCTGCGCCGCGTACCGCAGGCGGGTGCGCAGCCCGCGCGGGCGGGGGAGCAGCGCGGCGGCGCCCGCGGCCCTCCGGTTCGCGGCGCGCAGCACGCGGAACGCGGCGTAAGCACCGGACGCCAGCAGCCGGTGCTGGACCCCCAGGCTGCCGCCGGGCGCCCGGTAGCCGGCGGGGAGGTGCCGCCGGTAGAGCGCGCTCGCCCGCCGGAAGAAGGCACGCCGCCCGGCCGGCAGCCGCCGCGGGTGCGCCGCCGTCTTCAGCACGGTGGCGAACAACTGCTCGAACAACGGTGCCAGCCGCGGTGCGGGCAGGCCCTGTTCCGCCGCCTCGGTCAGGACCAGCTCGGCCTGGTCGAGCAGCTCGGCGTGGTGCGCGCCGGGCAGGTTCAGCCGGTTGCCCTGCCGGCGCAGCAGGTGCCGGACGACGACCGCGCGCAGGGCCGCCGCCCGCTCCGCCCGCAGCGCGACCAGACCGCCGAACCCGACGTCGGTGAAGTGGTCACCGGGGAAGGTCAGGTCCCGCTCGGCGAGGAAGGCCCGGCGGTAGGCCGCGCTCCACGCCGGGAGCACCACGCCCGTCAGCCGCGGCGCCTCGTGCGGGGCGAAGGCCCGGTCCGGCGTCCCGGCCAGCAGGGGGGCGGCCGGGTTGGTCGGCTCGCCCTCCCACCAGGGGGCGCGCTCGTGCTCGAAGTACAGCACGTCCACCTCGCCGGTCTCGCCCAGCCGGGCGTCCAGCGCCGCCAGCGCCCCCGGGACCAGGACGTCGTCGCCGTCGAGGAACAGCACATGGCCGCCGACCGCCGCCCGCAGCCCGGTGTTGCGCGCCCCGGCCAGACCGGCCGACGGCGGCGAGTGCACCGGCGTCACCCGGGAGTCCCGCTCGGCGTACCCGGCGACGACGTCCGCCGCCGGCGCGTCGGGCGCGTCGCACACCGGGATCAGCTCGAAGTCGCCGAACGACTGGGCGAGGATCGAGTCCAGCGCCTGGGACAGCCGGCCCGCGACGCCATGGGACGGGACGACGATGCTGAAGCGGGGCATGCTGCTCTTTCTGTCGGGGTGTGCGGGCTACGGGGCTGCCGGCCGTCTCAGGCCGCGCGTGGGCGGCCCGGGCGCCCGGACGGGCGCCAGGAGGACGGACGGCTGGGCGTCGGCCGCGACGGGCTGGAGGGCATGGGACTTCCCGGAGTGAGAACCGTGGGTCAGAGGCGGTCGGTGAGGGCGGCCGCGTGCGCGCCGGCCGGGTGCGGCACGGTGGCGAGCGGCTCACGCGCCAGCGCGGAAGCCGCCGACGGCACCGGACGGCGCTCGCCGAGCGGCACCACCGGCGGCAGCTCCGTCTCGCCGAGGACCACCCGGCGGACGACCCGCTCGGCGGCCCGGCCGTCGTCGTAGGTGCAGAACCGCTCACGGAACGCCGAGCGCAGCTGCGCCGACCGGGAGCCGCGCCAGTGGCCGGTGGCGAAGATGTCGATCAGCTCGTCCTCGCCGCGCGCGACCGCCCCGGGCGGAAAGGCGCGCAGGTCGAAGTAGGTGCCGCGGGCCGCCTGGTACGCCTCCCAGTCGTCGGCGTGGATCACGATCGGCCGGTCCAGGTTGGCGTAGTCGAACATCAGCGACGAGTAGTCCGTGACCAGGGCGTCGGAGGCCAGGCAGAGCGACTGGACGCTCGGGTGGTCGCTGACGTCGACGACCCGGCCGCAGGTGGTGGCCAGCGGGGCGTCGTAGGCGTGGTGGCCGCGGGCCAGGACGACGAAGCGCGGGCCGAGGCGGCGCGCGATCCGCTGCAGGTCCAGGCTGCGGTACGGGGAGCGCCGGTAGTCGCGGTGGGTCGGCGCGTACAGGATCGCCACCGTGCCCTCCGGGATGCCGAGGGAGGCGCGCAGCCGGGTCACGTCCGCCGGGGTGGCGGTCAGGAACACGTCGTTGCGGGGGTGGCCGTACTCCAGCGTGGTGTAGCGGCCCGGGTGGACGCGCTCGTGGGTCAGGGTGCTGTGGCGGTTGGCGGACAGCACGTAGTCCCACTGGTCGACGCCCCGCAGGAGTCCGGCGAAGTCCCGGCCCCGGGCGGCCGCCGGGCGCTCCTGGAGGTCCAGGCCGATGTGGCCCAGCGGGGTGCCCTGCCCCGTCTGGATCAGCACCTGGCCCCGGCGCTTGGCCAGGCCGGGGTCGAAGTCGGTGTTGCTGACCAGGTACCGGGAGCGGGCGAGCGCCGTCCAGTAGGCGGCCGTGCCGGGGACGAGGCGGCGCGGGCCCGGCGGGACGGTGTGGTGGTGCTCGGGGCGGGCGATCCACGCCGTGCGGATGTGCGGCGCGAGATCACGGAACGCGCTCTCCAGCGCGCCCGGGTCATCGCCGTGGCCGCGGCCGTCGTCGGCGGCGAAGACGGCCCGGTCGGCGCGCAGCGGCAGGCAGCGCTGCGCGCGGTAGTGGGCCCGCAGGACGGCTCCGCGCACGCCCCGCAGCAGCTTCCCCGTCCTCCGGGCGAGGCGGCGGTGCAGGGCCGACGCCAGCTGGAGCGCCCGGTAGGTGCGGTGCAGGCCGAAGCGGATCAGGACGTGCTGCACCCGGGCGCGCAGCGGGACGGGGACACCGGGGGTGCGGTAGCGGCGGTAGTGGGCCCGCGCCCGGCGCAGGAAGTCGGCGCGCGAGCCCTTCGGCAACCGGTCCCGCCGGGAGTACACGATCGCCAGGTGATGGACCATGCGGCGGAACAACACCGGCCGCCACCGCGCCAGTTCCGGGTGCTCCTCCAGGAACGCGAACACCCGGTCGTACTGTTCGAAGACGTCGAAGTGCCGCTCGCTGGTGGTGCGCAGGATGCTGCCGAGGCGTCGCTGCCGGTAGTGCACGCAGACCCGGTCCAGTGTCGCGATCGACTCCGCGGTCATCAGCACCGGGTACGTCCACGGCGTGTCCTCGTACAGTCCGGGCGGGAAGGCGAAGCCCTGTTCCTCGACGAACTCCCGTCGGTAGGCCTTGTTCCAGGCGACCATCAGCAGCCGCAGCAGGCCCGGCCGGTCCTCCAGGCGGAACGGGGCCGGGCCCTGCTCGGTCAGCTGCAGGGCCGCCTGGTTGCGGACCGCCTCGCCCGTCCAGTAGGTGCGCGCGTAGTCGAAGACCAGGACGTCCGGATCGCCCGTCTCCTTCAGCCGGTCGGCGACGGCGCGCAGCGCGTCGGGCGTGAGGGTGTCGTCGCTGTCGAGGAACAGCAGGTAGTCGCCGCTCGCGCGGGCCACCCCGGCGTTTCTCGCGCGGCCCAGGCCGACGTTCTGCGGCAGGTGGACAGGGAGCACGCGCGCGTCGCGGGCGGCGAACTCGTCGATGATCGCCCCGCACGCGTCCGGCGAGGCGTCGTCGACGACGATCAGTTCCAGATCGGGACAGGACTGGGAGAGCACCGATTCGAGGCACTCGTGCAGGTACGCCTGAACCTGGTACGCGGGGACAATGACACTGAACCTGGGCAAGAGGCCATCCATCGGTCGGCGCGGGCGTTCGGCCCGGGAACGGCCGGTGGGGCCGGTTGGTTACGGCGGCTACGGCATCCGGGGGAACGCCGGAGGGGCGGGCCGCATCCGGCCCGCCCCTCCAACCGCCCTTTTCCGAAAGCTATTTGACCGCTCCCGCCATCACTCCGGACACGAACTGCCGCTGGAACGCGAAGAACACGGCCAGCGGGACCACCATCGAGATGAACGCGCCGGGTGCCAGCACGTCGATGTTGTTCCCGAACTGCCGTACCTGCGTCTGGAGTGCGACCGTGATCGGCTGGCTCCCGGAGTCCGAGAAGATCAGCGCGACCAGCATGTCGTTCCACACCCACAGGAACTGGAAGATGCCCAGCGAGGCGATCGCCGGAGCGCCCAGCGGCATCACGACCCGGAAGAACAGGCGCAGTTCGCCCGCCCCGTCCAGCCGCGCCGCCTCCAGCAGCTCCCGCGGGATCTCCGCGAAGAAGTTCCGCAGCAGGAACACCGCGAACGGCAGACCGAATCCGACGTGGAAGAGCACCACGCCCAGCACCGAACCGAAGATGCCGATCTTGCCGAAGAGTTCGGCGATCGGGATCAGCGCGACCTGCACGGGCACGACCAGCAGGCCGACCACGCCCAGGAACCACCAGTCACGGCCCGGGAACTCCATCCAGGCGAAGGCGTAGCCCGCCAGCGAGCCGATGATCACCACCAGCAGGGTCGCCGGCACGGTGATCCACACCGTGTTGAGCAGGCTGCTGGTGATGTCGTCGTTCTCCAGCAGCTTGGAGTAGCTGTCGAAGGTGATCTGCGACGGCTCGGTGAACACCTTCCACCAGCCGCTCGCCGCGATGTCCTCCGGCGAGCGGAGGCTGGCCAGCAGCAGACCGATCGTCGGCACCAGCCAGAACAGGCCGACCACGATGAGGAACACCCGCACCAGTCCGCCGCTGACCCCCTCGACCAGCCGGGACGCCAGCGAGTGCTTCGCCTTGGCCGGGCCGGTGGGCCGCGCCGCCTCGCCGGACCGAACGCCCGCGTCCGCGCTCATCGCCGCACCTCCCGCCTCAGCCGCCGTACGTTGAACCACATCACCGGGATCACGAGCAGCAGCAGGAACACCGAGATGGCGCTGGCGATGCCCGGCTGGTCCTCGGAGAAGCCCTTGCGGTACAGCTCCAGCGCGAGCACGTTCGCGTCGTCCTGCGCGGAACCGGGAGCGATGATGAACACCAGGTCGAAGATCTTCAGCACGTTGATCATCAGGGTGACGGCGACGACCGCGAGGACCGGCGCCAGCAGCGGCACCGTGACCCGTCTGAACACCTGCCACTCCGTCGCGCCGTCGACCCGGGCGGCCTCCAGCAGCTCCCGGGGCACGCCCGCGAGCCCGGCCGCGATCAGCACCATCGCGAAGCCCGCCCACATCCAGATGTACGCGCCGATGATGGACGGGGTGACCAGGGACGGGCCGAGCCAGTCCAGGCCGTTGTACGGCTGCTTGAAGTTGCTGTCGGGCAGCCTCAGTTGGGCCCCGTCGGCCGAGGCCGGCAGCGTGAAGGTGCCGTCGGCGCCGGCCGTGGTGGAGGCCACGACCCTGCCGTCCTTCACGGCCTCGATCCGCATCCCGGCGTAGCCCAGTTCGGAGGAGTCGACGCTGTTCAGGGTGCCGACGCCCTTGCCGCGCGTGAAGTCCTGCCAGGTCGTGCCGGTGACCTTGTCCGGCTCGGGCTTCGGCGCCACCGCCGGCTTCGCGCCGTCCGGCATCAGATCGGGCGCCACGCCCACCAACGGCAGCGACACGGCCTCGCCCGCGCGCACGGGCGACTTGGTGATGAACGCGCCACCGCCCGCCGGCTCCAGCGGCGACTGACGGCCCGGGTGGGCCTTCGGGAACGCCGACGACTGGGCGAAGGTGTCGTGCACGCCCACCCACACCGCGTTCGCCACGCCCCTGTCCGGGTCCTGGTCGTACACGAGGCGGAAGATGATGCCCGCGGCCAGCATCGAGATCGCCATCGGCATGAAGACGACCAGCTTGAACGCCGTGCCCCAGCGCACCCGTTCGGTCAGCACCGCGAAGATCAGGCCCAGGGCCGTGGCGACCGTCGGCGCGAACACCACCCAGAAGACGTTGTTCTTCAGCGCGGTGCGGATGCCCTCGTCGGTGAAGAGGGCCTTGTAGTTGTCGATGCCGGCGAAACCGTCGCCGGACTGGTCGTAGAAGCTGCGGACCACCGAGTACCCGATCGGGTACACCACGAGCGCGCCGAGCAGGACGAGCGCGGGCAGCAGGAACAGCGCCGCGACCATCCTGCGCGTGCCGGTCACACTCCTGCGCGACTTGGGAGCGGCAGGGGGCTTGACGCCCCCTGCCGCCGTGGCCGACGTCATGACGTCAGTTCCCGTACGCCGCGGCCGCTTCGGACTCCAGCTTCGCCTGCGTGCCCGCCACGTCCTTCGGGTTCTTCAGGAAGTCCTGGAGGATCTTCCACTCACCCTTGCCTGGCGTGCCGCCGAAGGCCTGCGGGGCCTGGTCGGACATGTCGAAGCGGAAGTCGTCACCGGCGTCGATGAGCGCCTTGGCGATCTTCTGCTGCACCGGGTTCGGATACGCGGAGTCCTCCACGTTCTTGTTGGGCGAGAGGTAGCCGCCCAGCTTGGCCTGGATCGTCGCCGCGTCCGGCGAGGCGAGCCAGGTGGCCAGGGCCTGCGCCCCCTTCGAGTCCTCCAGGATCACGGCCGCGTCACCGCCCGAGACCACCGGCCCGTTGTCCCCGACCGCCGGGAACGGGAACACCTTCGCGTCCGTGCCCACCTTCATGGTGGTGGGGATGTTGACCTGCGCGAAGTCGCCCGCCGCGACCATGGCCGCCTTGGGCTGGTCCCCGCCGGTGAAGACCTGCGTGACGGAGGCCGGGAAGTCGGTCTGCAACGCCCCGTTCGCCCCGCCCGCGATGTAGTCCGCCTTGCCCCAGACCTGCGCGAGGGTGGTCAGCGCGTCCTTCACGGACGGGTCCGTCCACTTGATCTCGTGCTTGGCCAGCTGGTCGTACTTCTCCGGTCCTGCCTGGGAGAGGTAGACGTTCTCGAACCAGTCGGTCAGCGTCCAGCCCTCCGAGCCGCCGACGGAGAACGGGGTGACGCCGGAGTCGTAGACCGTCTGGGCCGTGTTCAGCAGGTCCGGCCAGGTCTCGGGCTCGCTCGCCCCGGCGTTCTCGAAGACCTGGTTGTTGTACCAGATCAGGGACTTGTTGGCGGCCTTGTAGTAGACGCCGTACTGCTTGCCGTCGACCTTGCCGATGTCCTGCCAGCCCTGCGAGTAGTTCTCGCCGAGCTCCTTCTGGGCTTCGGCGCCCAGCGGCTTGGCCCAGCCGCGGTCCACGGCCTGCTTGATGGCGCCCGGCTGCGGCAGCATCGCGATGTCCGGCGGCTGCCCGCCGGCCACCTTCGAGCCGATGAAGTTGATGATCGGGTCCTGGGCCGGCACGAACGTGACCTTGGCGCCCGTGCGCTTCTCGAACTCCGCCAGGACCTTCTTGAAGTTGGCCTGTTCGGTACCGGTCCAGACGGCGGCGATCTCCAGGCTCGTCCCGTCCAGCTTGGGGAGGGTGACGCTGTTGGCGGTCTCCTCGGAGGTACCCGTGTCTCCACTGCTGTCGTTGCCGTCGTCGCCTCCGCAGGCGGTGAGCGAGAGCGCGAGCGCTCCCGCGGCGACGGCCGCCGCCGCCCTGGTGGCTCTGCGGCTTCGGGGGGTCGCCTTGTCCCGCTCGGGCGACCAGCGGTTCCGGATGGTGCTGCTCGTCATGCGCATGACTGCCCCGTTCTTCGTTCCTCGTCGAACGTCGAGCGCGCTCCCGTGCGATCTGGTCTACGCCCGGGTGTGCGGGGGCGGCAAGATGGCGTCGGCTGTCAAGCGGGGGATCGTGACTCCCTCGTGACCAGGGACGCGGCCCCGTGGCGCCGGGCGGGCCGACGGCCGTCCCCCTTCACAGCAGGGACGGCACCCGCGCCGCCGCGACCTCCCGCGCCGCCCTTTCCAGCGCGCTGGCCAACAGTGCCAGGTCGGTCGGGCCGTTTCCGAGTTCCCGCACCGGACGCCGGGCCGGAGGGTCACCCATGCGGTGCCATTCCAGCGGCACGACCGTGGGGCGCAGGGTCGCGGTCCGGGGGATCCGGCCGGTGACCCGCCCGCCCTGGAACGGCGTGACCCGCCCGTCCGCGCAGGTGAGGCTTCCCCGGCCGGGAGCGGGCTCGTCGGGGCCCGTGGCCGGGGCGTCCAGCGTGACGCGGAGGGTGGCCCGGCGGACCGGCTCCGTCTCCGCCGTACGGGCGCACGGGCCGGTGGCCGCCACCAGGTGCACGCCGAGCCGCTCGCCCTCCCGGGCCACGGCCTCCAGGGCGCGCATCACCGATCCGGCCGCGGGGCGTCCCGTCGAGCCGAGGGCGGGGGAGACCAGGGCGTCCAGGTCGTCCACCACCACGACGAGCCGGGGGAGCGGAGGCGCCGCCGCCTCCGTCTGCCGCCGGGCACCGCCGGGTCGCAGCCGCAGCGTGGAGCTGGACGGGCTGTCCAGGTCCCCGGTGGCGGTCTCACCCTGCTGGGCACCGCGGGCGGTCGCCGTGCGCTGGGCGACCATACGGCCCTTCAGCTCACGTCCCGTGTGCCACTCGGCGAAGTCGCTCCGCCCGAGCAGCTCGGCCCGGCGCTTCAGCTCGGCGCTCAGCGACTGCGCGAACTCCCGCATCCGCACCGGGTCGTGCGCCGTCAGATACGTGCTCACGTGCGGGACGTCCGTGCACACCCGCAGTCCCTCGCCCGGCCCGCCGCCCGCGCCCGGGCCACCCCGGCCGTCGACCAGCACGATGCCGAGCCGGTCCGGCCGCTCGGCGGCGGCCAGGGACGCGACGACCGCCCGCAGCAGCTCCGTACGGCCGCTGCCCGGCGGGCCCTCGATCAGCAGATGCGGTCCCTGCGCCGCGAGGTCCGCACCGACCGGGCCGCGCGGACCGGCCCCGAGCACCGCGCGTACCCGGCCGCCCAGCGCGTCGGTGTCGTCGGCCGCGTCCGCCCAGCGGGCCATCAGCGAGGCCGGGGTGGCCCGGGCCAGGCCCAGCTCGTCCAGCAGCCGGGCCGCCTGCGGCAGCGGTGCGGAGACGCGCGGCTGCCGGTCGCTCGCGGGGCCGTCCGTCCGCAGCGGGGCCAGCGCCCGCGCGAACCGCTCGGCCCAGGCCGGGGAGACGGCGTCGACGGTGGCGATGGTGCCGTGCCCGACGGGACCCGGCGCCGCGCCGTCGGCGCCGACCCGGGCGACGCGCGTCAGCCGCAGCGCGGTCGCCACGTCCCCGCTGAGCAGCGCGACCGCGCCGCACTGCCGGAAGGTGGGCGCCGCGGAGCAGGCCGCCTCGTAGGTGTCGCTCACGGGGGAGGCGGGCGAGGCGGCGGCGGTCTCGGCCAGACAGATCACGTGAATTCCGGCCCGGGGCCCCTCCACGGCCAGCCGCGCCACGGCTTCCCGCAGATCGGCTCCGCCGGGGTCGCCGTCCACGACCAGGACCGTGTACGGCCCCGGGAAGCCGTTCGCCCCGGCGGGGACCGCGTCGTCCCGGGCCCAGGAGGGACACCGGGTCCCGGGCGGGGGCTGGGCCGGGGGGTGCTCGCCAGGAGGGCCGGCGGGGCCGGTGGCCGCTGGGGGGCGGACGCCGGGGGCGCCTGTGTCGCCGGGCTGGTGGACGCCGGGCACGCGCGCGTCGGGCTGTGGGGTCCGTGTGCCCGGGGTGCGGTGCTGGGGGCCGTCGCTGCCGTGGGGCTGGGGGGCAGGGGCGCCGGGGATGCGCGCGTGGGGCAGCGGTCCGTCCGCACCCGGGGCGTGGGCGCCGGGGCCGGCGGTTCCGTGGGTGGGGGAGGCCGGGACGCCGGAGCCGTCGGCGGGCCGGGCGTTGTCCGGGA
>NZ_JAPSKN010000011.1:20605-37866 GCF_031181705.1 Streptomyces sp.
GCCCCGCCGGCGCGTGCCGGGCGGCACGTCGGTGCCGCGGAGGGGCGTGCCCTTGCGCCCCCGCCCGACGCGCTCGTCGGCGGGGACAGCGGCGCCGGTCGGGGCGGCGGGAACGGCGGACCCGCGCGAGTCGCGCCCGGCGGCGGTCGCGTCGGGGTGGGCCACGCCGTGGCCGGAACCGTCCGCGGCTCCGGCCCGAGGCCGCCCGGTGTCATCCACGGCCGCGGTACGAGGCCGCCCCGCGCCATCGGCAGGTCCGGCACCGGAACGCCCCGTCTCTCGCGCCGGCGCCGCACCGGGATACCCGGTCTCGCGTGCTGCCCCGGTACCCGGACGCCCGGTCTCGTGGGCAGATGCCGAGCCAGGACGCCCGGAATCACCGGCAGGTCCCAAGCCCGGCCCCACAACCCCGTACGCCGCCCCGGCGCCCGGGCGCCCGGCCCTGTCCGCGGCCCCAGCCGGGCCACGCCCTGCCCCGTACGCCGCCCCGGCCTGCGCGTCGGTGCCGTCCGAGGCCGTTTCGCCGAACGTCCCGATCCCGGAACGCCCCGCATGCGTGTCCGTCTCACCGCCCACCGACGGCGCCGCACCCCGCTGCCGGCGCGCCCGGAGGCTGCCTTCCGGGGGGAGAAGCCCGGAGCCCCCCGGCCGCGCTCCGTCCCCGGTCGTCCGGTTCCCGCTCTCGATCCGCGGCGCGTCGCCCTGCCCGGGCACCACGGCCTCACCGGAACCCTGCCCGGAGGCCTCCGGCGTGCCCCAGGCCGCCGCGCCGTAGGCGTGGTGTGTGGAGCCGGAAGGCCCTGCCGCGCGCGAAGCCGTCCCCGGCGCGGGGGAGGTCACGTCGTCCCCGGCGGGCCCGGGCACGCGCACGTGCCCCTCCCCGTCCGGCGTCGTCTGCACCCGGCCCCCCGGCCCCCCGGCGGGAGCCAGCCGCAGTGCCGACTCGCCGATCCGCAGCAGCGCCCCGGGCGCCAGAGGGACCGCCCGGCCGCCCACCCGCGCCCCGTCCAGCGTCGTGCCGTTGGTGGAGTCCAGGTCGGCGACGGAGACGCGGCCGTCCGCGGCCACCGTCACCGCGCAGTGCAGCCGGGAGACGTCCGGGTCGTCGAGGGGCACGTCGGCGTCGGCGGAGCGGCCGACGCGGATCTCACCGCCGTGCAGCAGATGGACACCGCCGGCGTCGGGGCCCGCGACCACCTGGAGCTGGGCCGGGGCGTCGTCCCACTCGGGATGCGGCTCAGGCTCCCCGGGCGCGCCGACGGACAGCACGGCACCGTCGGTCAGCGGGGGCTCGCCGAGCGTGCAGCGCTGCGCGTCGAGCCGCTGCTCCCCGGCGTACAGCACCGGCGTGCCCGAACCGTCGCCGCCGGAGACCATCTGGGCGAGCGCCGAGGCCACCGCCGCGAGCGCCGTACCGGCCGGTGCCGTGACCAGGACGTCGCTGCGTGGGGCGCGGTCCCGCCCCGGAGCCGATGCGCCCAGCGGATCTACGACGGTCAGCCGGATCTGCATCGCCGTCAGCGGTCCCTTCTGCCCGGGCACGGAGCCCCCCGCCCCGCCCCGGCACGTCGGCCAGTACTGCAGGCATCCTCGCACCTGCCACTGACACCGCGCCCCTCGCTCGGGAAAAGGTGATCTTGATTGGTCGGCTCTGCCCGCAAAAGTGCCTGAGAAATGACCCGCGGGCGTCGTCTTGAGATCGGTCACGTTCGTTCCCGGCAACCACAAGACCGAGGTGAGCGTCTTTCGTTCGAACGCGTGTGAGCGCGGATACGTAAGACGCACAGACAGACGACACTCCGGTCCTCGGCGACCCGGCACTACAGTGGGTCGGACAGGCCAGCAGGCAAGGCAAGCACCAGGGAGCGCATGACGTGCGGCCGGTAGGCAGCAAGTACCTGCTCGAGGAGCCGCTCGGACGCGGCGCCACGGGCACCGTCTGGCGAGCCCGCCAGCGCGAGACGGCGGGCGCCGAGGCGGCCGTGCCGGGACAGCCCGGCGAGACCGTCGCGATCAAGGTCCTCAAGGAGGAGCTGGCCGGCGACCCGGACATCGTCATGCGGTTCCTCCGGGAGCGCTCCGTCCTGCTCCGGCTGACCCACCCGAACATCGTCCGGGTCCGCGACCTGGTCGTCGAGGGCGAGCTGCTGGCGCTGGTCATGGACCTCGTCGACGGCCCCGACCTGCACCGCTACCTGCGCGAGAACGGGCCCTTCACGCCCGTCGCGGCGGCGCTGCTCACCGCCCAGATCGCCGACGCGCTCGCCGCCAGCCACGCCGACGGCGTCGTCCACCGCGACCTGAAGCCGGCCAACGTGCTGCTGAAGCAGTACGACGGGCGGATGCACCCGCTGCTGACCGACTTCGGCATCGCCCGCCTCGCCGACTCCCCGGGCCTGACCCGCACCCAGGAGTTCGTCGGCACGCCCGCGTACGTCGCTCCCGAGTCCGCCGAGGGCCGCCCGCAGACCTCCGCCGTGGACATCTACGGCGCCGGCATCCTGCTGTACGAGCTGGTCACCGGCCGCCCGCCGTTCTCCGGCGGCTCCGCCCTCGAAGTCCTGCACCAGCACCTGAGCGCCGAGCCGCGCCGCCCCTCCACGGTCCCCGACCCGCTGTGGACGGTCATCGAGCGCTGCCTGCGCAAGAACCCGGACGAGCGGCCCAGCGCCGTCAACCTCGCCCGCGGCCTGCGCGTCGTCGCCGAGGGCATCGGCGTGCACGCGAACTCCGCGCAGATCGCCGCCGCCGAGGGCGTGGGCGCGCTCCTGGCGCCCGACCCGGCCCCCGCTCCGGTGCCGGACACGCCCGGCGCGGCCGACCCCACGCAGGTCCTGCCGCACGGCGCGGGCGCCTACGACCCGAACGCCGCGACCAGCGTCCTGCCGCACACCGGCGGCCCGGCCGGCGCCGCCGACCCCACCGCCGTCCTGCCCCACCGGGGCGCGGCCGACCCGACGGCCGTCATGCCGCCGGTCCCGCCGGGCGCGCCCGGCGGGACCGGGCAGCCGAACCAGCAGGGTGGCCCCGAGGACCCGCACCCCTGGCAGAACCAGCTGCGCGCGGCCCGCGACCGCAACGAGCAGACGCAGGTCCAGTACCTCGACCCGAACGAGGACCCGCTGCGTCGCCGCCCGCAGCGCCAGGTCGCCCGGCCGCAGCAGCAGCCCCCGCGCCGCCAGGCGCCCCCGCCCGGCCCCGGCTACGGCCACCCGCAGCAACAGCAGCCGCAGCAGTACGCCCCGCAGCCCCAGCGGCCCCAGCCGCCGCAGCGCTACGCCCCGCCGGCGCCCCCGGCCCAGCCGCAGCAGCCGCAGCGACCCCAGCGCGAGCCCCGGCAGCCGCGGCAGCGCAGCGCCAACCGGATGCGCATCCCCGGCCTGGGCTGCCTCAAGGGCTGCCTGTTCACGATCGTCATCCTGTTCGTCGCCGGCTGGCTGATCTGGGAGCTGAGCCCGCTCCAGGACTGGATCGGCACCACCAAGGGCTACTGGGACCAGCTCACCGACTGGTTCTCCACGGTGACCGGCTGGCTCGAGAAGCTCGGCGGGAGCAGTTCGGGCACGAACTGACCCGAACCGCCCTGCGGGATTGGTGATTTGTCGATACCTGGCGGGTGATTTCGGCCTCCGCGGTGAAGGTTGGCTCCTCGGACGCGTAGTTTTAGCGACAACACGCGTCGGTAGGAGCAGCCTTGGCACGGAAGATCGGCAGCCGGTACACCGCCCACCAGATCCTCGGGCGGGGCAGCGCCGGCACGGTGTGGCTGGGTGAGGGACCGGAAGGCCCCGTCGCCATCAAGCTGCTGCGTGAGGACCTCGCGTCCGACCAGGAACTCGTCGGGCGCTTCGTGCAGGAGCGCACGGCCCTGCTCGGTCTGGAGCACCCGCACGTGGTGTCCGTGCGCGACCTGGTCGTCGACGGCAACGACCTGGCCCTCGTCATGGACCTCGTCCGCGGCACGGACCTGCGCACCCGCCTGGACCGGGACCGCCGTCTCGCCCCCGAGGCGGCCGTCGCGATCGCCGCCGACATCGCCGACGGACTCGCGGCCGCCCACGCCGCCGGGGTCGTGCACCGGGACGTCAAGCCGGAGAACGTCCTTTTGGACATGCAGGGCCCGCTCGGCCCCGGCGGCTCCCACCGGGCGCTGCTCACCGACTTCGGCGTCGCGAAGCTCATCGACACCCCGCGCCGCACCAAGGCCACGAAGATCATCGGCACGCCGGACTACCTCGCCCCGGAGATCGTCGAGGGCCTGCCCCCGCGCGCGTCCGTCGACATCTACGCGCTCGCCACCGTCCTGTACGAGCTGCTCGCGGGCTTCACCCCGTTCGGCGGCGGCCACCCGGGCGCTGTCCTGCGCCGGCACGTCACGGAGACGGTCGTCCCGCTGCCCGGCATCCCCGACGAGCTGTGGCAGCTGCTCGTGCAGTGCCTGGCCAAGGCCCCGGCCTCCCGGCTGCGCGCCTCCGAGCTCGGGGCGCGGCTGCGGGAGCTGCTGCCGATGCTGGCGGGCATGCCGCCGCTGGAGGTGGACGAGCCGGACACCGAGCAGAGCGAGGAGACCGGCCGCGAGGAACAGCCCGCCGGACCGGCCCCGGCCGGCCGGCAGGTCCGGCGGCGGGGCGCCGTCCCCCTGGTGCCGGGCGCGAAGCCGGCCGACTCCAACCGGGACACCCACACCTCCATGCGCGTCCCGGCCCCCGACGAGCTGGCCGGCGGCGCCCACGGCACGGCCCGCGCCCCCCGCGCCCCCGGCGCCCCCCGCCCGGGCTCGGCCCGCAACCGCGCCGTGGCCCGCCGCCGCAGGGTGGCCCTGGGCGCGGGCGCGGTGGTCCTGGCGGCGGCGGTCGGCGTGGGCGCCTGGCTGTCCTCCTCGGGCGACGACACGGACCCCCCGCCCCAGGACACGAAGAACTCGGCCCCCCAGACGCCCTGACCGCGATCTCCGACGCACCCGGGCTCGCTGCGGCATCCCGGCGGACCGCGCCCGCCCCCGCCGACGGGTGCCGGGCAGCGGCTCTGCCAACCGGACCGGCCGGGCGGCGGGCACCACGGCGCTCGGCCGGCCGGGGAGAAGCACCCGGGTCCCTGGCCGGTCCGTGTGACCTCGCCCGGCTCTCCGGCAGGCTCCGGTGCCGTTTACGCCTGGCTCCCGGTCGCTCCCGGCGCCGTCGGCCCCTTCGTACCGGTCGATCCGGCGGCCTGGCCCGCGTCGCCCGACACCCGTCGGCAGGGCCGGGCGAGGTCCGCGAGGTCGCCGCAGCGAGCCGGAGCGGTCCGCCCGGGGCCAGGCGTCGTCGGACGAGTCGCGCCTGCCGACGCACAGGCGGCTCAGCCGCCCGGCTTCCGCCGGTCAGGCCGGTCAGGCCGGTCAGGTCGGTCAGGTTGGTCAGGCGGTCGGACCGGTCAGGCGGTCAGACCGGCGAGGTCCGCGCGGCCGGACGGGAACCGTCGCGGGTTCCGGCCGCGGGCGTCCACGGCCGGACCGCGTGCCACCGGGGTGCCGCCCGAGGCGGTCGTGCCCACCCCCGGGGCCCCGTGGCCTGGGCCCCCGCGGTGGGCGTCCGGGCATGGCCGGCGGGCGGAGCCGTTACGCTGGAGGGCGTGGCAGTCGTCGACGTATCCGAAGAGCTCAAGTCCCTCTCCTCGACCATGGAGTCGATCGAGGCCGTTCTGGACCTCGAGAAGATGAGGGCAGACATCGCCGTGCTCGAGGAGCAGGCGGCCGCGCCGTCCCTGTGGGACAACCCCGATGAGGCGCAGAAGATCACCAGCAAGCTGTCCCACCTCCAGGCGGAGGTGCGCAAGGCCGAGACCCTGCGCGGTCGCATCGACGACCTGAGCGTCCTCTTCGAGATGGCCGAGGAGGAGGACGACCCGGACACCCGTGCCGAGGCCGAGTCCGAGCTCGTGGCCGTGAAGAAGGCGCTGGACGAGATGGAGGTCCGTACGCTCCTGTCCGGCGAGTACGACTCCCGCGAGGCCCTGGTCAACATCCGTGCCGAGGCCGGTGGCGTCGACGCCGCCGACTTCGCCGAGAAGCTCCAGCGGATGTACCTGCGCTGGGCCGAGCAGCGCGGCTACAAGACCGAGCTGATCGAGACCTCGTACGCGGAAGAGGCCGGCATCAAGTCGACCACCTTCGCCGTCCAGGCGCCCTACGCCTACGGCACCCTCTCCGTCGAGCAGGGCACGCACCGGCTCGTGCGCATCTCGCCCTTCGACAACCAGGGCCGGCGGCAGACGTCCTTCGCGGGTGTCGAGGTCCTGCCCGTGGTCGAGCAGTCCGACCACGTCGACATCGACGAGAGCGAGCTGCGGATCGACGTGTACCGCTCCTCGGGCCCCGGCGGCCAGGGAGTGAACACCACGGACTCCGCGGTGCGCATCACCCACCTCCCCACCGGCATCGTCGTCTCCTGCCAGAACGAGCGCTCGCAGATCCAGAACAAGGCCACGGCGATGAACGTCCTCCAGGCCAAGCTGCTGGAGCGGCGCCGGCAGGAGGAGCAGGCCAAGATGGACGCCCTCAAGGGCGACGGCGGCAACTCCTGGGGCAACCAGATGCGTTCCTACGTCCTGCACCCGTACCAGATGGTGAAGGACCTGCGCACCGAGTTCGAGGTCGGCAACCCCGAGGCCGTGTTCAACGGCGAGATCGACGGTTTCCTCGAAGCCGGAATTCGCTGGCGCAAGCAGCAGGAGAAGTAAGTTTGTCGACAAGGCAACTGCCGCTCCCGAGGCGGCAGTTGCCTTTTCTGTGCCCTCATGTCTGGGTTTTACATCACACTCACAGGCTCAGACTCCCGGCATAGCCCCCTTAGTTGGACATGGCGTCCGCAAACGGCCTTGACGTGTCTGTGAAAAGTGGGAAGGGTGAAGCGCGGCATGCGTGTCTCTGGGGCGCATGTGAACCGGGGGGCCTTTCACCGCAGCTGTCCCCGTCGAGCACAGCCCCGAACGCTGCCTAATGACGATGAGCTACTGGGGGTAGCAACCACATGACGAAGAAGACGCGGATCCGTGTCGCGCGGATAGCGGCCGGCGCCGTGATCGCCGCCGGTGCCTCGCTGACCGCCGCCGGTGCCGCATCCGCCGCCGAGGCCGAGGACTGCCTGCTCGGCATCCTGTGCGCCGAGGAGTCGCCGGTCCCGACGCCGACGCCCACGCCCACGCCGACGGAGGAGCCGACCGGCATCCCCACGAACCTCCCGACCGACCCGCCGTCGACCGAGGAGCCCCCGGCCGAGCCCACGGACGAGCCCACCGAGCCGACCGAGGACCCGACGGACGAGCCGAGCAGCCCGGGCAACGGGAACGGCAACGGTGGCGGGAACGGCAACGCCAACGGCGGCGGCAACGGCGGCGGCAACAACGCCGACCCCGACGGCGGCGCCTCCACCCAGGAGCAGGGCTCCTCGGCCCTCACCGACACCGGCTCGGACAACACCCCGGCCCCGCAGGCCCAGGCCGGCGGCCCCGAGCTCGCCGAGACGGGTGCCGCGCAGACCACCTTCCTGGTGCTCGGCGCCGCCACGATGATCGCCGGCGGTGTCGGCTTCCGCGTCCTGCCGCGCCTGATGGGCGGCCGGGGCGGCGCTGCCGCCTGACGGTAGCCGCGACCGCACGGACCGTGCGCACAGCGCGAAGGGCCCGGAGCGTGCTCCGGGCCCTTCGCCATGCGCGCCGACAGAGGGCTCGCTCGGAGAGCTACGCCGTCACGCGGTCTGGTGCGCCAGCAGTGCCACGGCCGCGATCAGCACCGTCAGCAGGGCGATCAGCGCCATCGGGCTCAGGCCCGCGAGGAAGTTGTCCTGCTGCAGGCGCTCGCGGTTCGCGCGGCACACGGGGCAGCGGCCCTCGCTCACGGGGGCCGCACAGTTCGCGCACACCAGCCGGTCGTACGTCATGCGCTTGCCCTCCTTGCGACGGTTCCACGTGTCCAACGTTCGTGGGGGTGGGAATGTTCCCCCTCCACTCTGCCAGGTTCCTCCGGAGGGTGCGCGCCGCTCGCCCGGTTCCCCGCCCCGCCGGGAGGACGTACAAAACGGCACATCCGATGCGCAACCGCGACCGGTGACTGCGGTGCCGTGCCCCGGTCGCGTAAGGTCACGCTCATCTACCCCCGGCGACCCGTGGTGCATCCGTGATCCGATTCGACAATGTCTCCAAGGTCTACCCCAAGCAGACCCGCCCCGCCCTCAGGGATGTCTCCCTGGAGGTCGAGAAGGGCGAGTTCGTCTTCCTCGTGGGGTCCTCCGGCTCCGGAAAGTCCACCTTCCTGCGGCTGATCCTCCGCGAGGAGCGGTGCAGCCACGGCCAGGTGCACGTCCTGGGCAAGGACCTCGCCCGCCTCTCCAACTGGAAGGTGCCGCAGATGCGGCGCCAGCTGGGGACGGTCTTCCAGGACTTCCGGCTGCTGCCGAACAAGACGGTCGGCGAGAACGTCGCCTTCGCGCAGGAGGTCATCGGCAAGTCGCGCGGCGAGATCCGCAAGTCCGTGCCGCAGGTGCTCGACCTCGTCGGGCTCGGCGGCAAGGAGGACCGGATGCCCGGCGAGCTGTCCGGTGGTGAGCAGCAGCGCGTCGCCATCGCGCGTGCGTTCGTCAACCGCCCGAAGCTGCTCATCGCCGACGAGCCCACCGGCAACCTCGACCCGCAGACCTCGGTCGGCATCATGAAGCTGCTCGACCGCATCAACCGGACGGGCACGACCGTGGTGATGGCCACGCACGACCAGAACATCGTGG
The DNA here is from genome assembly GCF_031181705.1 of Streptomyces sp. Taxonomy (GTDB): domain Bacteria; phylum Actinomycetota; class Actinomycetes; order Streptomycetales; family Streptomycetaceae; genus Streptomyces. The sequence goes on from NZ_JAPSKN010000011.1 coordinate 29,362, forward strand.
ACCAGATGCGCAAGCGCGTCATCGAGCTGGAGAAGGGCCGCCTCGTCCGCGACCAGGCCCGCGGCGTCTACGGCTACCAGCACTGAGACCGCTTCCCGAGATCCACGGAAAGGCATAACCAGCCGCCATGCGCGCCCAGTTCGTCCTGTCGGAGATCGGCGTCGGTCTCCGCCGCAACCTGACGATGACCTTCGCCGTCATCGTCTCCGTCGCCCTGTCGCTGGCCCTGTTCGGCGGGTCGCTCCTGATGAGCGACCAGGTCAACACCATGAAGGGCTACTGGTACGACAAGGTCAACGTCTCGATCTTCCTCTGCAACAAGTCCGACGCCGAGTCCGACCCCAACTGCGCCAAGGGCGCGGTGACCGAGGACCAGAAGAAGCAGATCAAGAGCGACCTCGACAAGATGGACGTCGTCCAGACGGTCACGTACGAGTCGCAGGACCAGGCGTACAAGCACTACAAGGAGCAGTTCGGCGACTCCCCGCTGGCCGCCTCCCTCACGCCGGACCAGATGCAGGAGTCGTACCGCATCAAGTTGAAGGACCCGGAGAAGTACCAGGTGGTCGCCACCGCCTTCAACGGGCGGGACGGCGTGCAGTCCGTGCAGGACCAGAAGGAGACCCTGGACAACCTCTTCAAGCTGCTGGAGGGCATGAACTGGGCCGCGCGCGCGGTGATGGCGCTGATGCTGGTCGTCGCGCTGATGCTGATCGTCAACACCGTGCGCGTCTCGGCGTTCAGCCGGCGGCGCGAGACCGGCATCATGCGCCTGGTCGGAGCCTCGGGCTTCTACATCCAGGCGCCGTTCATCATGGAGGCCGCGGTCGCCGGACTCATCGGCGGCACCCTCGCGTGCGCCTTCCTGCTCGTCGCGCGGTACTTCATCATCGACCACGGACTGGCCCTGGCCGATCAGCTCACACTGATCAACTTCATCGGCTGGGACGCCGTGCTCACCAAGCTGCCGCTCATCCTCGCCACGAGTCTGCTGATGCCCGCGCTGGCCGCGTTCTTCGCGCTGCGCAAGTACTTGAAGGTGTGACGCATGCCAAGAGGGGCCGTGCGGTCAACGGACCGTACGGCCCTTCCCCTTGTCCTAGACTCACCGGCATGTCAGGTCGTGACCCGTTCTGTCAGCCCCGTCGCATCCGCCGCGGGGCCGCCCTGACATTGGTCTTCGCGAGCGTGCTCGCCGCCGGTGCCGCCACCGGCGTGCTGCCGCAGGCCGACCGGAAGTCGGCCCCGGACGAGGCCCGTTCGGCCCGCCCGGCCGGGCACCACGCGGAGGTCGCCAGGGCGGCCGAGGAAGCCATGGCCGACGGCAAGTCCCCCGTGGAGGCCGCGCAGCGCGCCGTCAGCCGCAGCGGCGACCGCTGGGGCGCCGTCTACTCCGAGGGCGAGTACGAGGAGTTCGAGGAGGCCCTCGACGGTCAGTACACCGGCGTGGGCCTGTGGGCCCGCAGCGAACGCGACGGCCGCATCGAGGTGACGAAGGTGCGCGCCGGCTCGCCCGCCGCCACCGCCGGGATCCGCCCCGGCGATCTGCTGCGCAGCGTCGACGGCCGCGAGACCGACGGACTGCCGGTCACCGAGGTGGTCTCCTTACTGCGCGGGGACGCCACCGACGCCCCCGCCGGCACCACCGTCCGCCTCGGCCTGGAGCGCGGCACGCGCGCGTGGACGAAGACGCTGCGCCGGGCCCAGCTCTCCACCGACGCGGTCACCGTCCGGGAAACCGCGGGACCCGTCACCGTCATCAAGGTCGCCACCTTCACCAAGGACTCCGGCGCGCAGGTCCGCGCGGCCGTCCGGCAGGCCCCGCCCGGCGGCATCGTCCTGGACCTGCGCGGCAACTCCGGCGGACTGGTCGGCGAGGCCGTCACCGCCGCCTCCGCCTTCCTCGACGGCGGCCTGGTCGCCACCTACGACGTCGACGGCGCCCAGCGCGCCCTGCACGCCGAACCCGGCGGCGACACCACCAGACCCCTGGTCGTGCTCGTCGACGGCGGGACGATGAGCGCGGCCGAGCTGCTCACCGGCGCCCTGCAGGACCGCGGACGCGCGCTGGTCGTGGGCTCCCGCACCTTCGGCAAGGGCTCGGTCCAGATGCCGAGCCGGCTGCCCGACGGCTCCGTAGCGGAGCTGACCGTGGGGCACTACCGCACCCCCTCGGGCCGCGGGGTCGACGGCCGGGGCATCACGCCCGACCTGGAGGCCGACGAGGGGGCCCTGCAGCGGGCCGAGAGCGTACTGCGCGGCCTGGCGCCCCCCTCGTAATCGACTTCCCGCGACCCCCCTGCGTAGTGCGAAAATGGGCGGCACTATGGCTAAGGAAAAAGGGCGCAAGCTGATCGCGCAGAACAAGAAGGCGCGGCACGACTACCTCGTCATCGACACCTACGAGGCCGGGCTGGTCCTCACCGGGACCGAGGTGAAGTCCCTGCGCCAGGGGCGGGCGTCGCTGGTCGACGGCTTCGTGCAGCTCGACGGGAACGAGGCGTGGCTGTACAACGTGCACGTGCCGGAGTACACCCAGGGCACGTGGACCAACCACAGCGCCCGCCGGAAGCGGAAGCTGCTGCTGCACCGCGCCGAGATCGACAAGCTCCAGTCCAAGTCGGGCGAGACGGGCCACACCATCGTGCCGCTCGCGCTGTACTTCAAGGACGGCCGGGCCAAGGTCGAGATCGCGCTGGCCAAGGGCAAGAAGGAGTACGACAAGCGGCAGGCGCTGCGGGAGAAGCAGGACCGCCGGGAGACCGACCGCGCGATCGCGGCGGTGAAGCGCAGGCAGCGCGGGGCGTAGGGAATACGCTGGCACGGACCTGCGTTGGTCACGTACGATGGTGCCTGCACCCCACAGTGGGTACGCGCCCTCTCCGGAGGGGATTGTCAACACAACATGGGGATGATCGGTTTCGACAGCGGCTGTCGAAGCAGGGGAAGCGTGTCGAGGAAGCGGCAATGATCTCGTAAACCATATGTCGCAAAAAATAATCGCCAACACCAAGCGCGATTCCCAGTCCTTCGCCCTCGCTGCCTGATAAGCAGTGACTGAAGGACCCTAAATGGGTGTCAGCCCGGGAGTGTTCCCGACCCGGATCCTGGCATAAGCTAGGGAACTAAACCATCGAGCCCGGTCACGGGGCTCGATGGGAAATCAAACAGTGACTGGGCCCGTCGGCGACTTGTTCGCGTGATCGCCGGGGCCGAGAAAAGCGCAGCGAACTGCACACGGAGAAGCCCTGGTTCTGCACCGTTGGACGCGGGTTCGATTCCCGCCATCTCCACTCATCCCATGTGGGCGAAGGCCCCGTCGCTTCCGAGCGGCGGGGCCTTCGTCATGCCCCGCCGTCATGCGTGGCCCGTACTGCCGCGCTCCGTCAGCCGCGGCGGCAGCAGCGTCGTCCCCGGTACGGGCGGGCCGCTGCGCTCGCGCAGCAGCAGCTCCACCCCGAGGGCGCCCAGCCGCGCCGACGGCACGGTGACGGCCGAGACCGTCTCGGGGACGTCGGTGCCGACGGCCAGGACCGACAGGTCCTGCGGTATGCGCCGGCCGCGTCGCCGGAAGGCGGTGAGCAGGGGGACCAGGAGAGCGTCGTTCTGGACGACCACGGCCGTCGGGGCGGGGTGGGCGCGCAGCAGCCGGTCCGCGAGGGCCTCGGCCCCGGACTGCTCGGCCGGGTGCACCGACGACACCAGCCGGTGCCGGTCGGCGGCGGCCGTGAACCCCTCGACCAGGCGGCGGGCCGAGGCGGTCTGGCGCAAGTAGACCTCCGGCGGCGGGCCGGCCAGGGCCACGGCCCGGTGGCCGAGGCGGGCCAGGTGGTGCACGCACGCCTCGCCCGCCTCGCGGTAGTCCAGGTCGACGCAGGGCAGACCGGGCGGCTCGGCGGGCAGGCCGATCAGTGCGGCCGGGCGGTGCAGGGAGCGCAGCACGGGCAGGCGCGGGTCGTGCAGGCCGACGTCCACGACCAGTACCGCGTGCGCCGGGGCCGGCCCCCCGGGGCGGTTCAGGCCCTCCTCGTGGGTGAGGAGCAGCACGTCGTGGTCGTACTCGCGGGCGGCCGTCACCACCGACTGCGTCAGGCGCATCATCGCCGGGAGGTGGACGCCCCGGCGCAGCGGGGCCGCCACGGCAAGGACGTTCGGCGCGCCGTGCGCCGGCAGGCCCGGCTGCGGGCGGTAGCCCAGCTCCCGGGCGGCCTCCTCGACACGCCGCCGGGTCTGCGCCGAGATGGGGCGTTTGCCGCTCAGCGCGTAACTCACGGTGCTCGGGGAGACCCCGGCCCGGCGCGCCACGTCCGTGATCCTGGCCATCAGGCCTGCTCCGGCGCACACAGCGGCCCGCGGCCGTCGGTGAACTTCATGGGGGTCCCTCACTGTCCCGGTGCCCGACGTCGAAGCGCTTCGACGGTCGAACGTATGCGGGGTGCGAGGGAGCGTCAATGGGGTGTGCGGTGATCGGTGAAGCGATTCGACACGCCGGTCAGGGCAAGCGCGAGCGCCAGGGCGCCGGCCGCTACCGGAACCCCGTACCCCGCCGTCGCGGACACGTGCTCCACGGTCCAGCCGCCGAGGGCGCTGCCGCCGGCGATGCCGCCGAGCAGGCCGGTCACCGCGAGGGTCATGCCCTCGTTGAGCCGGCCCTCGGGGGTGCGCCGCTGGACCAGCGTCATGGTCGTGACCATCGTCGGGGCCGTGGCCGTCCCGGCCACCAGCAGGGCCGCCGCCAGGAGTGGGAGCGACCCGGTGCGGGCGGCGAGCAGGGGCAGGACCAGCAGCGCGGCCATCGCCGCCACGCACCACGCGAGCCGCCTCGCGGCCGGCCCGGCCGGTCGCACGGCGCCGTAGAGCAGGCCCGCCGCGCAGGAGCCCGCCGCCTGCAGGGCCAGCACGGCACCGGCCGCCGTCCGGTGTCCCGCGGCGTCCGCGAAGGCGAGCGTGACGACCTCGGTCGCGCCGAAGATCCCACCCGTCGCCAGGCAGACCGCGAGCAGCGGGGGCATGCCGGGGGCGCGCAGCGGGGCCTTGCCGGGTATGTGCCGCCGGACCGGCGGTTCCGTCGCGCGCCGGCTCGTGAACAGCAGCATGCCGGTCAGCAGCAGCACCGCGCCGACGAGCGTGCCCGCCTGCGGGAACAGCGCGCCGCACAGGAAGGTCGCGAGCACCGGGCCCAGCATGAAGCACAGTTCGTCCGCGGCCTGCTCGAAGGAGTGGGCGGTGTGCAGGCCCTTCGTGTCGCCGGCCAGCAGATGCGCCCAGCGGGCCCGGGACATGCCGCCGGTGTTGGGGGTGGTGGCGGTGGCGGCGTAGGAGGCGAACAGGGTCCAGTCCGGGGCGTCGTGGCGGACGCAGAGGAGCAGGGCGAGGGAGCCGAGGACGGCGATCGCCGTGGCGGGCAGGGCCACCCGGGCCTGGCCGTGGCGGTCCACGAGCCGCGCGGTCCACGGCGCGACCACCGCGGTCGCCGCGAGCCCCGTCGCCGTGACGGCACCGGCGAGGGCGTACGAGCCCCGCGTCCCGGCGATCATGACGACCGCGCTGACGCTGAACATGCCCATCGGCAGTCGGGCGATCAGGTTCCCGGCGGTGAAGGCACGGGTGCCGGGCAGGCGGAACAGGCGGCGGTAGGGGGCGAGACGCGGCATGCGCCCACCGTCGCCCGGCGGTGATCAGGCCGTCCAACACCTGTTCCGCGCGGACTCACGCACCCGGGTTGTGGATCCGGCGCCCGGTCCGCGGGCCTCCCCGGCGGGCCGGAAAGACCGTGGCGGAAAATATTCGCTCCTTGTTCTTCATACAGCGATATGGAGATTCCTAATGGTCCTCATCGCGCGTGGAAAAGATGCTCATTCGGGAAAATCCTTCACTCGTTTGCCGCGCATCCGCCGAAGTGGACCGACGGTTAGTCGGTACATGACCGAGGCGACCAGGAAAGACGGCTGGGCGGTAACGCTCGGCCCGTACACCTACATTCCGGCACCGGCGCACTCGTCCGCCACCGTCAACGGCACGCTCACCAGGGGCGGTTGCCCGGTCACGTTGCAGGTGACCGAACCGGTGCTGCGCGATTTCATCGATGCCATGAGCGACCTGGAAAAGGATCTCGCCCGACGGTGGATCAGTGCGACGGAGTGGCCCGCTTTCGCGCTCGCGGAATAGCGGGCCGCGTCATGTACGACAACGGAATCGAAGGCAGCGGACGACACCGGGCCCCGACCCGGGACTTCGTCACCCCGCTGACTCCGCCGGACCCCACCTGGGACCCGGCCGAGGAACTGGCGTTCATCCTCCAGGAAGCCCTCCAGCACGAGGCGACGCGGATCCCCACTCCCCGCGACGAGCCACCGGCCGCGGCGGCGGAGCCGGTTCCCGCACCCGGCGGCGAGCGGATGAGACGGCTGCAGGACATCACCGAGGAACTCCCGCCCGTCCGTGACGTCCCCCGGCGCCACCGCAAGGTCCGGACCCGAACGGCCCCGCGCCTGCTGCGCACCACCAGCTTCCTGGTCGCCGCCCTGGCGGCCGTGATCGCCACCGCCGTGAGCCTGCTCAGCGGCATGGTCGCCTACGACCCGCTGCGCCTGGTCGGCGCGTCCCCCGCCGGACGGGGCCTGCGCACCTGGTGGCCCCTGCTGGTGTACGGGCCGTGGCTGGTGGCGTCGCTGTCCGTCCTGCGGGCCGCGCTGCACCAGCGTCGTGCCGCGCACTCCTGGTGCGTCGTGCTGGTCTTCTCCTGTGTCGCCGTGCTGCTCTGTGTCGCCCAGGCGCCCAGGACCGTGCTCGGCACCGCGGCGGCGGCCCTGCCCGGAGTCGCGGCACTGGCCTGCTTCCAGCAGGTCGTCCGGCAGATCACCCTGACGCGTCCGCCCGTACGGTCGGCGCCCCGGCACCGGGTGGGCCAGGTCCCGTCGCCCGCCGGCGCGGACGCGCCGAAGGGCGAGGCCGAGGCCCGGGGCAAGTCCACCGGCACCTGAACCCCCGGGCCGCCGCCCGCTGTAGGTTCACGGCATGCCCGCCCACCTCGACCCGCGTCTGCTGCGCGCCTTCGTCACCGTCGCCGAGGAGCTGCACTTCACCCGAGCCGCGCTCCGGCTCCACCTGGCGCAGCAGGCGCTCAGCCGGGACGTGCGGCGGCTGGAGCGGGAACTGGGCGCCGAGCTGTTCGTGCGGACCACCCGGCAGGTGACGCTCACGCCCGACGGGGAGCGGCTGCTGCCGTACGCCCGGCGCGTGCTGCGGGCGCAGGACGACCTGCTCGCCGCCTTCGACCAGGCCCGGCCCCTGCTCGTGGACCTCAACTCCCCGGGCCTGGTCACACCGCGCCGCGTGCTGCACCGGGCGCGCGAACTCGCCCCCGGGCACGAGCTGATGGCCCGCTACGAGAGCGGCCTGACCTGGGCCGCCGGAGAGCTGCTCGCGGGCCGGCTCGACGCGTCGTTCGGACGGTTCGCCGGACTGGACCCGGCACTGCGCAGCGGGCTCGACCACCAGCCGGTGCGCTACGAGCCGATGGCGGTGGTCCTGCCCGAGGACCACCGGCTCGCCGGCGCGGATCGGGTACCGCTCGCCGAGCTGGCCGGCGAGACCGTCTACGCCGGCGCCGGCAATCCGCGCACACCGGAGTGGACGGGCCTCGCCCGGCTGCTCGTCGAGGGGCGGGGGATCGAGCTCGCGCCGCCCGCGCCGCTGGCCGTCGGGGAGGAGGAGTTCCAGCGGATCATGGCCAGGACGCGCCACCCGATCCTGGCCGTCGTGGGGTTCCCGCCCCTGCCGTCGACCGTGCTGCGGCCGCTGGTCGATCCCGTGCCGCTGTCGCCCGTGTCGCTGGTGTGGCGCAGGGGCCTGACCCACCCCGCGTTCGACGCGCTGCGCGCGGCGGCGGCCCGGCTGGCCGCGGAGGAAGGGTGGTTGCGACGGCCTCCGGGGGGATGGATTCCGGCCGCCGATCATGTCCTCATGACGTCTCACGATTGACACGATTCGATACGGCGCTCACACGAAACCTGCGCGTGCGCTACATTCGACGCCTGAGCACGGTGTGGTAAGAGGGGGCGCTCGGACGGGTGGGGGCCCGGTCCGACGACGGGTGCTCAGGTCGGAAGCGCACCTGAACCATCCCGTGGGGGGAAGTGCGTGCGCGTGACAAAGTGGCGAGAAGACGCCCAACCCGAATGGCCCGAGGCCGCTACCGCGACCGGTGAACTCACCGCGGACGGCAGAGCCCGGGACGGCAGAGCCACGCAGGTCTTCTCCGAGGGCGACGTCCGGGTGACCGGCACACGCCTGCCCGCCGGGACGGAGATACTGCGCGGCATTCCCCGGCAGAGCGAGGGCGAGGCCGACTCGCTCTCCTCGTCTCAGGCGTCCCGGACGGCCCAGGTGTCCTCGACGCTCCAGGGGGCCCGGCCGGCGGTCCGTGATCCCTGGCAGGAGCCGGCGGAGGCCGACCCGGACGAATCCGAAGCCGGTTCCGCCGGTACCGCTTCCGAGTCCGCC
>NZ_JAPSKN010000011.1:37966-63889 GCF_031181705.1 Streptomyces sp.
GACGGCCCAGGTGTCCTCGACGCTCCAGGGGGCCCGGCCGGCGGTCCGTGATCCCTGGCAGGAGCCGGCGGAGGCCGACCCGGACGAATCCGAAGCCGGTTCCGCCGGTACCGCTTCCGAGTCCGCCGAGCACACCCACGACCCGCACGAGGTCACGGTCCAGCTCGACGCCGTACAGCTCGGGGACGGCTTCGTCCGGCAGGTGAAGGAGGGACCCGGTGTCGCCCCCGCCGCCGACCGGCCCGTCTTCGTCGACGAGTCCGGCCGCCGCAGCCGCCGCTTCCGGCGCATAGGCATGGCCATCGCCCTGGCCTGCGGCATCTACGCCGTCGTCATCGTCGCCACGCTGCTGTCGGGCAACTCCAACGCGCCCTGGCTCCCCGTGCCCGGCCAGCAGGAGAACCCGCCGGCCGGGCAGGTCGACAGCCCGCCGCTGCCGGCGGAGTCGGCCCCGGCCTCGCACCCCGGCGCCACCGCCCCGAGCGGCACGCCGACCGCCGGCGGGACGACGGTGCCCTCGTCCGGCCCCAGCGCGTTCCGGCCGGAGGCCACCGCAGGCACCGGCCGTCCCGGCACGTCGGCCGAGCCCACGCCGAAGGCGACCCGGACCGCACCGGCCCCGGACACCGGCGCGAGCGAACCGGCCCCGAGCGAACCGGCGGACCCGCCGACCACACCGGCCACCGACCCGGCACCCACGGGCGGTTCCACGCCGGAGCCGACCACGACCACGGGCACCGGCGACGGCGGCGACACCGGCACGGTGGCCGAGGGCCCGGCCAAGCCGCAGCCTGTCGCCGGGACACCCGCGGTCTAGCCGGCCGCCGACCGTGGCGCCGGCTGTGGCGGTGGCCGTGGCGGCTGCGGCGGGACTGTTCCGGTGCATCGCCCCGGCCGGACGCCCCCTGAGGGGAGGCGCCGCCCCGCTCCGCCGGTGTCGTCCCGTCGATCCGTTCCGTCACACCCGTTCGGTGACACCGGCCCCTCACCCCGGGGCCGTCAAGGGCCGTCGGCCCGACCCCGACCCGGACCCCGCACCCCCTCCCGCCGCATCACCCGTCCCCGTATCACCCGTCCCCGCAGCACCCGACTCGCACCACCCGAGGTACCACCACCCATGGCATCCCCTGTCCGCCGTTCCGGGCCAGCGTCACGAGCCCGTGGGGGCTCCAGGCGCCGTCGCCTGCCCATGCGCCTGCTGCTGCCCCTGCTCGTGCTCGTCGCGCTGATGGCGATGCTCATGCTGCGCGGCTACGTGCACAGCGAGATCCTCGCCGACCACCGCGTCGGCCCGCCCGCCGCCAACGACCGTGTCCCGAAGGACATCCTCAAGGGCGGTCCCGTCATCGACACCCGGGACGGGAAGCCCAAGAGTCTCAAACTGCCGGACCGCGAGCTGGTCCTGACCTTCGACGACGGTCCCGACCCCGAATGGACGCCCAGGGTGCTCGACGTGCTGAAGAAGCACGACGCCCGGGCCGTCTTCTTCATCACCGGCACCATGGCCTCCCGCTACCCGGACCTCGTCCAGCGCATGGTCGACGAGGGCCACGAGATCGGCCTGCACACCTTCAACCACCCCGACCTGTCCCTGCAGAGCAGGAGCCGCGTCGACTGGGAACTGTCCCAGAACCAGCTCGCCCTGGCCGGGGCGGCCGGCATCCGCACCTCGCTGTTCCGCCCGCCCTACTCGTCGTACGCCCGGAACATGGACAACAACTCCTGGCCGGTCACCGAGTACATAGGCAGCAAGGGCTACATCACCATCGTCAACGACACCGACAGCGAGGACTGGCGCCGGCCCGGCGTCGAGAAGATCATCAGCAATGCCACACCGAAGGGCGGCAAGGGCGCCATCGTGCTGATGCACGACTCCGGCGGCGACCGTTCCCAGACCGTGGCCGCGCTCGGCCGGTACATCTCCGGACTGCAGGACAAGGGCTACCGCTTCCACACGCTCACCGGTGCCCTGGACGCCCCGAGCGCGCACAGTCCGGTCGCCGGCCTGGAGGCGCTGAAGGGCGACGCCTGGGTCTTCCTGGTGCAGGCCTCGGAGCAGATGACCGGGGTGCTCGTCGCCGGCCTGGCCGTCGTCGGCGTGCTGGTCTTCGGGCGTCTCGGGCTGATGCTGATCCTCTCCGTCGCCCACGCCCGCCGGGTCCGGCGCAAGGGCTTCCGCTGGGGAGAGCCCGTCACCGAACCGGTGTCCGTGCTCGTGCCCGCCTACAACGAGGCCAAGTGCATCGAGCAGACGGTCCGTTCCCTGGTGGCCAGCGACCACCCCATCGAGGTGCTGGTCATCGACGACGGTTCCACCGACGGCACCGCCCGCATCGTCGAGAACCTCGGCCTGCCCGGCGTGCGCGTCGTCCGCCAGCTCAACGCGGGCAAGCCGGCCGCCCTCAACCGGGGCATCGCCAACGCCCGCCACGACATCATCGTGATGATGGACGGCGACACCGTCTTCGAGCCGGCCACCGTGCGCGAACTCGTGCAGCCCTTCGGCGACCCGCGCGTCGGCGCCGTCGCCGGCAACGCCAAGGTCGGCAACCGCGACTCGCTCATCGGCGCCTGGCAGCACATCGAGTACGTGATGGGCTTCAACCTCGACCGCCGCATGTACGACGTGCTGCGCTGCATGCCCACCATCCCCGGCGCGGTCGGCGCGTTCCGGCGCAGCGCACTGGAACGGGTCGGCGGCATGAGCGACGACACGCTCGCCGAGGACACCGACATCACCATGGCCCTGCACCGCGACGGCTGGCACGTCGTCTACGCGGAGAAGGCCATCGCCTGGACCGAGGCCCCCGAGTCCGTGCAGCAGCTGTGGTCCCAGCGCTACCGCTGGTCGTACGGCACGATGCAGGCGATCTGGAAGCATCGCCGGGCCCTGGTCGACCGCGGGCCCTCGGGCCGCTTCGGCCGGGTCGGCCTGCCGCTGGTGTCGATGTTCATGGTCGTGGCGCCGCTGCTCGCCCCGCTGATCGACGTGTTCCTGCTCTACGGCCTGGTGTTCGGCCCGACCGAGAAGACCATCGGCGCCTGGCTGGGCGTCCTCGCCGTACAAGGGGTGTGCGCGGCCTACGCGTTCCACCTCGACAAGGAACGCATGACCCACCTCATCTCCCTGCCGCTGCAGCAACTCCTGTACCGGCAGCTCATGTACGTCGTCCTGCTGCAGTCCTGGATCACCGCCCTCACCGGCGGCCGGCTGCGCTGGCAGAAGCTGCGGCGCACGGGTGCGGTGGGGCTGCCCGGGGGCACGAGCGCCACGCCCCAGCAGCAGATGGACGGGAGGCCGGTCGCATGACCACGGCTCCCGCCGCCGAGGCCCCGCCGAACCCGCCGAAGGAACAGACCCCTTCGCCGAAGCCCGGGCGTGACCGCTACTTCGACCTGCTGCGCGCCCTCGCGCTGTTCCGTGTCGTGCTGTACCACCTGACCGGCTGGGCCTGGCTGCCGCTGGTGTTCCCGTCCATGGGCGTGATGTTCGCGCTCGCCGGCAACCTCATGGCCCGCTCACTGAAGCGCCCGCCGGTCCAGGTGATCCGCGGCCGCATGCGGCGGCTGCTGCCCCCGCTGTGGCTGCTGGGCGTCGTCGGCGTCACCGGCATGGTCCTGCAGGGCTGGGGTCCGGACGCGGACGGGCACCCCGGCTGGTGGTGGCTCCACCTCGCCTTCTGGATCGTGCCGTTCAGCGACCCGCCGTACGCCGAGGGGCTGCCCGGCGTGCACGGCGTCATCGGCGAGAACTGGGCGGCGGACCTCGCGGGCCCGCTGTGGTACATCCGGGCCTACCTCTGGTACGTCCTGCTGTCCCCGCTGCTGCTGAAGGCCCTGCGCGCCCTGCCGGTCCTCACGCTGTCCGCGCCGATCGTCCTGGCCGTCGCCTTCGAGCAGGGCTGGCTCGCCCTGCCCGGTGAGCGGATCCCCTCGGCGTTCACGGACTTCTCCACCTTCGGCGCCTGCTGGATCCTCGGCATGGCCCACCAGGAGGGCATCCTGCGGCGCCTGCCGCGCTACATCGTCCCGTCCGTGGCACCCGTCATCGCCCTGGCCGGCCTCTGGTACGCCCTGCACCACGACTTCGGCACCGGCAACGACCTGGACAGCATGCCGCTGGCCCAGGCCCTGTGGTCCTTCGCCACGGTGGCGCTGCTGCTGCACGTCAGCCCGTCCTGGTCCGACTGGCCGCGCCGGCTGCGCCCGTTCGCCGGCACGATCACCCTGCTCAACTCCCGGGCCGTCACGATCTACCTCTGGCACAACGTCTGCATCCTGATCGCGGCGACCCTCTGGGACCACCTGTGGGCCTTCCCCCTCCTGGAACAGAACGTCCCCGGCCTCCTGGAAAGCCCGTGGCCGGTCCTGGCCCTGACCTGGTTCCTCATCGGCGCCTGCATCCTGGCCTTCGGCTGGGCTGAGGACCTGGCGGCGAGGCAGCAGCCTCGGTTGTGGCCGAGTGGTGAGCCCCGGGGCGAGGGACGGCGCGGGGGACGGCACGGGGAGCGGAGGAGAGCGGCGACCGGCGGCTGAACCGGATCAGCCGCCGGCCAAGCCGAATCCGTACGGGCAGCCTCCGCGCGCTGATTCCCAAAAAGCGGCGGAACCTCTCATCCCGCCCGGGCGCGGGGTGAGAGCAACGTTCCCTCGCGGTCACTCACCGGCACAGGCGCGAAACGCGTCCTCCCTACCTTCGGGACCAGTCACTCGAAGTACCACCGAGTCCCGGAGCACAGTGGAGGCGTCATGACAGGCCCCGGCACGGCACCCGCACCCCCGAGCAGGGGCGGCCGCTGGATCCAGCACTGGGATCCCGAGAACGAGACGTTCTGGAAGGAGACCGGCGAGAAGGTGGCCCGCCGGAACCTCTACTTCTCCGTGCTGTCCGAGCACATCGGCTTCTCGGTCTGGACCCTGTGGTCCGTGCTGGTGCTGTTCATGGGCCCCGAGTACGGGCTGACCCCCGCCGACAAGTTCATGCTGACCTCGATGGTCACGCTGGTCGGCGCCGTCGTCCGCGTCCCCTACACCTTCGCCGTCGCCGTCTTCGGCGGACGGAACTGGACGATCATCTCGGCCGGCATGCTGCTGGTCCCGACGGTCGCCGCGTTCACCGTGATGGAGCCGGGCACCTCCTTCTCCACCTTCCTGCTGGTCGGCCTGCTCGCCGGCGTCGGCGGCGGCAACTTCGCCTCCTCCATGACCAACATCAACGCCTTCTTCCCGCTGCGGAAGAAGGGCTGGGCCCTCGGCCTGAACGCGGGCGGCGGCAACATCGGCGTACCGGTGATCCAGCTGGCCGCGCTCGCGATCATCGGCGCCGGCGGCGGCCCGCGCGTGCTGCTCGGCGTCTACATCCCGCTGATCGTCGTGGCCGCCGTGATGGCCGCGTTGTTCATGGACAACCTGGAGAACGTCAAGAACGACACCGGTGCCGCCAAGGACGCCGCCCGGGACGCCCACACGTGGATCATGTCCGTCCTCTACATCGGCACCTTCGGCTCCTTCATCGGCTACAGCTTCGCCTTCGGCCAGGTCCTGCAGAACCAGTTCGGCCGCACGCCGCTGGAGGCCGCGTACGTCACCTTCATCGGCCCGCTGCTCGGCTCGCTGATCCGTCCGCTCGGCGGCTGGCTCGCCGACCGCTACGGCGGCGCGAAGATCAGCCTGTGGAACTACGTGGCGATGGGCGTCGCGACGGCGGTCCTGATCGGTGCCTCCATGGAGAAGTCGCTGGCCCTGTTCACCGGGGCGTTCGTGGTGCTGTTCGTGCTCAGCGGGCTCGGCAACGGCTCGACGTTCAAGATGATCCCGGGCATCTTCCAGAACAAGGCGATCGCCAGGGGGCTCGAGGGTGAGGCGGCAGCGGCGTACGGGCGGCGGCTGTCGGGTGCCTCGATGGGCCTGATCGGCGCGGTGGGCGCGCTCGGCGGTGTCGGCATCAACCTGGCCTTCCGCCAGTCCTTCCTCTCCTACGGCTCCGGCACCGGCGCCTTCGTCGCCTTCCTCGCCTTCTACGCGGTGTGCTTCGCGGTCACGTGGGCCGTATACCTTCGGCGCACGGCACCCCGGGTACCCGCCACCTCGGCGGCCTCGGAGGCGAAGCCGCAGCTCAGCTACGCCGAGGTGTGACGTAACACTGGCGACATCACGCCGATCCGGGCCTGTCACGAGCCGTTGACAGGCTCGATCGGCATGCAGGTACGCCGTACCACGCAGTACGACGACTCGAGTGCGGGACGAGAGCCATGTACGAGGAAGAACGACGACCCGACCACGGACCGCTGGCGGGTTTCACCGTCGGTGTGACGGCCGCGCGCCGGGCCGATGAGCTCGGGGCGCTGCTGCAGCGGCGCGGCGCCGCCGTCCTGCACGCCCCCGCCCTGCGGATCGTGCCGCTCGCCGACGACAGCGAACTGCTGGCCGCGACGAAGGACATCATCCAGCAGGCACCCGACATCGTGGTCGCCACGACCGCGATCGGCTTCCGGGGCTGGGTCGAGGCCGCCGACGGCTGGGGCCTGGGCGAGGACCTGCTCTCCCGGCTGGGCGGCGTACGGATCCTGGCGCGCGGGCCGAAGGTGAAGGGAGCGGTCCGGGCCGCCGGGCTGACGGAGGAGTGGTCGCCTTCCTCGGAATCCATGGCGGAGGTCCTCGACCGGCTGCTGGAGGAGGGCGTGGAGGGACAGCGCGTCGCGATCCAGCTGCACGGCGAGCCGCTGCCGGGGTTCGTGGAGGCGCTGCGGGCGGGCGGGGCCGAGGTGGTCGGGGTGCCGGTGTACCGGTGGATGCCGCCGGAGGATCTCGGCCCGGTGGACCGGCTCCTCGACGCGACGGTCTCCCGGGGCCTGGACGCGATCACCTTCACCAGTGCACCCGCGGCGGCCTCGCTGCTGTCCCGGGCGGAGGAGCGCGGGCTGCTGCCCGAGGTGCTGGTCGCCCTGAGCCACGACGTGCTGCCGGCCTGCGTGGGCCCGGTCACGGCCCTGCCGCTGCAGTCCCGCGGCATTGACACGATCCAGCCCGAGCGCTTCCGGCTCGGGCCGCTCGTGCAGCTGCTCTGCCAGGAGCTGCCCGCGCGGGCGCGGGCGCTGCCGGTCGCCGGGCACCGGGTGGAGATCCGCGGTCACGCCGTGCTGGTCGACGGCGAGCTCAAGCCCGTGCCGCCGGCCGGCATGTCCCTGCTGCGCGCCCTGTCCCGGCGCCCCGGCTGGGTCGTCGCCCGCGCCGAGCTGCTGCGCGCCCTGCCCGGCTCCGGCCGCGACGAACACGCCGTCGAAACGGCCATGGCCCGCCTGCGCACGGCCCTGGGCACGCCCAAGCTCATCCAGACGGTGGTCAAACGCGGCTACCGCCTGGCCCTGGACCCGGCGACGGAGACGAAGTACGCGGACGCGTGAGGCGCGCCGGGGGTTGAGCGAGAATCCGCCGAGGTGAGTGACCGGTGCCACGACGGGTGGCCGGGTGGTCGGGGGCGTGGCCGGGTGGCTGGACGGGCGGGAGCGCGGGCCAGGGCCGTCGCGCGGTGCTGCGGATCGGCCGGGCTGTTCGGCGGTGTTGCAGTGCGGCCGGGGTGTTGGGCGATCTTGCAGCGTGACCGGTTCGTCCGGTGTCGCGTGATATGGCCGCCGGGCCGTCGCCCTGCCTTGCGGTTCGACCGGGCTGACGGGGGCTATGGGGTAAGGCCGGGCTGATGGGCGGCCTTGGACCAGGCCGGGCTGATGGGCGGTCTTGGAAGTGCGATCGGTTCGCCTGGTGGCTGGAGAGCACGGCTGGGCCGTTGCGCGGCCGTGCCGTGCGGCCGGGTTGTCGGGCGATCTCGCAGTGCGACCGGTTCGCCTGGCGGCCACGCAATACGGCCGGGCCCCCGCGCGGCCTCGGGGTGTTGCAGGTTCGTCTGGCCGCCACGGCGTGTGGCCGGGCCCCGCGCGGCCTCGGCGTGCAGCCGTATCGCCAGGCGCCAGGCAGCCCTGAGGCGTCGCCGGACCGCCACGTCCTGCCCTGCTGCCGCAGAAGTCCCCAAGCTTCCCAAGCCCCGGGAGTCCCCGCCGCAGCGGCCGGGCCGCCCCCGCCGGGACTCGCCCGGGACCCCGTCCGGACCCCTTCTCCGGCCTGCCTCCGCGTGAGGTCTTTCCGGCGCAGCCCGGGGCGGGCACTGTAAGAGGGGAACGGTTCTGGAGCCCCACTCCGGCGTCTCACCGACCTAGGCGGTGACAGGCACATGGCACTGGGTACAGCCACGGCCCCGTACGAGCTGCGGTTCGACGCCGGGCGGATCTGCCTGGATCTGCTCTCCACCACCCACCCGCAGGAGCGGCTGGACTCCCTGCCCGTGCTGCGCGCCTGGATCACCGGCTCCGGGCTGGTCCCGGCGGACACCGCCCTGGCCCACGCCGACGCCACCTGGCCGGCCGCCTTCCGCGAACTGCGCACCCAGATCGACCGGTTGGTGCGTGGCCGGCCGGGCTCCGGCGTGACGACGTACGACTTCGCGCTCGCGCGCGTCAACGACCTGGCCCGCACCGCGCCCCCGGCGCCCCGCGCGGTCCGCGGCGAAGGCGGCCGGCTCGTACGGCAGTTGGACGGCCCGCCCGACTGCGCCGCCCTGCTCGCCTGTGTGGCCCGGGACGCCGTCGACCTGCTCACCGACCCCGTCGCGCGTGCGGCCCTGCGCCAGTGCGAGGGCGACAACTGCCGCATCGTCTACCTCGACACCTCCCGTGGACGCCGCAGGCGCTGGTGCTCCAGCGAGGTCTGCGGGAACCGCGAACGCGTCGCCCGGCACCGCCGCCGTGCCGCACTCGCCCGCGCGTGAAACGGAATTGAGTGGTCCGTGCACTGAAATTCCGTGTCCTGAATGCGACTTCTGTGACCCCGCTGTCGAAGTGATTTCGATTACACGCCGTTTGTCTACGGCCCCGTAGCGAAGGCTCGACTTGATCTTGCCGGTGTGGCGGAAATGTAAAGAACGCGGGGTGGGAATGTGACCCCATGTCCCGCTCGTCACGGCAGTTCGAAGAAATCTGTCGCCTTCCTTTGAACATCCAACGGCTCGCTTCCGTACGGCTTGTGGAGCGACCGACTGGGGGAACCCCCGGACATCGGAGGTGGGCGTGCGCAAGGATTCCGTCGTGGCCAATGAACGAGCACCGAGGGCCCGACATCGCATGTCCCAGCCCTCGGAACCCGACGAGGAGCTGATGCGTGCGCTCTACCGCGAACACGCCGGACCCCTGCTGGCATACGTCCTGCGCCTGGTCGCCGGAGACCGGCAGCGCGCCGAGGACGTCGTGCAGGAAACGCTCATCCGTGCCTGGAAGAACGCCGGTCAGCTCAATCGGGCGACCGGATCGGTACGCCCCTGGCTGGTGACGGTCGCCCGGCGCATCGTCATCGACGGCCACCGCAGCCGGCAGGCCCGGCCGCAGGAGGTCGACCCGTCGCCGCTGGAGGTCATCCCCGCGGAGGACGAGATCGACAAGGCGCTGTGGCTGATGACCCTCTCGGACGCACTCGACGACCTGACCCCCGCTCACCGGGAGGTGCTCGTCGAGACGTACTTCAAGGGGCGTACCGTCAATGAGGCGGCCGAGACCCTGGGCATACCCAGCGGGACGGTCCGCTCCAGGGTGTTCTACGCCCTGCGTTCGATGAAGCTGGCACTGGAGGAGCGGGGGGTGACGGCGTGATGAGTGTTTACGGGGGTAACCAAGGGTTCGGTACGGGAGGCATGGGTATGTCTGGCCCCATGCAGGAATCTCCGGTGCCGAACGAGCACGAGACCGTGGGCGCCTACGCCCTCGGCATCCTCGACGACGCCGAAGCGACCGCCTTCGAGGCCCACCTCGCCACCTGCGAATGGTGCGCCCAGCAGCTCGACGAGCTGGCCGGCATGGAGCCCATGCTCGCCGCCCTGGCCGACCTGCCCGGCTCCGGCAGCACGCCCGCGATCGGCGAGTCGCTGTCCGCGAAGCCCCGGCCGCGCCTGGTGGAGAAGCTGGTCGACGAGGTCGCCGACCGCCGCGCCCAGAAGCGCCGCCGCAGTTTCTACATGGTGGCCGCGGCCGGCGCGCTGATCATCGGCGGCCCCTTCGTCGCGGTCGCGACGAACGGCGGCGGCGGTGACAGCGGCGGCACGCAGCAGCGCCCGCTCGCGGCGAGCCCCGCCAAGGAGGCCTTCGACGGCATCTCCGACAAGATCTCCGCCACCGACCCGACCACCAAGGTCACCGCGACGGTCGCCCTCCAGAAGAAGGACTGGGGGACGGGCGTGGTCACCGAGCTCAAGAACGTCAAGGGCCCGCTCAAGTGCGCCCTCGTCGCGGTCGGCAAGAACGGCGAGCGGGAGACCCTGTCCTCCTGGTCCGTCCCGGAGTGGGGCTACGGCCTCCCCGACGCCAGGACGGAGAAGGCCAGGCAGCCGCTGTACGTCCAGGGCGGCGCCGCCTTCGAGCCGAACGAGATCGACCACTTCGAGGTCGTGACCTTCGACGGGAAGCGGCTGGTCGAGGTCGACGCGTAGCCTTACCGGGTCCCCTTCGCGTACGGTGGACGGCTGCCCAGCACGTCAGAAGGGGGCCCGGTGGCCGCTCAGGCTCAACAGGAAGCCGCGCTCGAAGACTCCTTGAGAGCCCACGAGATCGGTGTCGAACAGGAACACCTGGACCGGGTGTACCGGCGCCTCGAGGAGAAGATCCACGAGGCGGAGTTCCTGATGAACGACGCGGCCCAGCGCGGCCAGGTCGGCACGCCCGGCGCCCTGGCCGAGCGGGACGCCCAGGTCTTCCGCGCGGGCATCCACCTCAACCGGCTCAACAACGAGTTCGAGGACTTCCTCTTCGGCCGGATCGACCTGCTGCTCGGCAAGGACGGCAAGAAGGGGCCGGACGGCGCGTACACCGCCATCGAGCCGGCCGAGGGCGCGGTGCGCCCGGACAACACCGCCGACATCGCCGAGACCCTGCACATCGGCCGCATCGGCGTGCTCGACCAGGACTACGCCCCGCTGGTCATCGACTGGCGGGCCCCGGCCGCGGCGCCGTTCTACCGGTCGACGCCCGTGGACCCCGGCCGCGTCGTGCGCCGCCGGGTCATCCGCTCCAAGGGCCGCAAGGTGCTCGGCGTCGAGGACGACCTGATGCGCCCCGAGCTCACGGCCTTCCTCGACGGCCGCGAACTGCCCGCCATCGGCGACGGCGCCCTGATGGCCGCGCTCGGCCAGGCCCGCAGCCACACCATGCGCGACATCGTCGCCTCCATCCAGGCCGAGCAGGACCTGGTCATCCGCGCCCCCGCCGCCTCCGTGACGTACGTCGAGGGCGGCCCGGGCACCGGCAAGACCGCCGTCGCCCTGCACCGCGCGGCCTACCTCCTCTACCAGGACCGGCGCCGGTACGCGGGCGGCATCCTGATCGTCTCGCCCACCCCGCTGCTCGTCGCCTACACCGAGGGCGTGCTGCCCTCCCTCGGCGAGGAGGGCCAGGTCGCCATCCGCGCCATCGGCTCCCTGGTCGAGGGCGCCGAGGCCACCCTGTACGACTCCCCGGCCGTGGCCCGCGCCAAGGGCTCCTCGCGCATGCTGAAGGTGCTGCGCAAGGCCGCGCGCGGCGCCCTGGAGCCGAACGACTCACCGACCCGGCTGCGCGTGGTCGCCTTCGGCCGCCGCCTGGAGCTGGAGGCCGAGGAGCTCGCGGGCATCCGCCGCGCCGCCCTCGGCGGCACCGCCCCCGTCAACCTGCTGCGCCCGCGCGCCCGCAAGCTCCTGCTGGACGCCCTGTGGGAGCGCTCCGGCGCGGCCGGCCGGCACACCGACCCGGAGCTCGCCGCCGAGCTGCGCTCCTCCTTCGACGAGGACATCACCTCCGAGGACGACTTCCTCGCCTTCCTCGACGCCTGGTGGCCGGAGCTGACCCCGGCCGCCGTCCTGGACGCCATGGCCGACGAGCGCCGCCTGGGCCGCTGGGCCCGGCGCCTGCTCAACCCCGGCGAGGTCCGCAAGGTCGCCCGCTCCCTCAAGCGCGACGGGTACTCCGTGCACGACATCGCGCTGCTCGACGAGCTCCAGGCGATCCTCGGCGCCCCGGCCCGCCCCCGCAGGAAGCGCGAGCTCGACCCGCTGGACCAGCTCACCGGTCTGGAGGAGCTGATGCCGGTGCGCGAGGAGACCCAGCGGGAGCGGGCCGAGCGGCTCGCCCAGGAGCGCGTCGAGTACGCCCACGTCATCGTCGACGAGGCGCAGGACCTCACCCCGATGCAGTGGCGCATGGTCGGCCGCCGCGGCCGGCACGCCACCTGGACGGTCGTCGGCGACCCGGCGCAGTCGTCCTGGTCCGACCCGGACGAGGCCGCCGAGGCCCGCGACGAGGCCCTCGGCACCCGCCCGCGCCGCCGCTTCGAGCTCACCGTGAACTACCGCAACCCGGCCGAGATCGCCGAACTCGCCGCGAAGGTCCTCGCCCTCGCGATGCCCGGCTCCGTCTCCCCGAAGGCGGTCCGCTCCACCGGTGTCGAACCGCGCTTCACGGTCGTCGAGGACACCCTGGGCGCCACCGTCCGCGAGGAGGCCGCCCGGCTGCTGGAGCGCGTCGACGGCACGGTCGGCGTGGTCGTCGCCATGCAGCGCCGCGAGGAGGCCCGCCGCTGGCTCGCCGGACTCGGCGACCGGGTCGTGGCCCTCGGCAGCCTGGAGGCCAAGGGCCTGGAGTACGACGCGACGGTGGTGGTCTCACCGGCGGAGATCGCCGACGAGTCACCGGCCGGACTGCGGGTGCTCTACGTCGCGCTGACCCGGGCAACCCAGCAGCTCACGGTCGTCTCCGCGGACCGGGACGAGCCCGACGCGGCGGGCGTGCCCGACCTGCTCAGGGACTGACGCGACGGCGGATCCCGGCCCGGGCGGCCCGTTACCCACTTGTCGGCGAAATGAACTCCCGGTACGGGAATGGCCTTACGCGATCCGTTTGTTAGCCTGGACGTGGCACCGGCCCGATCCAAGCCCCCGGGCCCAACCTTCGTCGCTACGAGCGACCACTTGCCGCGAGGCGAGCATGGCGGGTCGGTGCCACCTCATCGGGAAAGAGACCCACGTCAGCGTGACGTGGGTCTCTTTCGTCTGCCGGTTCCGCGAACAAAACGTTCGCAATAGAGGGCGGCTACCCGCTACCGAGCGGTAGGTGCGACGATCGGACGGCACAAAACAGCGTCAGGTGAAAGCAGAGGAAGTCGGCCATGGCAACGGCGCCCAGCGTCTCCTACTCGATGACGGTCCGGCTGGAGGTGCCCGCGAGCGGAACCGCCGTCTCGCAGCTCACCACCGCCGTGGAGTCCTCCGGAGGCTCGGTGACCGGCCTCGACGTCACCGCGTCCGGTCACGAGAAGCTCCGCATCGACGTCACGATCGCGGCGACCTCCACCGCGCACGCGGACGAGATCGTCGAGGAGCTGCGCGGCATCGAGGGCGTCACCCTGGGCAAGGTCTCGGACCGCACCTTCCTCATGCACCTCGGCGGCAAGATCGAGATGGCGTCGAAGCACCCGATCCGCAACCGTGACGACCTCTCCATGGTCTACACGCCCGGCGTCGCCCGCGTCTGCATGGCCATCGCCGAGAACCCCGAGGACGCCCGCCGCCTCACCATCAAGCGCAACTCCGTTGCGGTCGTGACGGACGGCTCCGCCGTGCTGGGCCTGGGCAACATCGGCCCCAAGGCCGCGCTGCCCGTCATGGAGGGCAAGGCCGCGCTCTTCAAGCGGTTCGCCGGCATCGACGCCTGGCCGATCTGCCTCGACACCCAGGACACCGACGCGATCGTCGAGATCGTCAAGGCGATCGCCCCGGGCTTCGCGGGCATCAATCTGGAGGACATCTCCGCCCCGCGCTGCTTCGAGATCGAGGCCCGGCTGCGCGAGGCGCTGGACATCCCCGTCTTCCACGACGACCAGCACGGCACCGCGATCGTCGTCCTGGCCGCGCTCACCAACGCACTGCGCGTCGCGGGCAAGGCGATCGAGAACATCCGCGTCGTGATGTCCGGCGCCGGCGCCGCCGGCACGGCCATCCTCAAGCTGCTGCTCGCCGCGGGCGTCAAGAACGCCGTCGTCGCCGACATCCACGGCGTGGTGCACGCCGGCCGCGAGGACCTGGTGGACGCCGCCCCCGACTCGGCGCTGCGCTGGATCGCCGACAACACCAACCCCGAGGGCCTCACCGGCACGCTCAAGGAGGCCGTGCGCGGCGCGGACGTCTTCATCGGCGTCTCCGCGCCGAACGTTCTGGACGGCGACGACGTGGCCGCCATGGCCGAGGACGCCATCGTGTTCGCGCTCGCGAACCCCGACCCCGAGGTCGACCCGGCAATCGCCCGTCAGACCGCGGCCGTTGTGGCCACGGGCCGCTCCGACTTCCCGAACCAGATCAACAACGTGCTGGTCTTCCCGGGCGTCTTCCGCGGCCTGCTGGACGCGCAGTCCCGCACGGTCAACACGGAGATGATGCTGGCCGCCGCGACCGCCCTGGCGAACGTGGTGACCGAGGACGAGCTGAACCCGAACTACATCATTCCGAGCGTCTTCAACGACAAGGTCGCGGGCGCGGTGGCCGGTGCGGTGCGGGAGGCGGCCAAGGCGGCCGGCGCGACGGCGAACAGCCCGTCCGCGGTCTGAGGGCGAGGCGTCCCAGGGCCTTCGGGACGGCCGTCCCCGGACTGTGAGCAACCCCACGGCAGCCGGGGGACCGGCGCGTCGCACGCCCCCCGTCAGCAGCGGAGCTATCGTGGCGGCCAGGCTCAGGCCCTCTTTTCGTGTGACTCCCCAAGGGTGTTCTCACGACTCCTGCGGGTGCCGGATTGGCTTTCCCGCCGCAGGTAGGGGCAGGATGCGTCCCTGGGCGCGAGGGTCTGACGACGGACCCGGGTCCGGGGACTCAACGAGGACCCTGGCAGCATCGGCTTCGATCTGACGCCTCAACGGCAAGATGAACACGGGAGTAACAACATGAACCGCAGTGAGCTGGTGGCCGCGCTGGCCGACCGCGCCGAGGTGACCCGCAAGGACGCCGACGCCGTGCTGGCCGCGTTCGCCGACGTCGTCGGCGACATCGTCTCCAAGGGGGACGAGAAGGTCACCATCCCCGGCTTCCTGACCTTCGAGCGCACCCACCGTGCCGCTCGCACCGCCCGCAACCCGCAGACCGGCGAGCCCATCCAGATCCCGGCCGGCTACAGCGTGAAGGTCTCCGCGGGCTCGAAGCTCAAGGAAGCCGCCAAGGGCAAGTAACCCTGTCGTCCGTACGCCGGCGGTGTACGGGCCACAGTGAGTGACATCAAAGGGGCGGCCACCCGGTTCCGGGTGGCCGCCCCTTTGGCGTGACTGCGGGCGCTTACCCGAGCGCCTTGCCGGGCAGTTCCACCTTCGCGCCCAGCTCCACGAGCTTCTCCATGAAGTTCTCGTAGCCGCGGTTGATCAGGCCGATGCCGTGGACCCGGGACGTGCCCTGGGCCGCCAGGGCCGCGATGAGGTACGAGAAGCCGCCGCGCAGGTCCGGGATGACCAGGTCGGCGCCCTGGAGCCTGGTGGGGCCGGAGACGACCGCGGAGTGCAGGAAGTTGCGCTGGCCGAAGCGGCAGTGGGAGCCGCCCAGGCACTCGCGGTAGAGCTGGATGTGGGCGCCCATCTGGTTCAGCGCGGACGTGAAGCCCAGGCGGGACTCGTAGACCGTCTCGTGGATGATGGACAGGCCCGTGGCCTGCGTCAGGGCGACCACCAGCGGCTGCTGCCAGTCGGTCTGGAAGCCCGGGTGGACGTCCGTCTCCAGCGCGATGGACTTCAGCTGACCGCCGGGGTGCCAGAAGCGGATGCCCTCGTCGTCGATCTCGAAGGCACCGCCCACCTTGCGGTAGGTGTTCAGGAACGTCATCATCGAGCGCTGCTGCGCCCCGCGGACGTAGATGTTGCCCTCGGTGGCCAGCGCCGCCGACGCCCAGGACGCGGCCTCCAGGCGGTCCGGCAGGGCGCGGTGGTTGTAGCCGCCGAGCTGGTCCACACCCGTGATGCGGATCGTCCGGTCGGTGTCCATCGCGATGATCGCGCCCATCTTCTGCAGCACGCAGATGAGGTCCTCGATCTCCGGCTCGACGGCCGCGTTGGACAACTCCGTGACGCCCTCGGCGAGGACGGCCGTCAGCAGCACCTGCTCGGTCGCGCCCACGGACGGGTAGGGCAGCCGGATCTTCGTGCCGCGCAGCCGCCGCGGCGCCTCCAGGTACTGGCCGTCCGCCCGCTTCTCGATCTTCGCGCCGAACTGCCGCAGCACCTCGAAGTGGAAGTCGATGGGCCGGCCGCCGATGTCGCAGCCGCCGAGGCCGGGGATGAAGGCGTGGCCCAGGCGGTGCAGCAGCGGGCCGCAGAACAGGATCGGGATACGGCTGGAACCGGCGTGGGCATCGATGTCGGCGACGTTCGCGCTCTCCACGCGCGTCGGGTCCATCACCAGTTCGCCGGGCTCGTCACCCGGACGGACCGTCACACCGTGCAGCTGCAGCAGACCCCGTACGACTCGCACGTCGCGGATGTCCGGAACATTGCGCAGCCGGCTCGGAGCGCTGCCGAGCAGCGCCGCCACCATGGCCTTCGGTACGAGGTTCTTCGCACCGCGGACACGGATCTCGCCCTCCAGCGGGGTTCCGCCGTGGACAAGCAGGACATCGTCGTTGACGGTCATGAATCTCGCGTTCCGTGGAGTCGGGCAGGGGCCAGGAGGGAAAGGGTAATCGCCCTCCACCCCCCTTCTGTAAGCCTGAGGCGGACCCGGCCGCGTCATAGCTCTGTCACAACACGAACCGTTCCGTGCCGGGCACGTGGGGTGACGATCACCTTCGTGCGCGGCGGGCGCATCGGTGCGCCCTGAGCTGCGCGCACTCCGGACGCCCGCATCGCTCCCCACGGGAGGGGAAGATGCGGGATCATGTCTGGCATGACCGAGGTGTCCTCGCTCACAGGGCGGTTGCTCGTGGCCACGCCCGCCCTGGCGGACCCGAACTTCGACCGCGCGGTGGTGCTGCTCCTCGACCACGACGAGGAGGGGTCCCTCGGTGTCGTCCTCAACCGCCCCACCCCGGTGGACGTGGGCGACATCCTGGAGGGCTGGGGGGATCTCGCCGTCGAGCCCGGCGTGGTCTTCCAGGGCGGCCCGGTGTCGCTGGACTCGGCCCTCGGGGTCGCCGTCGTCCCCGGCGGCGCGACCGGGGAGGCCGCTCCGCTGGGCTGGCGCCGGGTGCACGGCGCGATCGGGCTGGTCGACCTGGAGGCGCCGCCCGAGCTGCTGGCCTCCGCCCTCGGCTCCCTGCGGATCTTCGCCGGGTACGCCGGCTGGGGCCCGGGCCAGCTGGAGGACGAGCTGGTCGACGGCGCCTGGTACGTCGTCGAGTCCGAGCCCGGCGACGTGTCCTCCCCGTCCCCGGAGCGGCTATGGCGCGAGGTGCTGCGCCGCCAGCGCAACGAGCTGGCGATGGTGGCGACGTACCCCGACGACCCTTCGCTCAACTGATGCGTGTGAGCTTCAGTACCCTTGGGCCTATGAGCACTCTCGAGCCCGAGCGCGGGACTGGTACGGGGACCCTCGTAGAGCCGACGCCGCAGACCTCTCACGGTGACGGTGACCACGAGCGCTTCGCCCATTACGTCCAGAAGGACAAGATCATGGCGAGCGCCCTCGACGGCACCCCCGTCGTGGCGCTGTGCGGCAAGGTCTGGGTTCCGGGCCGCGACCCGAAGAAGTACCCCGTGTGTCCCATGTGCAAGGAGATCTACGAGTCCATGGGCTCCGGCGGCGACGACAAGGGCAAGGGCGACAAGTAGGCCCGGTCCGCGCGGTGTAAAGCCTCCAGGGTGCGTTTTGCGTGCCCTGGAGGCTTTTGTGCTGTCCGGGCGTTGCACGGGGTGCGTCTGCCGGTCACAGAGTGGTTGAGACCTCTTGTGGGCGTGTTCATGCAGTCCCTAGCCTCCGAAGTGTTGTGCACAGCGAAACCTTCATTGCGCATGTTGCAACACTCCCTCGGAGGAGCACTCCATGAAGCTGTCCGCCCGTCTCGTCGGCCTCGGTGCGCTCGCCGCCCTCCTGGCCACCGCCTGCGCCCCCCAGACCTCCGGCAACACCTCCTCCGACAAGGACGAGAAGACCGGCACGCTGCGCGTGTGGCTCTTCCAGGAGGTCGGCAACGCGCCCAAGGAGAAGGTCGTCGACTCCGTCGTCGCCGACTTCGAGAAGGCCCACGAGGGCACCGAGGTCGACGTCGAGTACATCCCCATCGACACCCGCGCCCAGCGCGTCAAGGCCGCCTTCAACGACCCCGCCTCCGCTCCGGACGTCATGGAGTACGGCAACACCGACACGGCCGGCTACGTGAAGGACGGCGGACTCCTCGACGTCACCGAGGAGTTCGGCGACTGGGGCGAGGCGAAGGACACCGACCCGACCGCGAAGCAGTCGGTCACCGTGGACGGCAAGGTCTACGGCGCACCCTTCTACGTCGGCGTGCGCGCCCTGTACTACCGCACGGACGTCTTCAAGGAACTCGGCCTGTCCGTCCCGAGGACGATGGCCGAACTCGCCTCCACCGCCCGCGAGATACGCGCGGCCAAGCCGGAGCTGTACGGCCTGGTCGTCGGCGGCGCCTACACCTACGGCGCGATGCCGTTCGTGTGGGCCAACGGCGGTGAGCTCGCGAGCGGCGAGGGCGGCTCGTACGCCTCCGGCATCGACAGCCCGCAGGCCCGCAAGGGCATCAAGGCGTACACCTCCCTCTTCGGCGACGACAACTGCCCGGCCGCCAAGTGCGCGGGCATGGGCGGCAACGACACGATCTCCGCGTTCGCCGCGGGCAAGGCCGGCATGGCCATCGGCGGCGACTTCAGCCACACCGCCGTCGAGGCCGGGAAGGTCAAGGGCAAGTACGCCGTCGCCCCGCTGCCGGGGGTGAAGCCCGGCTCGATCGCGCCCGCCTTCGCCGGCGGCAACAACATCGGCGTCCTGAAGAGCACCTCGCACCGGACGCTCGCCGTCGACCTGATGCGGCGGCTGGCCTCCAAGAAGACCCAGACCGAGCTCTTCGACGCGATGGGCTTCCTGCCGACCTTCACGGACGTGCGCCAGCAGGTCGCCCGGGAGGAGCCCTTCGTGAAGCCCTTCGTCCAGACCCTCTCGGCCGGCACCAGGTTCGTCCCCGCGTCCCCGGCCTGGGCCCAGATCGACTCCCAGCTCGTCCTGCCGACCATGTTCCAGGAGGTCATCAGCGGCAAGAAGGACGTCGCGCAGGCCTCCGAGGACGCCGCGAAGAAGATGAACACCGCGTTCGGCTCCGCGGGGTGAACGGCATGAACGACCGCACGGAGCAGGCGGGGAGCGGCTGTCCTGGGGCGGGATCGGCGCAGGCCGCCGACTCCGCTGCGACGGCGGGGGCCGGGGTCGGACCGGTGGGGGCCGACGCCACCGCGAGCGAGACGGCCGGAGCCGCTGTGGCCGGGAGCGGGCCGGACGGGAGCGGGGCGGCTGGTTCGTGCGGGAGCGCGCCCGCCGTGGAGACCGGTTCGGCCGGGAGCGCGCCCGCCATGGCGGCCGGGCCGGCCGGTTGCGGCGCGGTGGGTGGTGGGGAGCCGGGAGGCGAACGCGGCCCGGGGGCCGGCCGGTCTGCCGCGCCTGCGGCGGCCGTCGCCGAGGTGCTCGTGGCGTCGGCCGGGCCGCCCTCGGGTCCCGTCCCCGCCACCGTCGCGGACGCCGGTGAGCCGCGCGTGGCAAAGGCCCGTGAGGGCCGTGGGGCGCGCCGGGGCGCGGCCGGGGCCTCGCCGCTCGTGTCGGGTGGGTGGACGCCCTGGCTGTACCTCGCGCCCGCCCTTGTCGTACTCGGCGGACTGCTCGTCTACCCGATCTACCAGCTCGGGCTGATCTCGTTCTTCCAGTACACGCAGGCGCAGGTGAGCGGCGGGGAGCCGGCCACCTTCGAGGGGTTCGGGAACTACGCCGAGCTGTTCGGGGACCCCCAGTTCTGGCAGGTGCTGCTCGCCACCGTGCTGTTCGCGACGGCCTGCGTCGTCTCCACCCTCGCGGCCGGATGCGCCCTGGCCGTGCTGCTCACCCGCGTGCGGTCCGTACCGCGCCTCGCGCTGATGCTCGCCGCCCTCGGCGCGTGGGCTACCCCGGCCGTGACCGGGTCCACGGTGTGGCTGTTCCTCTTCGACCCGGACTTCGGCCCGGTCAACCGGATGCTGGGCCTCGGCGACCACTCCTGGACGTACGGCCGGATCAGCGCCTTCTTCCTCGTCCTGCTCGAAGTGGTCTGGTGCTCCTTCCCGTTCGTGATGGTGACCGTGTACGCCGGCATCCGCGCCGTACCCACGGAGGTGCTGGAGGCCGCCTCCCTCGACGGCGCCTCCCAGTGGCGGATCTGGCGCTCCGTCCTCGCCCCGATGCTCAGGCCGATCCTGGTCGTCGTCACGATCCAGTCGGTCATCTGGGACTTCAAGGTCTTCACGCAGATCTACGTCATGACGAACGGCGGCGGCATCGCCGGCCAGAACCTGGTCCTGAACGTCTACGCCTACCAACAGGCCTTCGCGTCCTCGCAGTACGGTCTCGGCTCCGCGATCGGCGTCGTGATGCTGCTGATCCTGCTCGCCGTCACCCTGGTGTACCTGCGGCTGCTGCGCCGGCAGGGGGAGGAACTGTGAATCTTCTTCGCGCCCGTGTGCGCCGTCCGGGCCGGTTGGCCGCCGAGGCATCCGCCCTGCTGATCGCGGTCGTCGTCGCCTTCCCCCTCTACTGGATGGTGCTCAGCGCCTTCAAACCGGCCGGGGAGATCGAGTCGAGCGAACCCAGGCCGTGGACACTCGCGCCTTCCCTGGATTCCTTCCAACGCGTCCTCGGACAACAGGAATTCGGCCGCTACTTCCTCAACAGCCTCATCGTCGCGGGCAGTGTCGTCATCGCCTCCGCGCTGATCGCGTTTCTCGCCGCGACCGCCGTGACGCGATTCCGCTTCCGTATGAGGACCACCCTGCTGATCATGTTTCTGGTGGCCCAGATGGTGCCCGTGGAAGCCCTCACGATCCCCTTGTTCTTCCTCATGCGGGACGCCGGTCAGCTGAACACGCTGGGTTCGCTGATCCTGCCCCACATCGCCTTCTCGCTGCCCTTCGCGATCTGGATGCTGCGGGGGTTCGTGAAAGCCGTTCCGGAGGCGTTGGAGGAGGCCGCGTACATCGACGGGGCGAGCCGGGCGCGATTTCTGTGGCAGATCCTTTTCCCCCTCGTCCTGCCGGGTCTCGTGGCCACCAGCGTGTTCTCCTTCATCTCCGCCTGGAACGACTTCCTGTTCGCCAAGTCGTTCATCATCAGCGACACCTCGCAGTCGACGCTGCCGATGGCCCTGCTGGTCTTCTACAAGCCCGACGACCCGGACTGGGGCGGTGTCATGGCCGCTTCCACGGTGATGACGATTCCGGTCCTGGTCTTCTTCGTACTCGTACAGCGGCGCCTGGTCTCCGGACTGGGCGGAGCGGTGAAGGACTGACGTGACTCCTCCCGACGTGACCACTGAGGACGTGACTCCTCCTGGGGCGGGCCTGATTCCGGCGCCCCTGCGCATCGAGACCGGGAACGGGCCGGGGTTCGTGCTCGACGCGGACACCGGCGTGGCGGCGGGCCCCGGCGCGGAGCGGGCCGCGCGGTGGCTGCGGGCGACCGTGGGCGCGGCGACCGGCCTGCCGCTGGACCCGGGCACCGGCGGCGCGGGCGGTCTCCACCTGCGGGTCCGGCCCGATCTCGGCGGGCCCGAGGCGTACCGCCTCACGGTGGGCGCCGGGCGGGTCCTCATCGAAGGGGGCAGCGCTGCCGGCCTGTTCTGGGGTGCCCAGACCTTCCGGCAGCTTCTCGGCCCCGAGGCCTTCCGCCGCGCGCCGGTGTCCGGCGAGCGGGCGTGGGAACTGCCCGCCGTCACCGTCGAGGACGCCCCCCGGTTCCGCTGGCGCGGCCTGATGCTCGACGTCGCCCGGCACTTCATGCCCAAGGAAGGCGTTCTGCGTTACCTCGATCTGATGGCGGCGCACAAACTCAACGTCTTCCACTTCCACCTGACGGACGACCAGGGCTGGCGCATCGAGATCGAGCGGCACCCGCGGCTGACCGAGGTCGGCTCCTGGCGCGCCCGGACCAAAACAGGCCACCGCGCCTCCCCCTTGTGGGAGGAGAAGCCGCACGGCGGCTACTACACCCAGGACGACATCCGGGAGATCGTCGCCTACGCCGCCGAGCGGCATATCACCGTCGTCCCCGAAATCGACGTACCCGGACACTCGCAGGCCGCCATCGCCGCGTACCCGGAACTCGGCAACACCGACGTCATCGACACCTCCGCGCTCTCCGTGTGGGACACCTGGGGAATCAACCCGAACGTACTCGCCCCCACCGACAACACCCTGCGCTTCTACGAGGGCGTCCTCGAAGAGGTGCTGGCGCTGTTCCCCTCGGAGTTCGTCCACATCGGCGGCGACGAATGCCCCAAGGAGCAGTGGCGGCGGTCGGAGGCGGCCCAGGCGCGCATCCGAGAACTCGGGCTCGCGGACGAGGACGAGCTCCAGTCCTGGTTCGTCCGGCACTTCGACACCTGGCTCGCCGCGCGCGGGCGCCGGCTGATCGGCTGGGACGAGATCCTGGAGGGCGGTCTGGCCGAGGGCGCGACCGTGTCGTCCTGGCGCGGCTACGCCGGGGGCATCGCCGCCGCCCGGGCCGGCCACGACGTCGTCATGTGCCCCGAGCAGCAGGTGTACCTGGACCACCGTCAGGCGCCGGGCCCCGAGGAGCCGGTACCGATCGGGTGGGTCCGCACCCTGGAGGACGTCTACCGGTTCGAGCCCGTTCCCCCGGAGCTGACGCCCGATGAGGCCCGGCATGTGCTGGGCACCCAGGCCAACCTGTGGACGGAGGTGATGGAGGACCACGCGCGCGTGGACTACCAGGCGTTCCCCCGGCTCGCCGCCTTCTCCGAGGTCGCCTGGAGCGCCCTGCCCGCCCCGGCGGAACGGGACTTCGCCGGTTTCGAGCGCCGTATGGCCGCCCACTACCGGCGGCTCGACGCCCTGGGCGTCGCTTACCGGCCACCCGCCGGCCCGCTGCCCTGGCAGCGGCGACCCGGGGTGCTGGGCCGCCCGATCGACGGCCCGCCGCCCCGCCGGTAGCACCGGCCGCCACGACCGAACAGCTCGAACAGGCCACGGAAAAAGCGCACAAGGGTCACCGAAAGTGCCAATCGGCATGCACTGGTGAACCTGTGCGAAAACGGACCATCTCCCCGGTGAGGTGGGCGAATGCCTCCTAGCGGACCCGTGTCTTCGGCTCTCGCCAAGATGTGCCAGAGTTGCCACGTCCGCCCTGTCAGCACGTACCGTACGGCAGCACAGGTGGGACCAGGTGGGGCAGCGGGAAGGGGCAGCCGGTTTGACCACGCACGCACCGCAGGCGGCGCAGGCCGTCACGCTGCCCACGACGCTGGACGAGGCCGTCGCGGCACTCACCGCCGTGCCCGCCGCCGTGCCCGTCGCGGGCGGCACCGACCTGATGGCCGCCGTCAACTCCGGGCAGCTCAGGCCCGCCGCGCTGGTGGGTCTCGGCCGGATCAGCGAGATCCGCGGCTGGCAGTACCAGGACGGTCACGCGCTGCTGGGGGCCGGCCTCACGCACGCGCGCATGGGACGCCCCGACTTCGCGGCGCTCATCCCCGCGCTCGCCGCCGCCGCGCGCGCCGCCGGCCCGCCGCACATCCGCAACGCGGGCACCCTCGGTGGCAACATCGCCTCGGCCGCCCCCACCGGCGACGCGCTGCCGGTGCTGGCCGCCCTGGAGGCGACCCTGATCATCGCGGGCCCGGGCGGAGCCCGCCGGGAGATCCCGGTGTCCCACCTGCTGGCCGGGATGGACACGCTGCGCGCCGGTGAACTCATCGGCTACGTGCGCGTGCCGCTGCTGCACGCCCCACAGGTCTTCCTGAAGGCGACCGGCCGCACCGGCCCGGGTCGCGCGGTCGCCTCCGTGGCGCTGGTCCTGGACCCCGCGCGCCGGGGCGTGCGCTGCGCGGTGGGCGCCATAGCGCCGATGCCGCTGCGGCCCCTGGAGGCCGAGCAGTGGGTCGGCCGGCTCATCGACTGGGACAACAGCCGCACGCTCGTCCCCGAGGCCCTGAACGCCTTCGGGGAGTACGTCGCCGCGGCCTGCATCCCCGACGCGGCCCCGGGTGAGGACGGCTCCGTACCGCAGCTCCCGCCCGCCGTACTGCACCTGCGGCGCACCGTCGCCGCGCTGGCCCGACGAGCACTGGGGAGGGCGCTGTCGTGACCGACGACCAGCACGGAGAGGGCACGCCCCGCAGCGCGAGCCGCTGGGACCCGCTGCCCCAGGGCGAGTACGACGACGGCGCCACCGCCTTCGTGGAACTGCCCGAGGGGGGCGTCGACGCCCTGCTGGCCGCCGACAGCCCGCTCGCCGCGCCGGGCCACGGCTACGTACCGCCGCAGATAACGGTCGCCCCCGCCACGACCGCGGGCACCGACCCGGCGGCCACGGGCGCGTGGCCGGTGCCCGGCGCGCCCGTCGACGGCGCCCAGTGGCACGACCCGCACGCGGCGCACCAGCAGCAGGGCCAGGACGCCGGGGAGCAGCCGTACGGCACCTCCGACGCGCCGTACGGCTCCGGCGCCGGGCAGCACGGCGGTGACGACCGCTTCACCCCGTACGACCCGGGCCTCACCGGGCAGTGGACCTTCGAGGAGCCGGCGGCGGCGGAGACCGCGCCCGGACACGACGTGACCGGGCAGTGGTCCATCCCCGTCGCCGGGGGGGACCTGCCGGACGAGTCGGGCGAGTTCACGACCTCGTCCCTGGTCGAGCAGTGGGGCGGCACGCCGCCGTCCACGCTCCCGGGCGGCGCGCCCGCCCCCTGGGCGACCCAGGCGGCCGGCCGGCCGTGGGGACAGCAGGCTCCGCAGGATTCGGCGGGGCAGGACGGGGCGTACCCGCAGGGGGGCGAGCCGGGGCACGGATACGGCCAGGGCGTCGGCCACGACCCGGGTCACCCGGACAACGCGCCCCACGGGCACGACCCGGCGCACGGGCACGGGGCCGAGCAGGGGCAGGCGCACGGTGCCGAGCAAGGGCACGGGTTCCTGCCCGGGCAGGGCCACGGCCGGCCGGAGGACGCCGGGCCCGCCGCCTCCGGATACCCGGCGGAGCCGGGCACGCGGGGCGCGCACGCCCCGGAGCAACCTCCCGCCGGATCGCTGCCGCACGAGACGGCCCCGGGGCACGCGACCCACCTGCCGCACGGCGCGGGCCCGGCTGAGCACACGGCACCGCAGCACGCCGCCGGACCGTCGACGCCCGGCCACGCGCCGGAGCAGTCCGGCTTCGCGGCTCCCGGGACGGATCCCCGGGGCTTCACGGACGCCGCCACAGAGCCCTCGGGCGCCGCCGACGGGCCGGACCGGGCGGAGACCGCCGGTCCCGGGCCGGAGGGCTCGGGCTTCGCCGGCCAGGGGCAGGCGTCCGGCGACTTCACCGGTCACGGGCCGAAGTCCCCGGGATTCGCCGGCCACGCGGAGGGGGCCTCGGGCCTCGCCGGCCACGAGCCGGAGTCCGCCGACTTCGCCGGCCACGCGCGGGAGTCCGCGGGCTACGCCGACCCCACGCCCGGCCCCTCCGGCTACGCCGACCACGAGGCGTCGCCGGGCTTCCCCGGCCACGCCCCGGAGCGGACCGGCGAACACGGTCACGAGCCGCAGCGGCCGGACCTGTCCGGCCATGGACCGGACCAGCCGGGCGCACCCGGTCACGGACCGGAGCACGCGGGCGTACCGGGTCACGGACCGGAGCACGCGGGCGTA
>NZ_JAPSKN010000011.1:63989-71254 GCF_031181705.1 Streptomyces sp.
GGTCACGGACCGGAGCACGCGGGCGTACCCGGCCAGGAGCCGGAGCAGGCGGGCCTGTCCCGCCACGAGCCGGAGCAGCCCGGCGTACCCGGTCACGGCCCGGGCCGGTCCTCCGTCGGCCCGGAGTCCGCCCAGCCCTACGCCGAGCACCCCGGGGAGGCTCCCGGAGAGGTCCCCGAGGGGCCTGTGCCGACGGCCGAACGGGAAGCCGACGCCGTAGGGGCCGCGCAGGCCGCTCAGGAGGCCTCACAGCCCGCCGGCGGCCCCGGTGAGCCACCCGAGGGCGCCGAGGGCGCCGACGACGTCTCAGAAGCCGCGGAAGGCGTGGACGGCGCCGACGGTCCCGCCGAGACCGGCGCCGCACCGCTCCCGGCGGACGCGGAGGCCGGACGGGAAGCCGGACCGGAGGCCGGACCGGAGGCGGCAGACGCCCCGGCCGCCGACGGCGAGACGCCCGGCGAGGACCCCTCCGCCACCCCCCAGGACGCGGCCGCCGACCCTGCCGCCGCCCCCGCCGCACCGCAGGAGGAACACCCCCTCGCCTCCTACGTCCTGCGCGTGAACGGCGCCGAACGCCCGGTCGCCGACGCGTGGATCGGCGAGTCCCTGCTGTACGTGCTGCGCGAGCGGCTCGGGCTCGCCGGCGCCAAGGACGGCTGCTCGCAGGGCGAGTGCGGGGCGTGCAACGTCCAGGTCGACGGGCGGCTCGTGGCGTCCTGCCTGGTCCCGGCCGTGACCGCCGCCGGCAGCGAGGTCCGCACCGTCGAGGGGCTGGCCGAGGACGGGCAGCCGTCGGACGTGCAGCGGGCGCTCGCGCGCTGCGGCGCCGTGCAGTGCGGTTTCTGCATCCCTGGCATGGCGATGACCGTCCACGACCTGCTGGAGGGCAACCCGGCCCCCACCGAGCTGGAGACCCGTCAGGCGCTGTGCGGCAACCTGTGCCGGTGCTCCGGCTACCGGGGCGTGGTCGACGCCGTCAAGGAGGTCGTCGCCGAACGCGAGGCGCACGGCGCCCCGGGTGACGGCGACGGCGACGAGCCCCGGATCCCGCACCAGGCGGGCCCGGGCGCGGGTGGCGTGAACGCGTCGGCCTTCGGGGTGGCCCCGGAACCGCGCGCGCCCGAACCGCGCTCTCCTGAACCGCACGACCAGCCCTACGGCCAGGACGGAGGCCAGGCGTGAGCAACGAAGCAGCCACCGCGCAGGCCGCGGAGGCCGCCCCCGCAGCAGAACCCCTGCCGCACGGCCTCGGCGCCTCCCTCCCGGCCGCCGACGCCCGCGCCAAGACGGAGGGCACCTTCCCGTACGCCGCCGACCTGTGGGCCGAGGGCCTGCTGTGGGCGGCCGTGCTGCGCTCCCCGCACCCGCACGCGCGCATCGTCTCCATCGACACCACGCACGCGCGCGAGATGCCCGGCGTCCGCGCCGTCGTCACCCACGAGGACGTTCCCGGCAGCCCGTTGCACGGCCGCGGCAAGGCCGACCGTCCGGTCTTCGCCTCCGAGGTCGTGCGCCACCACGGCGAGCCCATCGCCGCCGTCGCCGCCGACCACCCGGACACCGCGCGCATGGCGGCCGCCGCCGTCATCGTGGAGTACGAGGTGCTCGACGCGGTGACCGACCCGGAGCAGGCCTTCGAGGCCGAGCCGCTGCACCCCGACGGCAACCTGATCCGGCACATCCCGCTGCACCACGGCGACCCGGAGGCGGCCGGCGAGATCGTCGTCGAGGGCCTGTACCGCATCGGCCGCCAGGACCCCGCGCCCATCGGCGCCGAAGCCGGCCTGGCCGTACCGCGCCCGGACGGCGGCGTGGAGCTGTACCTCGCCTCCACCGACCCGCACGCCGACCGTGACGCGGCCGCCGCCGCCTTCGGCCTGGAACCCGAGCGCGTCAAGGTCGTCGTCACCGGCGTTCCCGGCGCCACCGCCGACCGCGAGGACCAGGGCTTCCAGCTGCCGCTCGGCCTGCTGGCGCTGCGCACCGGCTGCCCGGTGAAGCTCACCGCCACGCGCGAGGAGTCCTTCCTCGGCCACGCCCACCGGCACCCCACCCTCCTGCGCTACCGGCACCACGCCGACGGCGAGGGCAGACTCGTCAAGGTCGAGGCGCAGATCCTGCTCGACGCGGGGGCCTACGCCGACACCTCAGGCGACGCGCTGGCCGCCGCCGTCGCCTTCGCCTGCGGCCCGTACGTCGTCCCCAACGCCTTCATCGAGGGCTGGGCCGTGCGGACCAACAACCCCCCGTCCGGCCATGTGCGCGGCGAGGGCGCCATGCAGGTCTGCGCCGCCTACGAGGCGCAGATGGACAAGATCGCCAAGAAGCTCGGCCTCGACCCGGCGGAGGTGCGCCTGCGCAACGCCATGGCGACCGGCGACGTCCTGCCGACCGGCCAGAGTGTGACCTGCCCGGCCCCGGTCGCCGAACTCCTCCAGGCCGTCCGGGACTTCCCGCTGCCGCCGCTGCCCAAGGACACCCCCGAGGACGAGTGGCTGCTGCCCGGCGGCCCCGAGGGCGCGGGGGAACCGGGCGCCGTGCGCCGGGGCGTGGGCTACGGCGTGGGCATGGTGCACATGCTCGGCGCGGAGGGCGCGGACGAGGTCTCCACGGCGACCGTGAAGGTCCACGACGGCGTCGCGACGGTGCTGTGCGCGGCCGTCGAGACCGGCCAGGGCTTCACGACGCTGGCCCGGCAGATCGTCCAGGAGACCCTCGGCATCGACGAGGTGCACGTGGCGCCCGTCGACACCGACCAGCCCCCCGCGGGCGCGGGCTGCCGCGGCCGGCACACCTGGGTGTCGGGCGGGGCGGTGGAGCGCGCGGCCAAGATGGTCCGCACCCAGCTCCTCCAGCCGCTCGCCCACAAGTTCGGCATGTCCACGGAGCTGCTGCAGATCACCGACGGCAAGATCACCTCGTACGACGGGGTCCTCTCCACGACCGTCACCGAGGCGCTGGACGGCAAGGAACTGTGGGCCACCGCCCAGTGCCGCCCGCACCCCACCGAGCCGCTGAACGAGGCCGGCCAGGGCGACGCCTTCGTCGGCATGGCCTTCTGCGCGATCCGCGCGGTGGTCGACGTCGACATCGAGATCGGTTCCGTACGGGTCGTGGAACTGGCCGTCGCCCAGGACGTGGGCCGGGTCCTCAACCCCGCCCAGCTCGCCGCGCGGATCGAGGCGGGCGTCACTCAGGGCGTGGGCATCGCGCTCACCGAGAACCTGCGCACGCCCCGCGGCCTGATCCGCCACCCCGACCTGACCGGATACGCCCTCCCGACCGCCCTCGACGCGCCCGACATCCGCATCGTCCGGCTGGTCGAGGAGCGGGACGTGGTCGCGCCCTTCGGGGCCAAGGCGGTCAGCGCGGTGCCGGTGGTGGCCTCCCCGGCGGCCGTCGCCTCCGCCGTTCGGGCCGCGACCGGCCGGCCCGTGAACCGGCTGCCGATCCGCCCGCAGGCGGCGGTGGTGACGGAGCGGTCCTGATGCCCCTCACGGGCGTCGTCCTCGTCACCGGCGTCATGGCGGCCGGCAAGTCGACGGTCGCCCAGGCGCTCGCGGAGACCCTGCCGAGGGCCGCGCACGTCCGCGGGGACGCGTTCCGGCGCATGATCGTGACCGGCCGCGAGGAGTACGTGCCCGGCGCGGACGGCGAGGCGCGGGCCCAACTGCTCCTGCGTCACCGGCTGTCGGCGGCGACGGCCGACGCGTACGCCGAGGCCGGTTTCACGGCGATCGTCCAGGACGTGGTGCTGGGCGAGGACCTGGGGACGTACACCACCCTGGTGCGCACCCGCCCGCTGTACGTGGTCGTCCTCGCGCCGCGCCCCGAGACGGTGGCCGCGCGGGAGGCGGCGCGCCCGAAGACCGGGTACGGCGCCGGCTGGACCGTCGGGGCGCTGGACGAGGCGCTGCGCACGCGGACCCCGCGGATCGGACTGTGGCTGGACACCTCGGAGCTGACGGTGGGGCAGACGATTGAGGCGATTGCCGCGGGAAGGGAACGCGCGAGGGTCGTCTGAGCGTCATGGGGGATGGACGCGTTGTGAGCGCCGGGCACGCGCCGCTGTTCCGGGGCGTTGTCAGTGGTGGGGCGTAGTGTTCCGGTCAGTGGGGGGCGGATGCCGGGCCTGGCCGGGCGATCCGCCGTGCTCCACCAGGGGACGGGAGCAAGCCATGCGGGGGAGCCCATGAGTACGACCGACGCCGGTACCGCGGTGATCACCCTGGCCGAGTCCGAGCTGGACCCGTGGGTGACGCACGCGCCGACGCGGCACTGGCTGACGGGGCCGGGTCTGCCGGCCGACAGCGGCGTGCTGAGCTTCGACGGGCTGCGCGGGGACGGCCTGCGCACGGTGGCGGACTCCACGGGCGACCCGGCCGACCGGCTCGCGGCGGAGCTGCGCGAACAGCTGGTGATAGGCGGACTCCTGGGCCCCGCGGGCCTGGAGACGGAGTCGGTCCTGCTGGACGGCGCGACGGGCGGGATCTCGACGACGTACCTCCTGCACGACCGCCCCGGCCTGATGGACCGCCGCCTCCTGGCGCCCTCGCTGCGGACGCTGGTCCGCTTCGCCGGGGCCACGGACGAACTGGCCGGGCTGCGCGGCCAGTTCGCCTCCTACGCCGGCCGCTACGGACCCAGGGCGGTGGCGGAGGCCTCCCAGCACCTGCTGTCCGTCTTCCGGGACGGCACGGACGGCGAACCGGCCCCGTTCTGGAGGATGGCGGCCCTGATCCGCCCCCTGTCCCTGGTCGCGGGCCGCTCCGGCGCCTCCGGCCTCTCCCTTGACCTCCCGCACCGCCTCCTGGACCAGGAGTTCGGCCCCGGCAAGGTGGCGCGCTTCGAGGACGTGGACTTCCCGGCGACCCTCACGCACGAGCCGACCCGCCGCTTCCTGCGCGAGGTGGGCCTCCCGGAAGACGCCCACGTCTTCTCCCTGGACACGGACGTACCGCTGGCGACCCTGGCCGAGTTCCACGCCGACGCGGACACCCCGGCGCGGCTCCCCGCCGGCGCCGACCGGCTGATCCGCCTCGGCCACCTGATCGAGGACAACAGCCTGGTCGTCGACGGCGCCACGGGCGCGGTCCTCAACTGGAGCGAACCCGAGGCGACGCTCCACCCCCTCAACACGGACGTCTCGACCCTCGCCTTCACGCTCTGGCTCCTGCACCGCGAGCGGGCGATCGACGAGCAGTACGACCACGAGCCGACGACCGACACCTACGACCAGCTGGCCATGACGATGCTCCAGGTCCTGTCGACGGTCGATCCGACGGGGGTCGCGACGCCGGCCTCGTCCCGGCACTGCTGGACGACCACGTTCCAGGACGAGGCGGGCGGAGTGCTCTGACGGGCCCGCCGTCAGGCGGACCGGGAGGCGCCGCGGCGGCGCACGGCGAACACCAGGGCGCCGCCGATCACCGCGGCGGCCGCAGCGGCACCGGCGAGCAGCGGGGTGCCGTCGGAGCCGGTGGCGGCGAGGTTGCCACCGGTGGAGCCGCCGGCCGTGGTGCCGCCGGAACCGGCGGAGGTCCCGGCCGAGGCCGTGGCCGAGGGAGAGGCCGTGCCGCCGGTGCCGCCGGCGGCCTGGCCCCCCGGCTCGTTGCCGCCGCCC
Organism: Streptomyces sp.; assembly: GCF_031181705.1. GTDB lineage: Bacteria > Actinomycetota > Actinomycetes > Streptomycetales > Streptomycetaceae > Streptomyces. The sequence continues at coordinate 69,613 of NZ_JAPSKN010000011.1, forward strand.
CCGCTGCCGCCACCGTCGGCGCCGTCCGACGGGGTCGGCTCGGGCTCGTAGTCGCTCGGCAGGTCGATGCGGATCAGGGCGGCGTTGTTGGCGCGGTTCTTGTCGTACGCGGGCGCGATGTCGTAGACGGAGGACGCCGTGACCTTGCCCTCGGTGTCCTGCGCGGACTCCTTGACGTCCAGCAGGAAGGTGTAGGCCAGGGACTGGCCGGCGTCGAGGGTCCCGTCCTCGGGCCAGCAGACGTACTTGGGCTTGCCCGGGGTGCCCTGCGGCCCGCTCGGCCCGTCGATCCCGAACGGCGCGCAGTCCTTCGGCACCTCGACGGCGGTGGTGCCCGGCGGTATCTGCACCAGCAGACCGGGGAGGTCGTCGCTCTCCTGGTTCTGCACCCAGCCCGGGCCGTCGTTGCGCAAGGCCGCCGTGACGGACTGCTGCTCGCCGGCCAGGGCCTCGGTGTCCTCACCGACCGCGACGAGGTCGGCGGTGTTGTCCGCGGTCAGGGTCATCCGCCGGTGACTGTCGTCGTACCCCTCACCGGGCGCGTCCCCGCTCGCGCTCGTGCCGTACTCGACGGCCTCCATCAGGGCCTTGCCGAGCGCCTTGAACCGGACGGGTGCGGTGACGGAGGCGCCCGGCTCGACGACCGTGTCGAGCTCGCACAGGGCCTGCCTGACCTGGTCCCGCACGGTCGAGTAGGTGCAGCCCGCCACCTCCTCGGGGAAGTCGAGCCCGCGCGTCAGACGCACCCGGAAGGTGACGCCGTCCACCGCCGCCGCGCCCTTGTTGGTGAGCGTGACGGACCGGTCGTACACCTCGCCCGGCTTCAGGGACGCGGCCGGCAGTGTCGAGACGACCAGGTCCGGCCCGCCCTCCTCGGCATACGCCGCGGGCGCGGCGACAGCGGGTCCGGTGACGGCGATCACGGCAGCGGCCAGGACGGCTGCCGGGGGGCGCAGATGCACGGGGGTTCTCCTCGTGGAGACGGTGGACATGACGGACCGGAGCGTCGGCTACCGGTCATGTTCTGGACACCTGAGAGGCCCTCGGGGTTGTGCGCCAGGCAACCGTCTCGTGCCCGCTCCGGGCGGCGGCGGACCGGCCGTGCGCCTCCCGGGCCCCGCGGCGGCCGAGGATGACCCGGCGGCTTGCCCCTGTTGCGCCCCGAACGCGCCCTTCCCCCCTTCTGTGCCCCGGCGGATGCTCGGGCCATGGGGGACACAGGCGAGTCGGGCATCATCCCGTTGCACCACCCCGACGGACACCGGCAGCGGCCACCGGACGCGCCGCAGCCGTGGGAGAAGACCGACCGTGCCCAGGCGGCACTGGAAGGCGCCACCGGCCCGGAGCCGCCCGCTCCGCCGCTCTGCCCCACCTGCGGGCTCGTGGGCGACCGGTGCGTCACCTACTACGGCTGGCACGTCCTCCTCGAACCGGACCTGCGGGTGCCGGCGCACCTGGTGCCCGCGTGGCACCGCTGGTACGTCGACGCCAACGGCACGGCCTGGAACAGCCGCGACGACGAGCCCGCGCCGGGGGCGGTGTGCCGCGTACCCCACCGCATCACCTGCCCCGGCCTGCGCCTCGAGGAGGCCGGCCCGTGGCGCCGGCTGGACGCGGCGCGCCTGGAGAACGCACGCCGGGC
>NZ_JAPSKN010000114.1 GCF_031181705.1 Streptomyces sp.
ACGGCCGGGTCCGTGAGCGGGGCCGGAGCGCGTGCCGAGCGCCCGAGGGGCGGTCGTCGGGCTGCTCAGTCGGCGCCGAGCGAGTCCAGGAACGGCTCGATGGCCGCGCGCCAGGCCTCCGGCTGGTCGTAGTGGACCAGGTGGCCGGCGTCGGCGACCTCCGCGTACTGGCCGCGGGGCAGGACCCGGACCATCTCCTGGGCCTCGGCCCGGCCCAGCTCGCCGTCGAGGCCGCGCACCACCAGGGCGGGGCACCGGACCTGGGCCAGTTCCTCCCAGTGCGCGTCGTACACCCAGGTCTCGCGGGAGCGGAGCATCTGCTCCGGCTCGAAGACGGGGCGCCAGCCGTCCGGGGACTCGGTCATCACCTCGGCGTAGAACTCACCGCGCGCCGGGTTGGGCCGCTCCACCCAGGGGTCGTCCTCGCCGAACCACTTGCGGACGTCGGCGAGCGTGGCGAACGGCAGCGGCCAGGACTCGAACCACTGAGCCCACTCGCGCTGCGACGCGGCGCCGAGCGCGGAGGCCCGCATGTCGCAGATGATCAGCCCGCGGACCAGGTCCGGTCGCCGGGCGGCGAGCTGCCAGGCGGTGAGCGCGCCCATGGCGTGGCCGATGAGGACGACCGGGGCGAGGCCGAGCTGCTCCAGGGCGGCCTCGGCGTCGTCGACGTAGGCGTCCCGGGTGAAGGCGCCCTGCGGGGGTTTGTCGCTGCGGCCGTGGCCGCGCTGGTCGAGGGCGACCGCGCGGTACCGGCCGGAGAGCCACCGGGCGGTGGGCGCCCAGTGCGAGGCACGGCCCATGAGGCCGTGCAGTAACAGCACGCCCGGGCAACCGCCGGCCCCGGTGCGCCCGCCGTGCCCGTCCCCCGCGTCCGGCCCGTCCTGCGCCGGGTCGGTCTTGGGCGGGTCGCCGAACTCCCAGGCCGCGAGGCGTACGCCGTCCGTCCCGGTCACGTCGATGCGTCGCGCCATGTCCTGGCACCCCCCAAGCTTCGCGCGGACCGCTGCCCTGTCCGGCCGGACGGTCCTGTGAACCGTGTTCTGCCTGCCGTGCCTGTCGTGCCGGGTCCCTGGTGAACCCGGGTCTGCGTCACCCGCAGACTATCGAATGCGCTTTCGAAGATGCGGTTCTCGCGGACAACACCCCTCGTTCGAGTGACCGCCCTCGGGGATTGATCGCCGCCGTCGCGGGGAGATCTTCAGCGGGAGGCGGACCGCTCGGGGAAACCGGTCCGCGGGGGATGACCCTGAGAGCTCGGGGCTCCGGGTCAGCACGGGGGAGGACAGGCCCCGGCGCCATGCGGCGCCGGGGCCCTCTCCGTCCGAACGGCACATCCTCCCGCCCCCTCCCCGGCCGGGCGACATCGCTGTCAGGCCACGGCCAAGAGCCCTCAGGTCATATGCCCCACGCGACAGCGTCGCACGGGAAGCGGGCGAGCGCTGCCATTCGACGGACTGGATCCGGGATGCGGCACGGATCACGCCATCACCACAAGCGCCCCAGCCGCAACGGCCGTTGGTACCGGACCGTCCCGACCGGCCGGACCGGACACCCCCGTGAGCCGCCGACCGGCTCAGGGCTTGGCGACGAACACGTGGGAGGCCACGTCCGACTCCAGCTCGGCCGCCTCGCCGCCGCTGCCCACCAGCACACCGCCCGCCGACTCGGTCACGCTCACCACCGAGCCGGGCTGCACGCCCGCCCGCCGCAGCGTGTACATCAGCTGCGCGTCCGTCTGGATCGGCTCGCCGATCCGGCGCACCACGACCGTCTTGCCCTCCGTGCCCGGGTCGAGGCTGGCCAGCGACACCATGCCCTCGTCCAGGAACGGGTCGGCGCCGTCCTTCTCGCCCAGCTCCTCAAGGCCCGGGATCGGGTTGCCGTAGGGCGACTCCGTCGGGTGCCGCAGCAGCTCCAGGACGCGGCGCTCCACGGCCTCGCTCATCACGTGCTCCCAGCGGCACGCCTCGGCGTGGACCTGCTCCCACTCCAGACCGATCACGTCGACCAGCAGACACTCGGCGAGGCGGTGCTTGCGCATCACGCGCGTGGCGAGGCGGCGGCCCTCGTCCGTGAGCTCCAGGTGCCGGTCGGTCGCGACGGACACCAGGCCGTCGCGCTCCATCCGCGCCACGGTCTGGCTCACCGTCGGGCCGCTCTGGTCGAGCCGCTCGGCGATACGGGCGCGCATGGGGACCACACCCTCTTCCTCCAGCTCGAGGATGGTGCGGAGATACATCTCCGTGGTGTCGATCAGTCCGGACATACGTGCCCCTCGAATGAGATCTGCCGGAGGCTGGACGGCTCACCGGCGTGTGCGCTGGCCCTGCACCCAATTCTGCCGGATACCACCGACAACCGTGCCTCGGGCGGGAAAGCGGGGGATTACCGGGCCCCGGAGCAGGGTACGGACCTCCGTTTCGGGGCCGGCCGCGCCACCCGGGGCCGCCCCGCGGCGCGGCCTCCAGGGCCGTATTGACACCGCACTGGTCCAGACCGCACCGTGATGCGCGACACAAGCCCGTGAGGCCCGTCTGAAGGGGATCCCGTATGAGCGACCGCGCGCCGGCCGACCAGTTCCTCGATGCCGCGATCGACCTGCTGCGGCGGGTCCGCGACGAGGAGGCCGACAGCATCGCGGCCGCCGGGACGCTCCTGGCCGACACCGTCGAGAACGGCGGCCGGCTCTTCGCGTTCGGCGCCGGGCACTCCTCCCTCGCCGCGCAGGACCTCGTCTACCGCGCCGGCGGACTCGCCCTGATGAACCTCCTCGCCGTGCCGGGTGTCGTCGGCGTCGACGTCATGCCCGCACCGCTCGGCTCCGCCCTGGAACGCGTCGACGGCCTCGCGAGCGCCGTCCTCGACAACTCCCCGCTCCGCGCGGGCGACGCCCTGCTGATCATCTCCCTCTCCGGGCGCAACGCGCTGCCCGTGGAGATGGCCCTGCACGCGCGTGCCCTGGGCGTGCGGGTCATCGGCGTGACATCGGTGGCGTACGCCTCGCGGACCAAGTCCCGGCACGCCTCGGGCACGTACCTGAGGGACCACTGCGACCTCGTCCTCGACTCGAAGATCGCGGTCGGCGACGCGGAACTCAGCCACGACAAGGTGCCCGCGCCCTTCGCCCCCGCCTCCACGGTCGTCACCTCGGCCCTCCTCCAGGCGGTCATGGCCACGACCGCGACGACCCTCGCCGACCGCGGCATCGAGCCGCCGCTGCTGCGCTCCGGCAACGTCGACGGGGGACACGACTGGAACGCCCAGGTGATGGAGCGGTACGGGGACCGCATCTTCTACCGCCACTGACCGGCGCCGAACCGCCAGGGGCCGACCGACCGGGCTTGCCGCGGGCCCGGGCCGGTGCGAACCGGCGCCTGCTGTCTGGCCGGGCCGCACGCGCGGGCGGCCCGGGCCTGTTCGAGCGGCACGTGCCCTGGGTCCCCACTCGTCCGGGTCACCGCCGCCTGTCCCGGGCGGGGCGGCCCGGGCCGTCGGACGGTCACATGTTGTCCGGTGGGCCCGTCAGGTCGACCAGGTCCAGTGCCGCCGCGATGCGTACCGCCACGTCCTCCGCGTACATCGCGTCGGAGCGCTCGAACGCGCTGCGGCCCGCCCCCCGCAGAAACGTCACGACACCCAGCGTGCGCCCCCTGCTGCGCAGCACCGCGCACAGGGCGTGCACCGCGTCCGGCGGCCACTGCCGCGCCAGCGCCCACGCGCGGGCCCGGTCGGGCGGCGCGGCACCCGCGCTCGCCCGCAGCGCCCCCGTCCGCTCCACGCACTGCAGGGCCGGGTGGCCCTCCGGGTAGCGCACGGGCAGCCCCGACCGGCCCGCGAGCCTGCTCGGCCCCGGAGCGCCGGACGGCGTGGCCGCGACCCGCACCAGCCGGACCGGTCCGTCGGCCTCTGCGTCGGTCAGCGCGCCACCGGCCACCCGGTCGATCAGCCCGTGGTCGGCGAACCCGGCCAGGGCGAAGTCCAGGTGGACCGTCGCCGCCTCCGCCGGGTCCTCGCATTCGGCGGCCGCCCGCGACGCCCGGTGCAGCTGCTGCGCGCGGAACCTCAGCAGCGACGCCTCCTGCTCGTTCTGCCTGGCCTCCGTCACGTCCTGGAACAGCCAGCCCACGCCCAGGGGAACCGGCTCCTCCGCGAGGGGTGAGGCCAGCCGCACGAAACCGCTGCGCCAGCACCGCCGCCGCTCCCCCTCCGGCGTGCGCACACTCACCCACACCTCGGCCGGCGCCGGCGGCGCGCCCTCCGCCAGCACGTGCTGCAGCGCGCTCTCCAGCTCCTCCACACCCTGCGAGAGCAGTTCCCCGAGCGGCCGCCCGAGCACCGACGTACGGCCCCTGCCCAGCGCCCGGGCCGCGTGCGCGTTCACCACGGCGGGCCGCAGGTCGACGTCGACCAGGACGACGCCCCAGCCGGCGTCCTCGAACAGCGCCTCGCTCAGCGCGATCGACCGCTCCAGATCGATCTGCGCGTGCACCTCGCTGAACGCGCAGTACACCCCCGCCGGCTTTCCGTCGGGCCCGCGCACGGCCGCCGACTGCGTCCGCACGAGCACCCGCCCGCCGTCCTTCGTCAGCAACGCGAACTCGTGCACCTGCCGGCCCGGGGCGTGCATGGCCGACAGCAGCCGCTCCTCGACCTCCTCGGCGTCCGCGCTGCGCACCGCCCAGCCGGCCAGGCCCCGCTTGCCGACGGCCTCCTGCGCGCTCCAGCCGAGGATCCGCTCGGCCTCGCGGTTCCAGTGCGTGACGACACCGTCGGCGTCGAAGGCGCACAGCGCCGCGTCCATCCCGTCCAGCAGCGCGGCGAGCAGATCCGAACCGTCCGCACCGTCCCGCCCGGGCTCGTCCGGCCCCAGCTCGTCGGTGGTCCCACTACGCCGGGAAGCACTCACCTGGACCCCCTGCAGGCTGCGTCCGCACGTACGGCACGCCGGTTCGCTCCTTGCCCTCATTCAACTGGAACGTGACCCGGCGCACACCGAGTTCCCACAACATTGAAGGAATCGTGGTACGCGGGCAATCCCCACGTCAACGGCCCGTGACACCACCGCTGCCCCGGCGCGCGTCCACCTCGATCTCGATCTTCATCCGGGGGTCGGCCAGGCCGCACACCAGCATCGTCGCGGCCGGCCGCACCTCACCGAAGCACGCGCGCAGCACCGGCCAGCACGGCTCGAAGTCCGCCCGGTCGGGCAGCAGGTACCGCACGCGCACGACATCCGCGAACGAGCAGCCGGCCTTGCCGAGCGCGTCCCCGATGTTCCGCAGGCACTGCTCGGCCTGCTCCACCACGTCCTCGGAGATCGTCATCGTCGCGTAGTCGAACCCCGTCGTGCCGGACACGTGGACCCGGTCCCCGTCCACCACGGCCCGGGCATAGCCGATCCGCTCCTCGAACACCGAACCGCTGAGAATCGCCTGCCGTCGCGTCATGGAGTCAAGGTCTCAGAAAAACGGTTGATGCGAGCCGGAACGGTTTCCTAGGGTTCAGGTACACGAGAGAGGAGGTGGTTCGGCAGATGTATGGAAACCGGACGCGTGAGGTGGCTGCGGGCTAGCGGCCCGACACCACACTCGGTGCGGTGCCGAGCCAGCACGTGAGCGACGCGTGCAGCCGGCCCAATCTCAGGCAGTCACCCGACCCGCGAGTCGCCGGTACGTCCGGCCGGCTCCTCCTCCGGAGGACCCAGACTCGCGGGTCGTCTGCGTTCCAGGGGAGGACGATCGTGCCGGGTGCATGGCACCGGGACCGGGTGGGCAGCGCCCTGCGGGGCGAGAATCCGACCGTCCTGCGGCGGCTGGAGGCCGGGTTCGCGGCGATCGGCGACGTGCAGTTCCTGCCCGGGTACTCGGTGCTGCTCACCGACGACCCGGCGGTACGGCGGCTGTCCGAGCTTCCTCGAGGAAGGCGGCTGGCGTTCCTGGACGGCATGGACCGGCTCGGGGAAGCCGTCGAGCGGGCCTGCCGGCGGGCGGATCCGGGGTTCCGGCGGGTGAATCTGGAGATCCTCGGCAACGCCGAGGCGTTCCTGCACGCGCACGTGTGGCCGCGGTACGACTGGGAGCCTCCCGAGCGCGTCCGGCTGCCCGTGTGGCTCTACCCGCGGGGGATGTGGACCGAGGAGCGGTACGCCCTCGGGGCGCGGCACGAGCCGCTGCGGCAGGCCATCGGGGAGGAGCTGGACCGGCTCGCGGGGCCGGGCGCGCCTGCGGCCTCACCCGGGGACGAGTGAGGCCGCAGGCGGGACGGGTCAGTGGGCGATGTCGTCGTAGCCCTCGATCTCGTGGGGGCTGCGGCTGCCCGGGCCGACGTAGCGGGCCGAGGGGCGGACCAGGCGGCCCGTGCGCTTCTGTTCCAGGATGTGGGCGGACCAGCCGGCCGTGCGGGCGCAGGTGAACATGGACGTGAACATGTGCGCCGGGACCTCGGCGAAGTCCAGGACGATGGCCGCCCAGAACTCCACGTTGGTGGCGAGGACCCGGTCGGGCCGGCGGGCGTGGAGCTCCGCCAGGGCCGCCTTCTCCAGGGCCTCGGCGACCTCGAAGCGGGGGGCGCCCAGTTCGCGGGCCGTGCGGCGCAGGACCCTCGCCCTCGGGTCCTCGGCGCGGTAGACGCGGTGCCCGAAGCCCATGAGGCGCTCGCCCTTGTCGAGGGTCTGCTTGACGTAGGCCTCCGCGTCGCCCGTGCGTTCGATCTCCTCGATCATGTGCAGGACCCGGGACGGGGCACCGCCGTGCAGCGGGCCCGACATGGCCCCCACCGCGCCGGACAGCGCGGCGGCGACGTCCGCGCCGGTCGAGGCGATGACCCGGGCCGTGAAGGTGGAGGCGTTCATGCCGTGCTCGGCGGCGCTCGTCCAGTAGGCGTCCACCGCCGCCACGTGCTTCGGGTCGGGCTCGCCCCGCCAGCGGATCATGAAGCGCTCGACGACGGACTGCGCCTTGTCGATCTCCCGCTGCGGCACCATGGGCAGGCCCTGCCCGCGGGCCGACTGGGCCACGTACGACAACGCCATGACGGCCGCCCGGGCCAGGTCCTCGCGGGCCTCTTCGGCGTCGATGTCGAGCAGCGGCCTGAGACCCCAGACCGGTGCCAGCATCGCCAGCGCGGACTGGACGTCGACGCGGATGTCGCCGGAGTGGACGGGGATGGGGAACGGCTCGGCGGGGGGCAGACCCGGATTGAAGGCACCGTCGACGAGCAGGCCCCAGACGTTGCCGAAGGAGACGTGGCCGACCAGGTCCTCGATGTCGACGCCCCGGTACCGGAGTGCGCCGCCCTCCTTATCCGGTTCGGCGATCTCCGTCTCGAACGCGACGACTCCCTCGAGTCCGGGTACGAAGTCGGACATCAGGCGGCTCCTCGTGAGGTAAGCGACAGACGGTGTGCTGTGGGGTGGGGCGTACGAACCATGTGTCAGTCAGCTGGCGAAGCGGGCGGCCGTCCAGAGGATCCACGGTCGTCCGCGGCGACTCGCGGTCCTGGCCGGCTGCCCCTGTGATGCCCCGTACGGTCGGCGGCCACCCAACCGCAACGGCACGGAAACGATATCTCCGAGTGCCAGGGTTGGGGAGGGCTCGCGGCACTCAGTGCCAGGCAGTGACGAAGGACACCGTCCGTACGGCAAGATGACCGGGTGACCGACCGCGACGACGTCCCCTTCGCTCTGGCCTCGATGCGCAAGCAGTACCGGGCGGAGGGCCTCTCCGAGAACGAGCTGGCCGCCACGCCCGTCGAGCAGTTCGCGCGCTGGTTCACACAGGCCGCGACGGACGGCGGGCTCTTCGAACCGAACGCCATGATCGTCTCGACCGCCGACGCCGAGGGCCGGCCCAGCTCCCGTACGGTCCTGCTGAAGCACTTCGACGAGCAGGGCTTCGTCTTCTACACCAACTACGACTCCCGCAAGGCCCGCGACCTGGCGGCGAACCCGTACGTCTCCCTGCTGTTCCCCTGGCACCCCATGGCCCGCCAGGTCATCGTCACGGGCGTCGCGCGGCGCACCGGCCGGGACGAGACGGCCGCCTACTTCCGCACCCGCCCGCACGGCTCACAGCTCGGGGCGTGGGCCAGCGCCCAGTCCTCGGTGATCTCCACCCGGGCCGACATCGACGGCGCCTACGCCGAACTGGCGGCCCGCTACCCGGAGGGCGAGCAGGTGCCCGTGCCGCCGCACTGGGGCGGCTTCCGGGTGGCGCCGCAGACGGTGGAGTTCTGGCAGGGCCGCGAGAACCGGCTGCACGACCGGCTCAGGTACGTGGAACAGCCGGACGGCAGCTGGCGGGTGGAGCGGCTCAGCCCCTGAGGCGCGGGTCCGCGCCGCTGGTGAAGCCCGTCCGGCGGGTGTGGACGGCGAGGCCGTCCCAGGGCTCGTGGTCCCAGTCGTCCGTCACGGTCCGCCCCGGTGGGGGCCGGGCGGATACCCGAGGGACGGCCCGGGGACGCACCGCGTGCGCGCGTCGAGGACGACGCCCTCCGCCGTGAGCCACTCCACGTCCCGACGGGCGAGGGGCTCGGCGTCCGCCGGCGTCGCGTCGGGGTCGACGATCGTCTGGAAGCGGTCCCCCGCGGTCAGCCCAGAGCCTCGTCCAGCAGTCGCGCCCACTGGGCGACCACCCGTTCGCGGCGGGCCGCGTCGTCGGTGAGGAGGTTGGCGAGGCCCAGGCCGCGGGCCATGTCGAGCAGGCCCTGGACCGTCTCGCGGACGCCGGGGACGGATTCGTCGGCGGCGAGGAGGTCGACGGCTATGCGGTGGGTCTCGCGGCCGACGCGGGATTCCAGCTCGGTGACGCGGGGGCGGAGCTGCTCCTCGTTGGAGGCGGCGACCCACAGGTGCAGGGCGGCGCGGAACAGCGGGCCGGTGTAGAGGTCGACCAGGGCGGCGACGACGGCGTGCCGGTCCCCGGACGCGCCCTCGGGGAAGAGCGCGCGCAGGGCGGTGGACCGTTCCTCGGCGACGTACTCCACGGCCGCCGTGAAGAGGTCCTCACGGGTCGGGAAGTGGTGCTGGGCGGCGCCGCGCGAGACGCCGGCCCGTTCGGCGACGACGGAGACGGTGGAACCGGCCCAGCCGTGCTCGGCGAGGCAGGCCACGGCGGCTTCCAGGAGCCGCTGCCGGGTGGCCCGGCTGCGGTCCTGCTTGGGGACTCTCTCCGCACGGTCGGCCGTGCTCACACCACCCATGCCGGATCCCGTCGTTCGAGGAAGGCCGTCATCCCCTCGCGTGCCTGCGGGGAGGCGAACAGCCGGGCCGAGAGCGCGGTCAGGTCGGCCGCGTCCCGGTCGAAGGCTTCCAGCACCCTAGCCGTGAGCAGCCGTTTCGTCTCGGTCAGGGCGTCGGGGGCGGCTTTGCGCAGACCGTCGAGGATCGGGGCCAGGGCCGTGTCGACGTCGTCGGCGTGGGCGGTGAGCAGGCCCGTCGCGGTCGCCTGAGCGGCGTCGAAGCGCTCGCCGGTGAGGTAGTGGCGGGCCAGGGCGCGGGGGTCGGTGCGGGACAGCAGCGGCAGGGAGATGATCGCGGGCGCGACGCCGATGCGGACCTCCGTGAAGGCGAAGGTGGCCGTGGTGGAGGCGACCGCGATGTCGCAGGCGGCCAGCAGGCCGAGGCCGCCCGCGCGGACGTGGCCGGTGACCCGGGCGACGACCGGCTTGGGCAGCTCGATGATCTGCCGCAGCAGGGCGACCAGGGCCTCGGGGGCGGGCGGGTCCTTCAGGTCGGCGCCGGCGCTGAAGGTGGAGCCGGTGTGGGTGAGGACGACCGCGCGGACGCCGGGGTCCTCGCCGGCGTCCGCGAGCGCGTCGGCCAGTTCGCCGGCCAGGGCCGCCGACAGGGCGTTGCGGTGCTGCGGCGCGTCGAGCGCGAGGGTCTCGACGGCCCGGGCGCGGGTGCGGGCGATCAGGGTCATGCGCTCTCCCGGAGCTGTCGGCGGAGGATCTTGCCGGAGGCCGCCCGCGGGACGCCGTCGATGAAGGTGACCCGGCGTATCCGCTTGTAGGGGGCCACGCGCTCGGCGACGTACATCATGATCTCCCCGGCGGAGAGGTCGGCGGCGGCCGGCTGGCGCACGACGTGGGCGTGCGGGACCTCGTTGCCGTCGTCGTCGTAGGTGCCGACGACGGCGGCGTCGGCGATCCCGGGGTGGGTGAGCAGGAGCGCCTCCAGTTCGGCCGGGGCGACCTGGAAGCCCTTGTACTTGATCAGTTCCTTCACCCGGTCGACGACGAACAGCCAGCCTCCCCCACCGTCGACGTGGCCGACGTCCCCGGTGTGCAGCCAGCCGTCGGTGTCGATCATCGCGGCGGTGGCGTCGGGGCGGCCGAGGTAGCCCTTCATGATCTGGGGGCCGCGGATGAGGATCTCGCCCGACTCGCCCGCGGGCAGGTCCCTGGCCGGGTCGTCGAGGGAGACGATGCGCATCTCGGTGCCGGCGACGAGCTTGCCGACGGTGCCGGGCGGGGCGTCGCGCATGGCGTCCAGGGGGACGACGTGGGTGCCGGGCGAGAGTTCGGTCATGCCGTAGGCCTGGCCGACGGGCGGCAGACCGAGGCGGGCGGAGCAGGCGGCGGCGAGGCGGGCGTCCAGGGGCGCGGCGGCGCTGACGATGTACCGCAGGGACGACAGGTCGTACCGGGTGACGGCCGGGTGCTTGGCGAGGGCCAGGACGATGGGCGGGGCCACGTAGAGGGCGGTGATGCGGTGGTTCTGGATCGCCGCGAGGAACTGTTCCAGGTCGAAGCGGGGCAGGACGACGACGGTGGCGCCCTGGCGCAGCGGGGCGTTCATCAGGGCCGTGAGGCCGTAGATGTGGAAGAAGGGCAGCACCGCCAGGACGCGGTCGCCCGGGCCGGCCGGGATGGCCGGGTGGAGCTGGGCGAGGTTGGTGGCGATCTGCCGGTGGGTGAGCATCACACCCTTGGGCGTGCCGGTGGTGCCGGAGGAGTACGGCAGGGCGGCGACGTCCTCACCGGGGTCGATGGCGACCCGGGGCTCGGGGGCGGTCGTGGCCAGCATGTCGATCAGGGAGCGGTGGCCGGTCGCGCTGTCGCACACGAAGATCTCGCGCACGCCGCCCGCGAGTTCGGCGGCCCGGCGGGCGATGTCGAGCAGCGGTGAGACGGTGATGATCCAGCGGGCGGCGCAGTCGGTGAGCTGCTTGGCGAACTCCTGGGCGGTGGCGAGCGGGTGCACGGTGGTGACGGTGGCGCCCGCGCGCGTGGCGGCGTAGAACGCGGTCGGGAAGGCGACGGTGTTGGGGCTGTGCAGGGCGAGGACGTCGCCCTTGCGGACCCCGGCCTCGGCGAGGGCGGCGGCGACGCGCCGGTGGAACCGGTCCACCTGCTCGTACGAGAGGGTGGTGCCGTCGGTGCCGTCGATCAGGGCCGGGATGTCGCCGAACTCGGCGGCCCGGGCCAGCACGGCGTCGTGGATGGGGAGGTCGACGGGCGGGACGTCTGCGTACTCGCTGCGGAACATGGCTGGTTCCTCCTCGCGGCGCGGGTCGTCTCAGTACGACTTGGGCAGGCCCAGGGTCTGGTGCGAGACGTAGTTGAGAATCATCTCCCGGCTCACCGGAGCGATACGAGCCACGCGCGCGGCCGTTACCAGCCGCGCCAGGCCGTACTCGCGGGTCAGGCCGTTGCCGCCGAGGGTGTGCACAGCCTGGTCGACGGCCTTCACACAGGCCTCTCCGGCCGCGTACTTGGCCATGTTGGCGGCCTCCCCGGCGCCCACGTCGTCCCCGGCGTCGTAGAGGGCGGCGGCCTTCTGCATCATCAGGCGGGCCAGTTCGAGGTCGATGTGCGCCTGGGCGAGGGGGTGGGCGATGGCCTGGTGGGCGCCGATGGGGGCGTTCCAGACGGTGCGGTCGCGGGCGTACGCGACGGCCTTGCCGAGGGCGTACCGGCCCATGCCGATCGCGAAGGCGGCCGTCATGATCCGCTCGGGGTTGAGGCCGGCGAACAGCTGGAGCAGGCCGGCGTCCTCGTCCCCGACGAGCGCGTCGGCGGGCAGCCGTACGTCGTCCAGGACCAGCTCGAACTGCTTCTCGGCGGCGTGCAGTTCCATGTCGATGGGGCGGCGGCCGAAGCCGGGGGTGTCGCGCGCCACGATGAACAGGCTGGGCTTGAGGCGGCCGGTGCGGGCGTCCTCGGTACGGCCGACGATCAGGGTGGCGTCCGCGATGTCGACGCCGGAGACGAAGACCTTGCGGCCGGTGAGGATCCAGCCTCCGGTGTCCTGGTCGCGGCGGGCGGTGGTGGTGATGCGGTGGGAGTTGGAGCCGGCGTCGGGTTCGGTGATGCCGAAGGCCATGAGGCGGGTGCCGTCGGACAGGCCGGGCAGCCACTCCCTCTTCTGGGCATCGGTGCCGAAGCGGGCTATGACCGTGCCGCAGATGGCCGGTGAGACCACCAGCATGAGGAGGGGGCAGCCGGCGGCCCCCAGTTCCTCCAGGACGATGGAGAGTTCGGAGATTCCTCCCCCGCCGCCTCCGTACTCCTCGGGGAGGTTGACTCCGAGGTAGCCGAGCTTGCCCGCGTCTGACCAGAGCTGGGTGGGGCCGCTTCCGGGGCCGTGGCGCTTGCCGAGGGCGGCGACGGCCTCTCGGAGCGCTTTGTGGGCTTCGGTGTCCATGGGGAGTCCTTTCGGTGCGGGCCGGATGTGGCTTGTCGCGCAGTTCCCCGCGCCCCTAGAAGGCTTCCTTCACCACAGCCAGCAGCGCGCCCGGCTCGACCTGTTGCCCCGGTGCGACGCACAGGTCGGTCAGCGTTCCCGTCACCGGTGCGGTGATCTTGTGCTGCATCTTCATCGCCTCCAGCCAGAGCAGGGGCTCGCCGGCCTTCACCTGTGCTCCCGCCGTGAGGCCGTCGGCGACGCGGACGACCGTGCCCGGCATGGGGGCCAGGAGGGAGCCGGGGACGTGCCGGGTGGCGGGGTCGGGGAAGCGGGGCAGGGCGGTGAGGGCGGTGGTGCCGACGTAGACCCGGTCACCGTGGCGGGAGACCTCGAACCGGCGCTGCACGCCGTCCACTTCGAGGATCACCAGCCGCGCGTCGGCGTGCATCACGCGCACCCCGTCCGCCTCCAGGCCGTGCCGGGTGTGCCGGTAGCGGACCTCGTGCTCCTCGCCCGCCATCAGGTAGCGCTTGGTCTGCGGCTGTGAGGGGACGTTGCGCCAGCCGCCGAAGCCGGGGCGGGAGCGGGCGCCTGCGTCGGCGAGGGCGGCGGCCAGCGGGGCGTGCGGGTCGGGGGCCGGCTCGGTCAGTTCCGCGAGGTGGCGGTCGTAGAAGCCGGTGTCCATGCGGGCGGCGGTGAACTCCGGGTGGCGCAGGGAGCGGACCAGCAGGTCACGGTTGGTGACGGGGCCGTGGATCGCGGCCCGTTCCAGGGCGGAGGCCAGTTTGCGCACGGCCTCCGCGCGGGTGGGCGCGTGGGCGACGGCCTTGGCGAGCATGGGGTCGTAGTGGACGCCGATCGTGTCGCCGTCCGTGTAACCGGTGTCCAGGCGGACCGAGTCGGGGACCGCCAGGCGGTGCAGGGTGCCCGTCTGCGGGGCCCAGTCGCGGGCGGGGTCCTCGGCGTACAGGCGGGCCTCCACGGCGTGGCCCCGCGCGCGGGGCGGCTCGGGGTGGAGGGGGTGGCCCTCGGCGACACGGATCTGCTCCGCGACCAGGTCGATGCCGAACACGGCCTCGGTCACCGGGTGTTCGACCTGCAGGCGGGTGTTCATCTCCAGGAAGTGCGCCGTGCCGCCGGCGACGAGGAACTCGACCGTGCCGGCGCCGACGTAGTCGACCGCCCGTGCGGCCCGTACGGCCAATGCGCGTACCTCGGCGTCGAGTTCGGCGGGCAGGGCCGGGGCGGGCGCCTCCTCGATCACCTTCTGGTGGCGGCGCTGCAGGGAGCAGTCGCGGGTGCCGAGCGCCCAGACGGTGCCGTGGGTGTCGGCGAGGATCTGCACCTCGACGTGGCGGCCGCGCTCCACGTACGGCTCGACGAAGACCTCGCCGTCGCCGAAGGCGCTCACCGCTTCCGCGCGCGCGGCGGCCAGTTCGGCGTCCAGGTCGGCCAGGCGCCGTACGACGCGCATGCCGCGGCCGCCACCGCCCGCCGCGGCCTTCACCAGCACCGGCAGGTCGGTCTCGGTGACCTCGGTGAGCGGCTCGATGCCCAGGAGCTGCTTGGCGCGCGTCTTGGACGCCATCGCCTCGACGGCTGCCGGGGGCGGGCCGATCCAGGTCAGCCCCGCGTCCAGGACGGCCCGGGCGAAGTCCGCGTTCTCGGAGAGGAAGCCGTAGCCGGGGTGCACGGCGTCCGCGCCGGCCGCGACGGCGGCCTTCACGATGAGGTCGCCGCGCAGGTAGGTGTCCGCGGGCGCCTCCCCCGGAAGTCGGACGCTCGCGTCGGCCACGCGCGCGTGCAGGGCGTTCGCGTCGGCGTCCGAGTGCACGGCGACCGTGCGGATGCCCAGTTCGCGACAGGTGCGGAAGATCCGGCAGGCGATCTCGCCCCGGTTGGCGACCAGCACAGAAGTGATCACTGAGGGTTCCTCACATCCGGAAGACGCCGAAGCCGCCGCGTGCGCCCTCGTAGGGGGCGGTGTGGATCGCGGACAGGCACAGGCCGAGAACGGTGCGGGTGTCGCGCGGGTCGATGACGCCGTCGTCGTAGAGCCGCCCGGACAGGAACATCGGCAGCGACTCGGACTCGATCTGCTGCTCGACCATCGCGCGCAGCGCCGCGTCGGCCTCCTCGTCGTACGGCTGTCCCTTGGCCGCGGCGGACTGGCGGGCGACGATCGACAGCACGCCCGCGAGCTGCTGCGGGCCCATGACGGCCGACTTGGCGCTGGGCCAGGCGAAGAGGAAGCGGGGGTCGTAGGCGCGGCCGCACATGCCGTAGTGGCCGGCCCCGTAGGAGGCGCCCATGAGGACCGACAGGTGGGGGACGCGGCTGTTGCTGACGGCGTTGATCATCATCGCGCCGTGCTTGATGATGCCGCCCTGCTCGTACTCCTTGCCGACCATGTAGCCGGTCGTGTTGTGCAGGAAGACCAGCGGGATGTCGCGCTGGTTGGCGAGCTGGATGAACTGGGCGGCCTTCTGCGACTCCTCGCTGAACAGCACCCCTTGGGCGTTGGCGAGGATGCCGACCGGATAGCCGTGCAGGGCGGCCCAGCCGGTGACCAGGCTCGTCCCGTACAGCGGCTTGAACTCGTCGAAGTCCGAGCCGTCGACCACGCGGGCGACGACCTCGCGCGGGTCGAAGGGGGTTCTCAGATCGCCGGGGACGATGCCGAGGAGCTCGTCGGCGTCGTACTTGGGCGGCTCGGCCGGGCCCGGATCGCCGTACGCCTTGCGGTGGTTGAGGCGGGCGACCACGCGCCGGGCCTGCCGCAGCGCGTCGTGCTCGTCGACGGCGAAGTAGTCGGCGAGACCCGAGGTGCGCGCGTGCATCTCGGCGCCGCCCAGGGACTCGTCGTCGCTCTCCTCGCCGGTCGCCATCTTCACCAGCGGCGGGCCGCCGAGGAACACCTTGGCCCGCTCCCTGACCATGATCACGTGGTCGGACATGCCGGGGATGTAGGCGCCGCCCGCCGTGGAGTTGCCGAAGACGACGGCGACGGTCGGGATGCCGGCGGCGGACAGCCGGGTGAGGTCCCGGAAGACGGCGCCCCCGGGGATGAAGATCTCCTTCTGGGAGGGCAGGTCGGCGCCGCCGGACTCCACCAGGCTGATGCACGGCAGCCGGTTGGCGAGGGCGACGTCGTTGGCGCGCAGGGCCTTCTTCAGGGACCACGGGTTGCTCGCTCCGCCGCGCACGGTCGGGTCGTTGGCGGTGATCAGGCACTCGACGCCCTCGACGACCCCGATGCCGGTGACCAGGGACGCGCCGACGGTGTAGTCGCTGCCCCAGGCGGCCAGCGGGGACAGCTCAAGGAAGGGCGTGTCGGGGTCGAGGAGCAGTTCGACGCGTTCGCGGGCGAGGAGTTTGCCGCGCGCCCGGTGCCGCGCGACGTACTTCTCGCCGCCGCCCGCGAGGGCCTTGGCGTGCTCGGCGTCGACCTCGGCGAGCCTGGCGAGCATCGCCTCGCGGTTGGCCCGGAAGTCGGGGCCGGTGGTGTCGAGCGCGGAGGTCAGGACGGTCACAGCAGGGCCTCCGGTAGGTCGAGGTGGCGGGAGCGCAGCCATTCGCCGAGCGCCTTGGCCTGCGGGTCGAAGCGGTGCTGGGCGGCGACGCCCTGGCCGAGGATCCCCTCGACCACGAAGTTCAGGGCGCGCAGGCGGGGCAGCACGTGCCGGGTCACCTTCAGTGGGCGGCTCTCGGGGATCAGCTCCCGGAACCGCTCGACGGTCAGTTCGTGCGCCAGCCACCGCCAGGCGTCGTCCGTGCGGGTCCAGACGCCGACGTTGGCGTCGCCGCCCTTGTCGCCGCTGCGGGCCCCCGCGACCAGCCCGAGCGGGGCCCTGCGGCGCGGCCCGGGCGGCAGCGGCTCCGGCAGGGGCGGCTCCGGGACGTCGTCGAGCACACGGGTGTCGTGGGGTGGGGGCACCGGGACCCGGCGTCCGTCGTGGAGGACGGCCACATGGTCGACGTCACCATGGGGGACGTACACAGCCTCGAACACCCCATAGGGCGCGCCCTTTCCCGGTGGTGCCAGCACATGGAAGCCGGGGTAGCTCGCCAGCGCCAGCTCCACCGCGGCCCCGCTCAGCGCCCGCCCCACGGCCCGCTGGTCCGGGTCCCGTACGACGAGCCGCAGCAGCGCGCTGGCACTCTCCTCGGTGTCGGCGTCGGGCCGGTCGGTGCGGGCCAACTCCCACCGCACCTCGGCGACCTCGCGCAGGACGGGCTCCATCTGGTCGCGCACCAGGGCGGCCTTGGCCTCGATGTCGAGACCGGTGAGCACGAAGACGACCTCGTTGCGGAAGCCGCCGAGCCGGTTGAGCCCGACCTTGAGGGCGGGCGGGGGCGCCTCCCCGCGCACGCCCTCGATCCGCACCCGGTCCGGCCCGTCCTGGGCGAGCCGCACGGTGTCCAGCCGGGCGGTGACGTCCGGCCCGGCGTACCGGGCACCGGCCGTCTCGTAGAGCAACTGGGCGGTGACCGTGCCGACGTCGACGAAACCGCCGGTTCCGGGGTGCTTGGTGATCACGCAGCTCCCGTCGTCGTGCAGCTCGGCGAGCGGGAAGCCGGGGCGGCGGGCGTCGCCGTCCCGGAAGAAGGCGTAGTTGCCGCCGGTGACCTGCGCCCCGCACTCCAGGACGTGCCCGGCGACGACGGCCCCCGCGAGCCGGTCGTGGTGCGCCGGTGTCCAGCCGAAGTGGGCGGCGGCGGGGCCGGTGGCCAGGGCCGCGTCCGTCACGCGCCCGGTCACCACGAGGTCGGCGCCCGCGCGCAGACAGGCCGCGATGCCGAAGCCGCCGAGGTAGGCGTGGGCGGCGAGGCTCCCGGGGTGGGCGGCGGTGAGGTCGTCGCCCACGACATGGGCGACGCGCAGGGGGATGCCGAGCCGGTCCGCCAACGCCCGTACGGCGTCGGCGAGTCCGGCCGGGTTGAGCCCGCCCGCGTTGGTGACGATCCGGACGCCGCGCTCGTGGGCGAGGCCGAGGCACTCCTCCAGCTGCCGCAGGAAGGTGCGGGCGTATCCGGCGCCCGGGTCCCTGAGCCGGTCCCGGCCGAGGATGAGCATGGTCAGTTCGGCGAGGTAGTCGCCGGTGAGGACGTCGAGTTCGCCGCCGGTGAGCATCTCGCGCATGGCGTCGAAACGGTCGCCGTAGAAGCCGGAGGCGTTGCCGATGCGCAGGGGGCGCACGCGGTGGCCCTCCGCGCCCGTGGGAGAGGCCGGTATGCCCGCCGTTCCGCCGCGCGAGGTCGTCACGAGGCGGCTCCCCTCCGCGGGCGGCCGCTTCCCGGCGGTCCCGCGAAGGCCTGCGCGATGTCCAGCCAGCGGTCGGCGTCGGGGCCGTCGGCGCGCAGGGCCAGATCGTCGCGGTGGGCGCGCTGGGTGACCAGGAGGCAGAAGTCGAGGGCGGGACCGGTGACGCGCTGCCCGGCGTCGTCGGGGCCGTACGTCCACACGGCACCGGAGGGCGCCCGGAGTTCGACGCGGAAGGGGTCGCCGGGCGGAGTCAGCCCGTGCACGCCGAAGGCGAAGTCGCGGGTGCGCACCCCGAGCCAGGCCACATGCCGCAGCCGGTCGGTGGGTGGGCGCACCACACCCAGGGCGTCGGCGACGTCCTGCCCGTGGGCCCAGGTCTCCATGAGGCGGGCCGTCGCCATGGACGCGGCCGACATGGGCGGCCCGTACCAGGGGAAGCGCGCCTGGGGCGGTGCGGCGCGCAGGGCCTCCTCCAGCGCCGTGCGGCCCTCGCGCCAGCGGACCAGCAGGCCGTCGGGCGGGAGTACGGCGCCCTCCTCGGCACCCTCGTCGACGAACGAGCCCGGCGCCGCGAGGGCCTTCTCGACCAGGACGTGGAAGCCGTCGGCGTCCGTGACCGCGAGCAGGGCCGAGCGGTCGGTCCAGGCCAGGTGGGCGATCTGGTGGGCCACGGTCCAGCCGGGCGCGGGGGTCGGCAGCGCCCAGCGTCGCGCGTCCGCACCGGCCACGAGGCGGTCGAGCTCCTCGCTCTCCTCGCGCAGATCGTCGAGCACGGACGTCGAATCGGACACGGTGCGCTCCCCTCGGGGCACGGCGGTGTGACGGCGGTGTGCGGGGCGGTGCGGCGTGCTGAGGAGCATGGCAGCGAGCCCGGAAACAATCAAGCGTGCTTGCATGAAAATATGCGCGGG
>NZ_JAPSKN010000115.1 GCF_031181705.1 Streptomyces sp.
CTTTTCACCGACTGACTGGCGTTGACGCGCCAACCGCTGCGGGCGGACACCCCCCGGCACGGCCCCTTGCGTCGTCCGGCGGGTGCGGGGCCGTCTGGGCCGCCGCAAGCAGCTCGCCGCCGCGGGCGACGGGCCCGCCCTGGCTGCGGGCAGTCGTGCCGCTGGGGCGGCACGGGTGGGCGCAGCGGTACTCGCGCCGAGTGGTGTGAGGTCACGTCCGGGCACCGGCGGCGCGAGACACTCACAGCGCGCTCAACGCCCTGCGGGCCACCTCCCTGCCGATCGGCAGGGACGCCGTGGCCGCGGGGGACGGTGCGTTCAGGACGTGGACCGTTCGAGGGCCCTCGCGGATGAGGAAGTCGTCGACCAGCGTGCCGTCCCGCAGGACGGCCTGTGCGCGCACGCCCGCCGCCGTCGGTACCAGGTCGTCCTCGCAGACCCCGGGCAGCAGCCGGCGCACCGCCTCCGTGAACGCCCCCTTGGACAGGGACCGCCGCAGCTCCCCCGCCCCGTACCGCCAGTGCCGCCGGGCGATCCGCCAGGAGCCCGGCCAGGCCAGGGTCGAGGCCAGCTCGGCGGGGCGGACCGTGGCGCGGCCGTAGCCCTCGCGGGCCAGCGCCGGTACCGCGTTGGGTCCGACGTGGACTCCGCCGTCGATGCCCCGGGTGAGATGCACCCCGAGGAAGGGGAACGCCGGATCGGGCACGGGATAGACCAGTCCCCGCACCAGCTCCGGCCGGGCCAGCTCGTAGTACTCGCCCCGGAACGGCACGATCCGGACGTCCGGGTCGTCCCCGGTGAGCCGGGCGATCTCGTCGCAGTACAGCCCGGCGCAGTTGACCAGGACACGGCCGCGGACGATGTCGCCCGCGGCGGTGAGCACGGCGACTCCCCGCTCGGGCCGGCGGTCCACGCGGACCACTCTCGTGCCGTAGCGGATCTCCGCGCCCGAGCCGTGGGCCAGCTGGCGCGCGACCGCGACGAAGTCGCAGACGCCCGTCGTGCCGACGTGTATCGCGGCCAGGCCGCGCACCTCCGGCTCGTACTGCGGGATCTGGGACGCGCCCAGCTCGCGCACCGGGATGCCGTTCTCCCGGCCGCGCTGCACCAGTGCGTGCAGGCGGGGGAGCTCCGCCCGGTCGGTGGCGACGATCAGCTTGCCGGTGACGGCGTGGGGGATGCCGTACTCGGCGCAGAACTTGACCATCTCGGCCGCCCCGCGCACCGCGTAGCGCGCCTTGAGGGAGCCGGGGCGGTAGTAGACGCCGCTGTGGATGACGCCGCTGTTGCGGCCCGTCTGGTGCCGGGCGGGGCCGGGTTCCTTCTCCAGGACCGTGACCCGGGTGCCCGGTGCGGCGCGTGTGATGGCGTACGCCGTCGACAGGCCGACGATCCCGCCGCCGATCACCAGCACGTCAGCGTCGTGTGCGAGCCCCACCGGCACCACCTCCCACCTCGATAGTGCACTGCGCCACTGACAGTGCCCTCAAACGCGGAGACGGCGGCACCGCGCGGGCGCCTAGGCGGGGGTCATCAGCAGCGGCCGGGCGCGCTCGCGGAGCTCGACCACCCGGGGCTCGTCGCCGTACGGCTCCAGACGGTGCAGGAGGTCCTTCACGTACTCCGTCGTGCGGGCCGACGAGATGCGCCCGGCGACCTCCACCGCCCGCACCCCCTGCTCGCACGCCGCGTCCAGGTTGCCCGACTCCAGTTCGGCGACCGCGGAGACGACCAGGCGCAGGCCGTGCGAGCGCACGAACTCCTCCGTCGGCTTCGACAGCGCCTGCTCGGTGAAGCGGCGGACCTGGCGGGGCGCCTTGAGGTCGCGGTAGCACTCGGCCGCGTCGGCGCAGAAGCGGTCGTAGGAGTAGAAGCCGAGCCAGCTCGGGTCGTTGTCGCCGGGGCGGGCCCGTTCCAGCCAGCTCTCGGCCGCCTTCAGGGCCGCGCCGGCGGCCTGGGCGTCGCCCGCACGCGCGTGTGCCCGGGCCTCGACGAGGCGGAAGAAGCTCATGGTGCGGGCCGTGGCCAGGCCGCGGTTGCGCTCCAGGGCGGCCTGGGCGAGGTCCACGCCCTCGTCGCCGAAGCCGCGGTAGGTGGCCTGGAGGGACATGGAGGCCAGCACGTAGCCCCCGAGGGGGACGTCGGCCGCCGCCCGGGCCAGGCGCAGGGCCTGGATGTAGTAGCGCTGGGCCGCTTCCTGCTGGCCCGTGTCGAAGGCCATCCAGCCGGCGAGGCGGGTGAGTTCGGCGGAGGCGCCGAACAGGGCCCGGCCGACCTCGTCGGAGTAGGAGCCGAGGAGGAGAGGGGCGGCCTCCACCCTCAAGCACTCGGGGACCATGGACGAACGCCAGTCGCCGCCGCCGTACTTGGAGTCCCAGCGCCGCGCGTCCTCGGCGGCCTCCCGCAGCTTCTGCACATCGCTGTGGCCGACTTTGAGCGGTGCGCCGGAGCCCTCGCCGGGGCCCACGTCACGCGCGACCGAACTGTCGGCCGGGGTTATCAGCCACCGCGAGGCGGGCGTCGCGTACGCGCTCACCGCGAACGATCCGGCGAGCGACTGCCAGATGCCGCCGGCGCCGGCGCGGCGGCCGGCGAGGTCGAGGCGGTACAGCTCCGTCGCGGACTTCACCGCCTGGCCGACGTCGCGCGGGAAGGCGAGGCCGACCTCGGGCGCGGGGTCCGCGTCCGCCAGGCCGATCTCGTGAAGTGGGACCGGGCGGCCGAGCTTCTGGCCGATGGCGGCGGCGATGAGGTGCGGGGCCGCACCCTGGGGCACCATGCCCTTCGACACCCAGCGCGCCACCGACGTCTTGTCGTAGCGAAGTGTCAGTCCCCGCTGTGCGCCAAGATCGTTGACGCGCCGCGCGAGGCCTGCGTTGCTGATTCCCGCGAGGGCGAGAACGGCGCCGAGTTTTTCGTTCGGCCCGCGTTGCTCCCTGGACATGCGCCACCCCTCGACACAGACGGCTGCCGCGCTGGCATAACCGTGCGGCATTCGTAAACCCAGCGTAGTTCGCCGCATCCCAAGCGTTAAGGGGCATTCTTCCGGTTGGCGGGATTGTGGTCCGTACTGAAGTGCGGGTCAGATACGGGCAGTTGCGGCGTGCTCCCGTTGTGTGGCCGTGCGCCCGGCCGTGCGCCTTTCTCCGGCCATCGCGGGAGCGGTTCCATGGTCCGTGCGTGGGTCGGCCCGCTGTACTGGATCCAGTGGGCTGGGGGACACCGCCGCCTTCATCCCCGCGGGCGGCGGAACGGTCCGGGAGGCGTGCTCCGTCTCCCGGACCGCGCGACCGGGTGACGCGGTGCCGAGCCTGTACGGAGCGTGTTCGACGCTGTGTGCGTATCGGCGATTTGGCTGAAAACCCACCCCGGTAAGCGAGGGCTTTCGAGGCTCCGACCACGGCAGTTGAGGGCGCGTTGGGCGTGTTCGGGGCGCGTAACGGGGGCGCATTCGCGTCGCAGTCGTACCGGTGACGTGTCGCTCGTATGCCTTGCCCCATGGCCGGATGGTCGCGTAGCGGTGTCGCGGTCGAGTCCTTCTCCTTTTCCTTTCTCTTTCTGTTTGTTCGGGTTTCCTCGTCGCCCCCGGGGGGCGACCCCGGGCGGCCGTGCCGCCTTGCCACGTACGGGAGTTCGGGGCTCACCCCGGGGGGTCGGCGGCTCCGCCGGGGCGCGTTCGGCGGAGCGCGAGCGGCGCGGGCACCCGCTGGAGCGCTTCCTTCATGGCAGCATGGTGAACCGGTTCGTACGGTGCACTGGTTGTCCACAGTCTGTGGAGGCGGCGATGCGGTGGTTGGTGGGATGGAGCAGCACCGCCGCGGGAGCCGTCGCTGCCGGTTCGGCGGGGGCCACCGGGCACGACGGTGAGACCCTGCACCCGGTGGGGTCCCAACTGCTGTGGGGCGACCCCGATCCGCTGTGGGCCGTGGGCGACTGGCGGCCCGACGAGGTGCGGGTCGTGAGGGCCGACGAGCGCACGCGCATCGCCGTGCTCGGCATCTGCGGCGCCACCGACGAGCAGTTGCGCGTCGCGCTGTTCGCCGCGCGCGGCGGGGCACTTCGGCATCTGACCGCCTGGCCGGGCAGCTACACCGCGATCGTGCAGGTCGGCAGGAGGATCACCGTCTGCGGTGATCTCGCGGGCGCGCGGCCGGTGTTCTACACGCCCTGGGCCGGCGGCACGGCCTACGCGACGGCCGCCCTGCCACTGGCCGACCTCATCGAGGCCAACCTCGACTTCGGGCACCTCGCCGCGCTGCTGGCCGCCCCTGACGTGCCCGCCGCGCTCCACGACTCGACGCCGTACGACGGCGTGAAGCGGATTCCGCCGGGGCACGCGCTGATCCTGCGCGCCGGTGCGCGGGAGATCGCCGGGTACGAGCCGGTCGCCTCGCTCGCGGTCGCCGCCCCTCCGGCAGATCCCGACAGCGCGGTCGACGCCGTGCGCGACGCGCTCGTGGAGGCCGTACGGACGCGGCTGTCCGCCCCGCGGCACGTCCCCGGGGCGGACATCGACCCCGGGCCCGTGCCCGGCATGGGGCCCGCCGAACGGCGCGCCGCGCGCGGGATGCCGGTGCCGGGCATCGGGGCCGACCTGTCCGGCGGCCCTGCCTCGGGGACGCTGGCGCTGCTGGCCGCGGGGCTGCCCGGGATGCCGGGCACGGTGCTCGGGCACGGCACGGGCGCGGGTGAGCGCCTGCTGGCGGTCACCTTCAACGACCTGGCCGTCGGCGGGCGGGAGGCCGAACTGGAACGGGCCGGGGCGCTGGCGGCGAACCCGCGGCTGCACCACGTGGTCGTGACGGGCGGCGAGGAGACCCTGCCGTACGCCGACCTCGACGGTCCCCTCACGGACGAACCCGGGGCGTGCCTGGTGACGGCGGCGCGGCACCGGGCCCGGCTGGCGGCGGGCAGCGCTGACCACTTCACCGGGTACGGGGCTCGGCAGGTGCTGGACGCGCACCCCGCGCGCCTGGCCGACCTGCTGATGGACCGCCGGCGGCGGCATCTCGTGCGGCCGGTCGCGGCGCTGGCCAAGGCGGAGGGGTCGGTGCTCGTCCCCGCGCGCGTGTACGCGGCGGCGCGGCGGCTGTCCCGTACGCCGTACCGGTCGGGTCTGGCGTCCCTCGCCGAGCGTCTCCTCGATCTCCGGTCGGACGACGGGCTCGACGCGCCCGGCGGGGCGGTGGACGCCTCCCTCGCGGCGCTGAGCTGGGGCAGACCCGGGCCGGCGGCGCGCTGGCTGACCGGTGAGGCGCTCGCTGAAGTATCGGTTCGCCTTCAGGCGTCGACCCATCGGTCGGAACTGGTCGGGCCCGGGCAGCGGCCGGGCGACTTCCGTGCGCGGGCGGCGCTGGCCCGGCACGCGGCGGACCTGCGGGTGCTGGAGCAGGCCGCGGAGATCCGCTTCCAGCGGCTGCACGCGCCGTTCCTCGACAACCAGGTGGTGCGGGCGGCGCGGGCGCTGCCGGAGGCGCTGCGGGTACGGCCGGGGGCGCGGGCGGCGGTGCTGCGTACGGTGCTGGAGGGGGCCGGGGTACGGGAGCTGCCGGCCGGGTGGGGCGCGCCCAGCCAGGCGACGGCGACCGCGGTGGCGCGTACGGGGTTGCGGGTGGCGGCGGATTCGCTGGTCGCGCTGTTCGACACCCCGCTGCTTGCGGAGGCCGGGCTGGTCGAGGCGCGGGTGGTCCGCAAGGCGCTGCGCGGCGCGGCGGCGGGTGAGCCGCTGCCCCTGGACGGGCTCGCGGACCTCGTCTCCCTGGAACTGTGGCTGCGCCGGCTGCTGGCCCGCCGCGGCACGTGCTGGACGGGCACGCCGGCTCGCCAGCGAGCGGTACCGGCGGGGATCGCGCCGCAGCGGGGGGCGTTGGGGGCGGGGGCGGCCGGGGGCCGGCGGGGGTAGCGGTCCGTTCTGCCCCGAGTCCCTGCCCCGTGAATTCCCGCCCCGAGTCCCCGCCGGAGCGTGTGGTCGCGCCTTCTCGCCGGTGGTGGGCAGGGGCCGCGCCGGGGGGTGTCCGTCCTCGGAACGGCGCGATGGGGTTGGGCGCCGACTGACTGTTCGTTGCACGCGCCCACAGCTGCGGGCGGACACCCCCCCGGCACGGCCCCTTCCGCGCGTCGGCGGGTGCGGGCGCGTCTCGGCTTGCGCCGCGGTGGGGCCCTGGCTGCGGGCGGTCGGTCCGACACAGCTGCGGACTTGGGTGCTCCGCCCGGTGATGCCCCGGAAAAAAACCGGGCCCTCACACGAACCCCAGCGACAATGACCCCGTGCGGTACAGAATCCTGGGCGTCACCACGGCAGCGGACGAGGACGGCACCGTCGTACCCGTCGGCGGCCCCCGCCTGCGCGCCCTGCTCACCGCCCTCGCCCTGCGCCCCGGGCGCGTCACGCCACCGCGGACCCTGATCGACGAGGTCTGGGCCGACGATCCGCCCCAGGACGCCCCCGCCGCCCTCCAGGCCCTGGTCGGCCGGCTCCGCCGGGCACTCGGCAAGGACGCCGTGACCCTGGAGCCCGGCGGATACCGGCTCGCGGCCGCGCGCGACGACATCGACCTCTTCGTCTTCGAACGGCTCCTCCGCCACGGCACGGACGCCCTCGCCGCCGACGACCCCGCCCGCGCGGAACGGCTCCTCGACGACGCCCTCGCCCTCTGGCACGGCCCCGCCCTCGCCGACCTCCCCGACCGTTCCGCCGCGGCTCGCCCGGAAGCGGCCCGGCTGGAGGCGACCCGGGCCAGGGCCGAGGCCCGTCTCCGGCTGGGCCGCGCCCAGGACGTCGTACCGGAACTGCGCGAACTCACGGCCGTACACCCGTACGACGAACCGCTGCACGCCCTGTTGATCCGCGCCCTGCGCGACGCCGGGCGTGCGGCCGATGCCCTCGCCGCCTACGAGACCGCCCGCCACGCTCTGGCCGACGGCCTCGGCACCGACCCGGGGCCGCGGTTGCGGGCCCTGCACGCCGAGTTGCTCGCCGGGGGCGGGCAGGACGCGACACCCCGGCCGGACCCCGAGCGTCTCGGCAACCTCCGGCCCCGGCTGACGTCGTTCGTCGGGCGGGAACCCGAGATCGACGCCCTCCGTTCCGATGTGCGCGGGGCCCGGCTCGTCACCCTCACCGGGCCGGGCGGCTCCGGCAAGACCCGTCTGGCCGAGGAGGCCGCCGCCGGGCTGCCGCAGGCGTGGCTCGTCGAGCTCGCCCCGCTCGACCGGCCCGAGGCGGTGCCGGGAGCCGTGGTCAGCGCGCTCGGCCTGCGCGAGACCGTGCTGATGACCAGCGAACTCACGGCCCTCAAGGACGACCCCGTCGCCCTGCTCGTGGAGTACTGCGCCCGACGCGACCTCCTGCTGATCCTCGACAACTGCGAGCACGTCATCGGCGCGGCCGCCCACCTCGCCGAGACCCTGCTGACCCGCTGCCCGGGTCTGAGGATCCTCGCCACCAGCCGGGAACCCCTCGGCGTGCCCGGCGAGGTGGTGCGCCCGGTCGAGCCCCTGCGACCGGACCAGGCCCGCCGGCTGTTCGCGGAGCGCGCCGCCGCCGTCCGGCCCGACGCGCCGGACGTGCTCCGCGACGAGCGGGCGGTGGCGGAGATCTGCCGGCGGCTGGACGGGCTGCCGCTCGCCATCGAACTGGCGGCCGCCCGGCTCCGGCTGCTCACACCCCGCCAGATCGCCGACCGCCTCGACGACCGCTTCCGCCTCCTCACCTCCAATAGCCGTACCGTCCTGCCCCGCCAGCAGACCCTGCGCGCCGTCGTCGACTGGTCGTGGGACCTGCTCGACGAGGCCGAGCGCACGGCGCTGTGCGAGATGTCCGTCTTCACCGGCGGCTGGGACCTCGCGGCGGCGGAAGCCGTGTGCGGCGGCGGGCCCGTAGCGGAACTGCTCGGGGCCCTCGTCGACAAGTCCCTCGTCGTGGCCACCCCGGCGCAGGACGACGCCTCCGCCGGCATGCGCTACCGGATGCTGGAGACCATCCACGAGTACGCCGTCGAGCGCGCGGCCGAGGCGCCGCACCTGCGCGCCGCGGCCGAGCTCCGGCACCGCGCGTGGGCGCGCGCCCTCGTCGAACGCGCCGACCCGCTGCTGCGCTCCGCCGCCCAACTGCCGTGGATCGCCCGCCTGGAGACCGAGCTGGACAACATCCGCGCCGCCCTCGACCGGGCCCTGACGGCCGGCGACGAGGAGGAGGCCGCCGCCCTCGCCCTGGCCATGGGCTGGTTCTGGTGGCTGCGCAACTACCGCCATGAAGGCCTGGAGTGGCTCGAGCGCATCCTGGCGCTGGGCGTCGCGCTCGACACCGGCGCCGATCCCTCGTCCAGGGGCGGGCCCGGGCTGCCCGACCCCGTCGACCACTTCCTCACCGCGCCGGAGGGGGAGGCGGGCCATCCGCTGCACGCCGTGCGCATGGACGTGCGGATGCTGCACCTGTTCTACCTGACCGAGACCACACCCATGAACACCTACTTCGAGGAGCGGCGGGCGTACCCGGAGCGGGTGTGGGACCACTTCTCGGACGGCGGTCCCCACGCGGCCCGGATCCCGGGGCTGATCTGCCCGATCATCTCCGCCCACATGGACGTGCAGCGCACCTCCCGGGCCGTCATGGACGCCGCCGTCGCCACCTGCCGTGCCCACGGCGGCGACTGGGAGCTCGCCGTCGCCCTGATGTTCCGTACGCACATGGTCGTCGACGCCCCCGGTGACCTGGAGGGCGTCGACGACGACCTCGCGGAGCTGCGCGTCCTCAGCCGCCGCGTCGGTGACCGCTGGCTGCGGGCCCAGGTGTGCGGTGCGGCCGGCGAGGCGGCCATGGCGCGCGGCCGTTTCGAGGAGGCGGAGGGCGAGTACCAGGAGGCCCTGCGGTTGGCCTACGAGGTCGGCGCGTTCGCCGAGGCGCCGTTCCTCAAGGCCCGGCTCGCCGAGATCGCCTACCGGGCGGGGGACCGGCCGGCCGCGGCGAAGGCCCTGGACGAGGCGAACGCCGCGGCCGAGCGGTACGGCGTGGCCGACTCCAAGGCGTTCGTGCGGCTGCTGAGCGCGCAGATGGAGAACGAGGGCGGACACACCGCACTGGCGCGCACCCTGTGCGAGGAGGCGCGGGCGGAGACCCTGCTGGGGACACCGCCGCCCCAGTTCGTGGTCATGCTGCACCTGGTCGACGCCATGATCATCGCGGACGAGTCCGGGCCGGAGCCCGCGCTGGCCAAGCTGGCCGAGGCGCTGCGCGAGGCCGTGGACAAGCGGTGCTCCGACGCCGTCCGGGCCGGTGTGGTGGACGCGGCGGCCGTCCTGCTGGCCGGCCTCGGCGACTTCCCGCGCGCGGCCCGGCTGCTCGGCACCGGCGACCACTGGCGCTCCGGCCGCCCCCGCCCCGTGCCGGAACGCGCCCACGCGGAACGCACGGAGGCCGCCGCCCGCGCCGCGCTGGGCGCCGCACGGTGCGCGGCGGAGCGGGCCTCGGGCGCGGCCCTCACGGCTCAGGACGTCCTGCGCGAGCTGGGGGAGGCCATCCGCGCGTACGCCGCCGGCGCTAGCGGCAGGTGAATTTCGACTCCGCCCAGTCCGCCAGGGTCAGGCCGTCCAGGGCGCCGCGCGGCTCCACCACCAGCCGGACGGTGCTGCGGCCGGTGAGGTCCACGTGGACGGGGACGGCCGGGTCACCGCTCTCGACCAGCCCCGACCGCCAGAGCCGGACGCCGTCGGCGTAGACGGAGAAGTACAGCTTGCCGTGCCTCAGCGTCATGTCGTCCACACCGGCGAGCGCGTCGTACGCGGAGCAGGAGCGGTTCAGGTCGATGGTGACGGAGGAGCTGCCGTGCACGGTGACGCCGTGCGCGTAGCGCCGGTCGCCGACCGACAGGCCGGACCGCTTCCAGACCCAGCTGCTCGAACCGATCCGCATCTCGGGCCCGGTGCCGTCGCCGGTGACGTCGTACGACAGGTCGCTCCACTGGTACACGGCCGGGGCGGGCGGAGGCGGTGGCGGGGGCGGCTCGGGGGTGGGCGTCGGGGTGGGGGTGGGCGGCGCCGGGGATGCCGGGGGTGCCGGGCTCGGGCTCGTGGGCGGCCGGGTGGGCCGTGCGGCCGGCGTCCGGGACACGTCCGGGGCGGGGGCAGCGCCTGAGTTCGGTGCCGGGGCGGGCGTCTCGGCGCCCACGGGGGCGAGGGCGGGCGGACGCGGCCCGGGCTCCCGGCGCGGCGGTGCGGGTGCGGGTTCGCCGGGCCGCACCACGGACGAGGGGGGAGCGGGCGACGGCGCCGTTCGCGCCTCCTCGCCGGGCTCGTCGTTGCCGGCCAGGGCCATCACCACCGCGGCCACGACCCCGACGGCCACCACACCGGCCGCGATACCGGCCTTGACCGGCGCGCCGATCCCTTCGGCGGCCGCCGCGCCGCCACCGGCCCCGCCGGAGGAGCCGCCTGCCGCCCCGCCGGACGCACCGGCCCCCGACGCCCCGGACGAACCACCCGCCGCCGCGGCCGCCCCCGCGGCTCCGGCGGCTCCCGCACCGGTACCCCCGGCGATGAGCCCGGCCGCCTTGGCGTATCCGGCGGCCCCGAACCAGCCGATGACGGCCACCGGTACGACGGCCGGGATGCCGCCGGCCACCTCCGCGATCTGGCCCGCGGCCAGGCGGCACTTGGCGCACTCCTCCAGGTGCTTGCGCAGCCCCCGCTCGGCCCGGGTGCGCAGCCGGCCGCGGGCGTAGGTGCCGAGCTGGTCGGCGTAGCGCGCGCACTCCTCGTCGGCGGTGAGCGTGGCGCTGACGTGGGCCTGGAGGTAGGCCTGCTTGAGGCCCTCACGGGCACGGCTGGCCAGCACGCGCGTGCCGTTGGCGTCCAGACCGAAGAGCGTGGCGACCTCGCTGGGGGACTCGTCCTCGACCTCGGTGTGCCAGAGCACGGCCTGCCAGCGCTCGGGCAGCGACCGGAACGCGCGCATGGCCATGGACTGCTCGGCCTCGTGCATGGCCCGTACGTCCGCGCCCAGGTCGAGCGTGTCGTCCTCGGACGCGTCCCGGCCGCGTGCGGACTGGGCGGCGAACGCGGCGAAGTCGTCGACCAGTTGCTCGCGCCGCGCCGACCGCGTCCAGGAGGCGGCGACGCGCCGGACCGAGGTGAGCAGGTAGGCGCGGACCGCGTGGGTGGGTCCGGAGCCGCCGCGGACGGCCTGGAGCATGCGGGCGAAGACCTCGGCGGTCAGGTCGTCCGCGGTGTGGGCGTCCCGGCAGCAGGTGCGGGCGTACCGGCGCACGGCCTGGGCGTGGCGCCGGTACAGCTCCTCGTACGCCGTGTCGTCGCCCGCGCGCATCCGGTCGATGAGGTCGGCGTCGGACGGCGGCACATCGCGCGGCGGCAGCACCCCGTCCTCGCGCCGGTCGCGCTGGGCCGGGACCGACTCCTCGGCGGAACGTGTGTCGGCAGGAACGCTTCCTCGCCTGCCCTGGTTGGGTACCTGCGGGGGAACCGGGCCGTCGGCCGTGGCATCCCCGCCGCTTCCGGTGCCGTTCGACTCGTCCCGCCCGTCAACGCTCATCGCGGAACGCCCCTGCCAGCCGCCGTACCCGTCCTGACCACCGGGTCAGCGTGCCACAGCGGCTCCCGGCCGGAACCCCGGAGTTCGGACCGTCACTCGTCCGTGGGGTTTTCCCGCACGCGAGTACTGGCCACCGCCCGTCCGGGGAAGGGTTCCTCCTCGCTCCGAGGGAGGCTTCCCCTTCGCTCCGGGGCTGGAGGCCGAGCGAGGGCCGGTGGTCGATCGGGCGCCGGTGGTCGAACGAGCGCTACCGGACTCGTCCAAGAGCCAGGCGCTCGGACGCGATCACCCTGCCCCCGGCGAAACGTCTCCGCCCGCAGCCGTCGCGATCCTGCCCCCTGCCCGTCTGCTCGCGTGCCCGTCTGCCCGTCTGCCCCCTGCCCAGAGGGCCGAAAGGCCGGAGGGCCCGGCCCGAACATGTCGGCCAGGCCCTCCGGCAAGTCACGGTCCGAAGCCGCTCACGCCGGACGCGACCGCAAACCCTCCAGCAGGATGTCCAGCAGCCGTGCCGA
The DNA here is from genome assembly GCF_031181705.1 of Streptomyces sp. Taxonomy (GTDB): domain Bacteria; phylum Actinomycetota; class Actinomycetes; order Streptomycetales; family Streptomycetaceae; genus Streptomyces. Next base: position 12,058 of record NZ_JAPSKN010000115.1, read on the forward strand.
CGCCGCCTGCTGCTGGGCCGCGTCCGGCAGCGAGGGCGCGGCCGTCGCGATCACCAGCAGGACGTCCGACACGGACACGTCCGCCCGCAGCTCACCCGCCGCCCGGGCCCGCTCCACGAGCTGCCCGACGACCTCCAGCAGCGCCGACGCCCCGGTGTCGTCCTCCGGCGCGGGGACCGAGGCGACCGCCACCGGCTCCTCCGGCACCAGCCGCAGCTCGGCGGGCTGGGTCCGCTGCTGCGGCACCCGCGCACCGCCGGTCCGGTCCTCCCCGACCGAGACGCGCAGCACCTGCGGCGGCAGCAGCCGCCCGGCGCCCGACGCCACCGACGTGCGCAAAAAGCGCGACAGCGCCGACCACGGCTCGTCCTCCTGGCCGAGTGCCGCACGCGCCTGGTCGGTCAGCCGGGAGGTCTCCTCCTCGGCTATCCGCCGCACCAGGACGTCCTTGCTCGGGAACCGCCGGTACACCGTGCCCACACCGACCCGCGCGCGCCGCGCGACGTCCTCCATCGGCGCGCCGTAACCCAGCTCGCCGAAGACCTCGCGCGCCGCACGCAGCACGTGCTCCAGATTGCGCTGGGCGTCCACGCGCAGCGGCGTGGTCCGCGCCCCGTCCGCGCGCCCGTTGCCCGCCGCGCTCATCGTCGCGCCACCCGCGGCAAGGGCGGATGCGGACGACCAATGAGAATCCTGAACATGCATAGACATTCCCCCGGTAATGACGTCTCCCCCCGGAGACTCTCCCCGCCATTCGATGCCGGGACGGGGGAACAGGCCCGGTTCCGCGGCCCGCCCGTCGCGGACCCGGTGAGCACATCCCCCTACACCCCGTCGACACACGAACATAGTTGAGAGGGAGTCAATTCAGAAGGGGCAGGTTCCGCACGGAGCGCCCACCGATCGGAGTACGGGTCGCATACGTCCCGAATGTGCCCCCGCACGCCCCCCGTACCACCCACGCTGACCTGCGCGAACGCACCGGAGCCCGCGAATCCGGCCAACTCCGCGCCCGCACCCGCTCCGGTCACACAATTCGTCGAGGCTGTGGACAAACGCAAGCGGCGGGTGCGTCATGGGATGGTGAAGGAACGTGCGCGCATTCTCGTTGTCGGTGGCGGCTACGTCGGGATGTACACGGCCCTGCGCCTGCAGCGCAGACTGAAACGGGAACTGGACCGGGGCGAGGCCGAGATCACGGTCGTCACCCCCGACCCGTACATGACCTACCAGCCGTTCCTCCCCGAGGCCGCCGCGGGCGCCATCTCACCCCGCCACGTCGTCGTACCGCTGCGCCGCGTCCTCGACCGGTGCCGCGTCCTCATCGGCGAGGCCACCGCCGTCGACCACGCCAGGCGCGCCGCCACCATCACCACCCTCGCCACCGAGGAGGAGGGCACGGGCGGGCAGCACCTCCCCTACGACCACCTCGTGCTCGCCCCCGGGTCCGTCTCGCGCACCCTGCCGGTCCCCGGCCTCGCCGACCACGGCATCGGCTTCAAGACGGTCGAGGAGGCCATCGGCCTGCGCAACCACGTGATCGAGCAGATGGACATCGCCTCCTCCACCCGCGACCCCGCGATCCGCGACGCGGCCCTCACCTTCGTCTTCGTCGGGGGCGGCTACGCGGGCGTGGAGGCCCTCGGCGAACTGGAGGACATGGCCCGCTACGCCGCGCGGTACTACCACAACGTCCAGCCCGAGGACATGAAATGGGTCCTCGTCGAGGCCTCGGACCGCGTCCTGCCCGAGGTCGGCGAGGAGCTGGGCCGCTACACCGTCACCGAACTGCGCCGCCGCAACATCGACGTCCGCCTGCGCACCCGCCTGGAGTCCTGCGCCGACCGGGTCGCCGTCCTCAGCGACGGTGCCCGCTTCCCCACCCGCACGGTCGTCTGGACGGCCGGCGTGAAACCCCACCCGGTGCTCGCCGCGACCGACCTCCCGCGCAACGACCGCGGACGCCTCAGGTGCACACCGGAACTGTCCATCGAGGGCACCACGCACGCGTGGGCGGCCGGAGACGCCGCCGCCGTGCCCGACGTCACCGCCGCCGAACCGGGCCGCGAGTGCGCCCCCAACGCCCAGCACGCCCTCCGCCAGGCGAGGGTCCTCGCCGACAACATCGTCCACACCCTGCGCGGCGAACCCCTCCAGACGTACGAACACGCCTACGCCGGCTCCGTGGCCTCCCTCGGCCTGCACAAGGGCGTCGCCCACGTCTACGGGCGCAAGCTCAAGGGCTACCCCGCCTGGTTCATGCACCGCGCGTACCACCTCAGCCGCGTGCCCACCTTCAACCGCAAGGCCCGGGTGCTCGCCGAATGGACCCTGGGCGGCTTGTTCAAACGGGAGATCGTCTCCCTCGGTTCACTCGAACACCCCCGGGCGGAGTTCGAACTCGCGGCCGGTGGAAAGCCTTCCCAGGACCCCCCGCGCAACCCGAAGGGGTCGTCCTGACCGGACCCAGGAACTCCTCCGGCCGGCCCGGCGTCTGACGGATGTTGGTCCGGTCCGCGCACTGCCAGACTGGTCCACCACCACGGGTGCGCCACGGCTCGCCCCGGTGCGGGTCCTCCGGGGCCCCGGCCGGTTCCGGTGCCGGCCGCCGACGACTACACGAGGCAAGGATTCGTGAACTTCACGCGCTGGAGCGCCCGGCTCCCCGGAACGCAGCGCCGCGCCGCAGCGCGGACCGAGCAGACGGCCGCCGCGGACCGGCGGGGGGACGGATCCGTACCCGCCGCCCGTGTCGAACAACTGACCGGCGAGACCCCGCCCGTACCCGCCGTCGACGAGCTGCGGGTGCGTGAGGTCCTCGACCGCGTCCCGTCCCTCGTCGCCCTGGTCCACGGCCCCGACCACCGCATCGCCTACGTCAACGACGCCTACACCACCGCCTTCGGCGTACGCCCCCTCGGTGAACGCGCCCGCGAGGCCCTGCCCGAACTGGACGCGCTCGGCCTGTTCCCGCTCCTGGACCAGGTCCAGCGCAGCGGCAGGCCGCGCACGGTGAAGTCCCGCAAGGCACCCGACGGCCGCTCCTACACCTTCACCTGCACCCCGGTCGCCCAGGGCGACGGCAAGGGCGGCACGGACGGCCGGGGCGTCCTGGTCTTCGCCACCGACGTCACCGACCACGCCGAAGCCGCCGAACGTCTGCGCGCCAGCGAACGCCGCCAGCGCGAGACGGCCGTCACCCTCCAGCGCTCCCTGCTCCCCCAGGAGCTCGAACAGCCGGACGACCTGCGCATCGCCGCCACCTACCACCCCGGCGGCACGGAAGCCGCGGTCGGCGGCGACTGGTACGACGTCATCACCCTGGGCGGCGGCCGCACGGCCCTGGTCATCGGCGACGTCATGGGCCGAGGCGTCCGCGCGGCCGCCGTCATGGGCCAGCTCCGCACGGCGGTCCGGGCCTACGCCCGCCTCGACCTGCCCCCGCACGAGGTGCTCCAGCTCCTCGACGGCCTGGCGGCCGAGATCGACGCCAACCAGATCGCCACGTGCGCGTACGCCATCCACGATCCGAACGAGGGCAAGCTGGTCTACGCCTCGGCCGGCCACCTCCCGATCCTCGTCCGCGACGAGAACGGCACGGTCCTGCGCGCCGACGAGCCCACCGGCCCCCCGCTCGGCACCGGCGGCTGGATGCACACCTCCGGCTCGATCCCCCTGAGCCCGGGCTCCACGGCCGTCCTCTACACGGACGGCCTGGTGGAGCGCCGGGACGCGGACCTCGACGAGGGCATCGCCGCGCTGGAACGCGCCCTGGCCGGGGCCACCGGCACACCCCAGGTCGTCTGCGACCGCCTGGTCCGCTCGGCCGGCGTGACCCCGGACCACGACGACGACGTGGCCGTCCTGGTCCTCCAGCACCCCGCGCGCACGGGCCCGGAGGGCGAGCTCTTCCGCAACGCCGCGCTCGAACTCCTCGGCGGCGTCGAAGCGGCCCCCCGCGCGCGTGCCTTCGCCTCCGGCGTCCTGACCAGCTGGCGCTTCCCCGCCGATCTGCACGACCTCGGCGTCCTCGCCACGAGCGAACTCGTCGCCAACTCGCTCCAGCACGGCACCCCGCCGATGCGCCTGCGTCTGCGCCGCACGGACCGGCGGCTGATCATCGAGGTCACCGACGGCGACGACCACCTCCCCCGACGCCGCCGCGCGGAACCGGGCGACGAGTCGGGCCGCGGCATCGCGATCGTCGCCACCATCGCCTCCAGCTGGGGCTCCCGCCGCACCCCCGGCGGCGGCAAGGCGGTCTGGTGCGAGTTCGCCCTGCCGCGCGCCCAGGCGACGTAGGAGGTACCGGGATCAGACGTCCGCGGAAACGGGCGCCCCACCCCGCGCCACGACCCGGCTCTTCGCGAGCCACGGCTGATCCTGTACGTCGGACAGCTGCCGCCCCAACCGCACGGCAAGGACCGTGATCCCCAGCGAGAACACCAGGAACGCCACGATGTAGGGCGCGTGCAGCGAGGCCCCCAGCGGCCCGCCCACCGCCGGCCCGACGGCCAGCGCGAGCTGCTTGACCAGCGCGAACGCGGAGTTGTACTGCCCGGCCATCCCCTCCGGCGCGAGATCCGCGACCAGCGGCGCCACGGTCGGCGACAGCATCGCCTCCCCCAGCCCGAACAGGGCGTACGTCGAGACGAACGCGGCGGTCGCCATCTCCTGGCTGCCGTGCCCCAGCCCCGCGTACCCGGCGACCGCCCACGCCACGGCCCAGATCAGCCCCACGGCCGCGATCACCCGCGAACGCCGGCGCCGCTCCACGAACCGCAGCACGGCGAACTGCGCCACGACGATCACCAGGGTGTTCGCCGCGAGGGCCGTCCCCAGCGCGGACGTCGATATCCCGGCGGCCTCGACCCCGTACGCGCTCAGCCCCGACTCGAACTGCCCGTAGCAGGCGAAGAAGAGCACGAAGCCGAGCACGCACAGCTGCACCATGGCCCGGTTGCCCAGCAGCTGCTTCCAGCTGCTACGCCCCGAGGCGCCCGGCGCGCCCTCGATCCGTGGCGCGTGCGGCGTCCGCACCGTCGCCATCACCACGACCAGCAGCAGGAACATCGCCGCCTCGATCGCGAAGAGCAGCGTGAAGGAGGCAGCGTTCGTCGTGTCGACCAGGTGTCCTCCGATGAGGCCGCCGACACCGAGGCCGAGGTTCTGCAGGAAGAACTGCATGGCGAACGCCCGGGACCGCGTCTCCGCCGACGAGCAGTCCACGATCATCGTCGCCAGCGCCGGCTGCATCACGGCCTGCCCGGCCCCCAGCAGCGAGGCCGACATCAGCACGGCCGCCGCACTGCCCGAGATGCCCAGCGTCAGGGCACCGACAGCGGCGGTGAGCAGGGCGGTGAGCAGCACCGGCAGCGGGCCGCGCCGGACGATGGCCCGCCCGGCGAACGGCAGCACCACCAGCGCGGCCACAGCGAAGACGGCGAGCACGAGACCCGCCGTCATGGCCCCCAGACCCCGCACCTGCGCCACATAGACGTACAGATACGGGACCGTGAAGCCGAGCCCGAACGCGCTGAGTGCGTTACCCACGTGGATCCGGCGCATCGCTGCGCCCATCGCCCTGGTCACGTTCACCTCTCTCACAAGTTAGGAGTGAAGACTTCGAATCTAAACTTCGAAGCTAAAGAGTACATACCCAAGGACTTCAAGGCAAAGAGGGGCCGTGCCATACTGCGCCCATGGGCGACACCCCCGGCTCCGACGAGCCGACCCTCGAAGAGCAGATCGCCGCGTACCAGCGCGAGTTCCAGGACCTCGACCCGCAGGTCGAGCAGATCGTCTCGGCCCTGTCGCGCCTGAACCGCCGCATGAACGTCGCCTACGGCCGTCAGACCTCCGCCCTTGGCATCAGCAACGCCGAGTGGGAGGTCCTCAAGGCCCTGGTCCTCTCCGGCGCCCCCTACCGACTGGGCCCCAGCGAGCTCGCCAAGCGCCTCGGCCTCACCCCCGCCGCCATGACTCACCGGATCGACCGCATGGTCGGCGAAGGACTGGTGACCCGTGAACGGGACGAGACGAACCGCGTCCGCGTCATCGTGGAGCTGACATCCGAGGGGCGAGAGAAGTGGCTGGAGGCGATGCGCCTGGCGTCGGTCTTCGAGGAGGACCTGCTCCAGGACCTGTCCCCCGTGGAGCGCACGGCACTGGGCGAGGTGCTCACGCGCCTGCTGCGCCGGGTGGAGGACGCCCAGCCGGACGCCGGCGGGCGCCTGTCCGACCTGGACTGACGCCGCTCCGGCCCTCACGCAAAAGATCTTGACAGGGGGCGCTTGACAGCCCTCAGTCGGATCCGTAGAGTTCTTCGGGTTGCCGCGGAGCCGTAACGGTTCTTCGACAGCACTTCCGCCGCAGCAGCGGCACCAACCACCAGCAAGATCGCTCCCAGCGGGGTTGATTTCGGCGCGCCCGAATTCAATTCGAATTGGGACTCGACGCCTTGATCGACTCCGAACCGGGATCGATTTTGGAATCGCCGAGAGACCGCGCTAAGGTTGGACACGTCGGAACGGCCCAACAGCCGCGAAGACAACCCCCACTGACTGGGGATCAGGTCGAGAAAAGGATCTGATAGAGTCGGAAACGCAAGACCGAAGGGAAGCGCCCGGAGGAAAGCCCGAGAGGGTGAGTACAAAGGAAGCGACCGTTCCTTGAGAACTCAACAGCGTGCCAAAAGTCAAC
>NZ_JAPSKN010000012.1 GCF_031181705.1 Streptomyces sp.
TGGCATGGCGGTGAACCCTTTCCTCAGGTCGTGCTCGCGGTACGGCGCTGGACCAGCACGGCGGCGACGATGATCGCGCCCTTGGCGATCTGCTGGACGTCGCTCTGCAGGTTGTTCAGGGCGAAGATGTTGGTGATCGTGGTGAAGATCAGGACGCCGAGGACGGAGCCGGTGATGGTGCCGCGGCCGCCGGTGAGGAGGGTGCCGCCGATGATGGCGGCGGCGATGGCGTCGAGTTCGTAGAGGTTGCCGTTGGTGTTCTGACCGGAGCCGGACAGGACGATGAGCAGGAAGGCGGCGATGCCGCAGCACAGCCCGGACAGCAGGTAGAGGTAGAGCCGCTGGCGGCGGACGTCGATGCCGGCCAGCCGGGCGGCCTCCGGGTTGCCGCCGACGGCGACCGTGCGGCGGCCGAAGGTGGTGCGGTTGAGCACCAGCCAGCCGATGACCGTGACGACGGCGAACACCATGACCAGCGGCGGGATGCCGAGGACGTAGGCGTCGCGCTCTCCGAGGTCCAGGACCGAGGGCACGGTGACGATCTGCGTCTTGCCGTCGGTGATCTGCAGGGAGAGGCCGCGGGCGGAGGCCAGCATGGCGAGGGTGGCGATGAACGGCACCATCGCGCCGTAGGCGATGAGCACCCCGTTGACCAGCCCGCAGCCGACTCCGACGACGACCGCCGTGAAGAGGATGCCGGCGAAGCCGTACTCCTGGGTGGCGACGGTGGTGGCCCACACGGAGGCGAGGGCGACGATCGCGCCGACCGACAGGTCGATGCCGCCGGAGACGATGACGAAGGTCATGCCGACGGTGACGACGCCGATGACGGACGCCTGGGTGAGGACGAGTTGCAGGTTGCGGGTGTCGAGGAACTCGTCGGGTTTGGTGATGCCGCCGATGAGGACCAGCACGGCGAGGACGCCGAGCAGGGACAGGGTGCGGACGTCGGCACGGGCCATCAGGCCGCGCCAGGCGGGGGGCTGGGCCTGGGGCACCTTGGCGGCGGTGCTGTCCCGGGGCGGGGAGACGGGCTGCGTCATGACGCCGGGCTTCCTTCCATGACCAGGTCGAGTACGCGGTGTTCGTCGAGCTCACGCGCGGGCGCCGTGTGGACGACCCGGCCCTCGCGCAGCACCAGGACGCGGTCGGCGAGGCCGAGCACCTCGGGCACCTCGCTGGAGACCAGCAGCACGGCGAGGCCCTCGTCGGCGAGGCGGCGGATGACCGCGTAGAGCTCGGCGCGGGCGCCGACGTCGACGCCGCGGGTGGGTTCGTCGAGCAGCAGCACCTTGCACCCGCGCAGCAGCCAGCGGGCCAGGACGGCCTTCTGCTGGTTGCCGCCGGACAGGGTGCGCACGGGCACCGACGGGTTGTCGGGCCTGAGCGACAGCTCGCGGGTGGCGGCCCGGGCGGCACCGAGTTCGGCGCCGCGGTCGATCCAGCCGCCGCGCGAGAAGCGGGACATGGAGGAGACCGACACGTTGCGGGTGACGGACTCCAGCATCAGCAGGGCCTGCGCCTTGCGTTCCTCGGGGGCGAGCCCGAGCCCGGCCCGGACGGCGGCCCGGACGCTGCCCGGCTTCAAGGGCCTGCCGTCGACCAGCACCTGACCGGTCGTCGGTTTGCGGGCGCCGTAGACGGTCTCCAGGATCTCGGAGCGGCCCGAGCCGACGAGTCCGGCGAGGCCGACGATCTCACCCGGCCGCACCTCCAGGTCGAGTGTCTCGAACTCCCCCTGGCGGGACAGGTTCCGCACCTTCAGCACGGGCTCCGCGGACGGCGGGGCGACGGGCCGGTCCGGGAAGACGTACTCGACGTTGCGGCCGGTCATCAGGGCGACGACGTCGCGGGTCGGGGTGGACTTCGCGGGGAGCCCGTTCGCCACGGCCCGGCCGTCCTTCAGGACGGTGACCCGGTCGCCGATGCGGCGGATCTCCTCCAGGCGGTGGGAGATGTAGACGACGGCGACCCCGGCGGCGGTCAGGTCGCCGACGATGCGGAAGAGGTTGTCGACCTCGTCCGGGTCGAGGGCGGCGGACGGCTCGTCCATCACGATGAGCCGCACGTCGTGGGAGAGCGCCCGGGCCATGGACACGATCTGCTGTTGCGCGGCCGAGAGCTCCCCGACCAGGCGGCCCGGGTCGATCTCCGCGTGGCCGAGCCGCTTGAGCAGGGCGGCGGTCGACGCCTTGGCCGTCCTGCCCCGCACGACGAAGCCGGCGGTGGTCGGCTCGTGTCCGAGGTGGACGTTCTCGGCGACCGACAGGTGCTCCACCAGGTCGAGTTCCTGGTAGATCGTCGCGATGCCGAGGCGCATGGCCGCGATCGGCGAGCGGAGGGTGACGTCCTCGCCGCGCCAGCGGATGGTGCCGGTGTCGGGCTGGTGGGCGCCGGCCAGGACCTTGATGAGGGTCGACTTGCCGGCGCCGTTCTGGCCGAGCAGGCAGTGCACCTCGCCGGCCACGACGTCGAGGTCGACGCCGTCGAGGGCCCGGACTCCGGGGAACGACTTGGTGATGCCGGACATGCTGAGCAGCGGTGGTTCTGGTGCCATGAGGTCCCCTTGGCGGGCGTGCGGGCCGGTTCAGGGCAGGGCAGGGCTCGGTACCGTAAGCGTGGTGCCGACGTGCTGACGTGCGCTTAGGCGGGAGAGAACAGGTGGTCGCTGATGAGCCGGGCCGCGCCGATGACGCCGGCGGCGGGTCCCAGTTCGCCCAGGACGATGGGCAGGTTGCCGGTCGCGAGCGGCAGCGACTGGCGGTAGACCTGGGTGCGGATCGCGGCGAGCAGGGTGTGGCCGAGTCCGGTCACCCCGCCGCCGATCACCACCAGGCCCGGGTTGAAGAAGCTGACCAGGCCGGCGATGACCTGGCCGGTGCGGTTGCCGCCCTCACGGATCAGTTCCAGGGCCGTGGCGTCCCCGGCGGCGGCCGCGGCGGCGACGTCGACGGCGGTCAGTTCGCCGCTCGTCTCCAGCCGTGACGCCAGTTCGGCCGAGAGCCCCTGCTGGGCGGCCTCCAGGGCGTCGCGGGCCAGGGCCGCCCCGCTGAAGTGGGCCTCCAGGCAGCCCCGGTTGCCGCAGGCGCAGGGGCGGCCGTCGGGGACGGCCTGGATGTGCCCGATGTCACCGGCGCTGCCCGTCGTACCGCGGTAGACCTCACCGCCGACGACGATGCCGCAGCCGATGCCGGTGCCGATCTTGACGCAGAGGAAGTCGGCGACGGTGCGGGCGACGCCCGCGTGCTGCTCCCCCATCGCCATCAGGTTCACGTCGTTGTCGACCATGACCGGGCAGCCGAGTTCCTGGCTGAGCGCCTCCCGCACGGGGAAGCCGTCCCAGCCGGGCATGATCGGCGGTGCGACCGGGACGCCCTCGGGGAAGCGGACCGGGCCCGGGACGCCGATGCCGGCGCCGTCGAACCCCTCCGCGAGCCCGGAGGCCCTCAGCTTCGCGGCCATGGCCAGGACCTGCTCGAAGACCGCGACCGGGCCCTCGCGCACGTCCATGGGGTGGTTGATGTGCCCGAGGGTCTCCAGCTCGGCGTTGGTGACGGCGACGTCGACCGAGGTCGCGCCGATGTCGACGCCGAGGAACCGGAGTTCGGGGTTGAGCCGGATGTTGTGGGAGCGGCGGCCACCGCGCGAGGCGGCGAGTCCGTCGGCCACGACCAGCCCCGTCTCCAGCAGCCGGTCCACCTCCACGGCGAGCTTGGACCGTGAGAGGTCGACCTGGTCGCCCAGCTGGGCGCGGGAGTTGGGGCCGCCGTCGCGCAGGAGCTTGAGCAGTCGGGCCTGGTGGGCGTTTCCGGGTCGTGCGGTCATACGTCTCACGAGCCCCTCCCCGCCCCTATCGGCCTGTGCGCGCCGGTTTTCCGCCACCTCGGTGGCGTGCTTTCGGAGGGAACGTAGCAGCGGCTGCCGGGAGTGGGAAGAAGTCGCGCAGGAATTGGCCCTCACTTTTTCCACTCAGAGGACAAAGATGGGGGCGGAAGTCTCCCCTCCCGGGCGTGCCGGGAGCGGCCGGGGCAGCGAAAAGGGCAGGCCGACGGGGGCCCGGGTGGTGCGGGCCAGGGGGATGCGCCGCCGGTCGGCCGGAGCCTACGAACGCGCTCGCTCGTGGTACGACCGCCGCGTGTGCTCGGTGTGTTCGCGCATCAGCCGGGTCGCCCGCTGCTCGTCGCGGGCGGTGACCGCGGCGATGAGTTCGCGGTGCTCGATCCAGGACTGGTGGCCGCGCTGACGGGCCACCGGGGTGTAGTACCAGCGCACGCGCCGGTCGACCTGGGCGGCGAGTTCGGCGAGGACCGTGTTGCCGGCCAGCTCCATGATCTTGGCGTGGAAGCGCGCGTTCATGGCGACGGCCCCGTCCACGTCGTCGGCCTCCACGGCCTTCTCGCCCTCCGCGCACAGCGCTTCCAGGGCGGCGATGCCCGCGCTGTCGGCGTTGGCCGCGGCGAGGCGGGCCGCCTCGGCCTCCAGGAGCGTGCGGACCGTCAGGAGCTGGTCGGCCTCCTCCTCCGTCGGCTCGTGCACGAACGCGCCCTGGGCGGGCCGCAGATCGACCCAGCCCTCGGTGTTGAGCCGCTGCAGCGCCTCGCGCACCGGCTGCCGGGACACGCCCAGATGCCCGGCGAGCTCGCTCTCGACCAGGTGCTGGCCGGGCTGCAGGGCGCGGGTGGTGATGAGTTCGAGGAGTGCCTCGTAGACGCGGTCGCGCAGCGGACCCGGGCGTTCCAGCTTGGGTACCGCCCCTTGGGGCAGGCCTGTCGACAGCATCGCGGTCCCCCTCCTCGGCAGGGCCGTGCACAGCGCGGCCGACGCCGGTGTCGCCGCAGAGTCAGTATCGATTGTCTTTCGTCTACAGTCTACGGCGCACAGGCGCCAGGGTTCCGGGGAGTTGGCCGCGTCACATCGGCCGCGTCACATCGGCCCCGTCACGCCCCGCGTGGCCGGTGGGAGTCAGGGGCAGCGCACGACCTGACCCGCGTACGACAGGTTCCCGCCGAAGCCGAACAGCAGGACCGGGTCGCCCGTGGTGATCTCGCCCCGTTCGACCAGCTTGGAGAAGGCCAGCGGGATGCTCGCGGCCGAGGTGTTGCCGGACTCGGTGACATCGCGGGCGACGACGGCGTTGACGGCGCCGATCTTCTCGGCGAGGGGTTCGATGATGCGCAGGTTCGCCTGGTGCAGCACGACCCCGGCGAGGTCCGCGGGCTGAAGTCCGGCCCGCTCGCACGCCCGGCGCGCGATGGGCGGCAGCTGTGTGGTCGCCCAGCGGTAGACGCTCTGCCCTTCCTGCGCGAAGCGCGGCGGGGTGCCCTCGATCCGTACGGCGTTGCCCATCTCGGGCACCGAGCCCCACAGCACGGGACCGATCGCCGGCTCGTCCGCGGCCTCCACCACCGCCGCCCCGGCCCCGTCCCCGACGAGCACGCACGTGGTGCGGTCGCTCCAGTCGGTCACCTCGGACATCTTGTCGGCCCCGATGACCAGCGCCCGGCTGGAACCCCCGGCCCGCACGGCGTGGTCGGCGGTGGCCAGGGCGTGGGTGAAGCCGGCGCACACCACGTTGAGGTCCATGGTGGCGGCCTGCGGGATGCCGAGCCGGGCGGCGACCCGGGCGGCCATGTTGGGCGAGCGGTCGACGGCGGTGGAGGTGGCGACCAGCACCAGGTCGATGTCGTCCGGGGTCAGCCCGGCGCCCGCGAGGGCCTTGGCGGCGGCGTGCGCGCCCAGTTCGTCGACCGGCTCGTCGGGGCCCGCGATGTGGCGGGTGCGGATGCCCACCCGGCTCCTGATCCACTCGTCAGTGGTGTCCACCAGGCCCGCCAGGTCCTCGTTGGTGAGCACCTTGGCGGGCTGGTAGTGGCCGACGGCGGCGATGCGCGAGCCGTTCATTGGGTGGGTCCCCCTCGTTTCCTTGGGCAGCGGATCCACCAGTGTGATCAGTGACTCGCGGGTACGACGGCAGCCGAGGCGACAGGAAACGGGCGCCCTGGTTGTCGGCTTCCGTCAGGAGCCCGGACGCCCGGGCACCTGCTCAACGGCTACCCGGTGAACAACTGCGTCGCCTTGCGGACCAGCTCGTACAGCCCGTAGACGAGCGGGCCCCCGACCCACACCCAGGCCAGGGCGATCAGCCACCGCCGGTCGGGGCTAGGCGGGCTCTGACTGCTGTCGCTCGGCATGAGCGGCCTCCCTCGGGGCGGGGACGTGGTGGCGGGGGGCGACGGGGCGGACGAGTTCGTTGGCGACGAAGCCGACGACGAGCAGGCCGATCATGATGACGAACGACAGGCCGTACAGGGACGCGCCGTGCCGGCCCGCCTGCTCCTGCCGGTCGGCGATCCAGTTGACGATGAGCGGCCCGAGCACCCCGGCCGTGGACCAGGCGGTGAGCAGCCGCCCGTGGATGGCCCCGACCTGGTAGGTGCCGAAGAGGTCCTTCAGGTACGCCGGGATCGTCGCGAAGCCGCCGCCGTAGAAGGAGAGGATGACGAGCGCGCACAGGACGAACAGGGGCTTGGAGGAGTCGCCGAACAGGGCGATCAGGGTGTACATGAGCGCGCCGGCGCCGAGGTAGACGCGGTAGATGTTCTTGCGGCCGATGAGGTCGGAGGTCGACGACCAGCCGATGCGCCCGGCCATGTTCGCCGCCGAGAGCAGCGCGACGAAGCCGGCGGCGGCCGTCACCGACACCGGCGTGGAGGTGTCCGCGAAGAAGTCCGTGATCATCGGCGCGGCCTTCTCCAGGATGCCGATGCCGGCGGTGACGTTCATGCAGAGCACGATCCACAGGAACCAGAACTGGGGGGTGCGGATGGCCTGGTTCGCCGACACCTGCGGGCCGGTGCGGGCTTGCCGCTCGGTTCCCGGTGCCTGCGGGGCATCGCGCGGGACCCTGACCAGAAGCACGCCCAGCAGCATGAAGACGGCGTACGACAGCCCGTGGACGAGGAAGGCCAGCGCGATGCCGGAACTGTCGGACCCGAAGGACTCCAGCATCTGGGCGCTCCACGGCGAGGCGATGAGCGCGCCGCCGCCGAAGCCCATGATGGCGATGCCGGTTGCCATGCCGGGCCGGTCCGGGAACCACTTGATGAGGGTGGAGACCGGGGAGATGTAGCCGATGCCGAGGCCGATGCCGCCGACGAAGCCGTAGCCGAGGACGATCAGCCAGTACTGCTCCAGGGAGGCGCCGAGCGCGGAGAGCAGGAAACCGGAGGAGAAGCAGACCAGGGCGACGGTCATCGCCCAGCGCGGGCCGTTGCGCTCCACGAGCGTTCCGCCGAAGGCCGCGGACAGGCCCAGCATGACGATGCCCAGCTGGAAGGGGAGCGCGCTCTGGGTGCCGCTGAGCCCGAGGGCGGACTCCAGGGGCGGCTTGAACACGCTCCAGGCGTAGGCCTGGCCGATGGAGAGGTGTACGGACAGAGCGGCGGGCGGGACGAGCCAGCGGCTCCAGCCCACGGGCGCGACGGGGGGACTCATGAACCCCGGACGGTAGGGATCCGCGGGGCGGTTGAGAAGGCGGCGCGTCGACCGTATGCGGTGAGCGGTATGCGGTCTGCGCCGAACGGTCGGTGCGCGGACCCTTGCCGCCCCAAGTTCCATACTGTAGACAATATTTCGTCGACAGAGTCTCGGCAGTTCCTCGGTACCCTCGACCGGACGGAGCTCCCTCGTCATGAAAGTCGCAGTTCTCGGCGCCGGTGCCATCGGCGCCTACGTCGGCGCCGCGCTCCACCGCGCGGGTGCCGACGTGCATCTCATCGCCCGTGGACCGCATCTGGCGGCCATGAGGCAGCACGGAGTCCGGGTGCGCAGCCCGCGCGGCGACTTCACCGCGCACCCGCACGCGACCGACGACCCGGCCGAAGTGGGCCCGGTCGACTACGTGTTCCTGGGCCTGAAGGCGAACGCGTACGCGGCGTGCGGGCCGCTGATCGCACCCTTGCTGCACGGCAGCACGGCCGTCGTGGCGGCCCAGAACGGCATCCCCTGGTGGTACTTCCACCGCCACGGCGGCCCTTTCGACGGCCACCGGATCGAGAGCGTGGACCCGGGCGGCGCGGTCAGTGCGGTGCTCGCGCCCGAACGGGCCGTCGGTTGCGTGGTCTACGCGGCGACCGAGCTCGAAGGCCCGGGCGTCGTACGGCACTTGGAAGGCACTCGGTTCTCCGTCGGCGAGCCCGACCGCAGCCGTTCGGCGCGCTGTCTGCGCTTGGGCGAGGCCATGCAGGCGGGCGGCCTGAAGTGCCCGGTCGAGCCGGACCTGCGCAACGACATCTGGCTCAAGCTGCTCGGCAACATCTCCTTCAACCCGATCAGCGCGCTCGCCCGCGCGACCATGCGGCAGATGTGCCTGCACGGCGGCACCCGCAGGGTCATCGAGATCATGATGACCGAGACCCTCGCCGTCGCCGAGGCCCTGGGCTGCGACGTCGGAGTGTCCATCGAGCGCCGGCTGGCGGGCGCCGCGCGCGTCGGCGACCACCGCACCTCCACGCTCCAGGACCTGGAGCGCGGCAAGCCGCTCGAACTCGACGTGCTGCTCGCGGCCGTCGTCGAGCTGGCGGAGATCACCGGCGTGGAGGTGCCCACCCTGCGCACCGTGCACGCCATCTCGGACCTGCTCGCGCTGAGGAGCGCCGCATGAGGAGTGTCAGGAGCTTCATATGAGGAAGCGGCAACCGAAGACCTACACCCGGCTGACGCACCCGCTGGTACGCGACTGTCGTGACGAGCCGTTCCGGCGGGCCACCTGGGAGGAGGCGCTGGACCGGGCGGCGAGGGGGCTGGAACGCAACCGCGGCGCCTTCGGCATGTTCTCCTGCGCCCGCGCCACCAACGAGATGAACTACGTGGCCCAGAAGTTCGCCCGGGTCGTCATGGGCACCAACAACGTCGACTCCTGCAACCGCACCTGCCACGCCCCGAGCGTGGCGGGCCTGTCGGCGGCGTTCGGCTCGGGCGGCGGCACGTCGTCGTACGAGGAGGTCGAGCACACCGACGTCATCGTGATGTGGGGCTCCAACGCCCGCTTCGCGCACCCGATCTTCTTCCAGCACGTGCTGAAGGGGATCCGGGGCGGGGCCCGGATGTACGCGGTCGATCCGCGCCGCACCTCCACCGCGGAGTGGGCCGAGAGCTGGCTGGGCCTCAACGTGGGCACGGACATCCCGATGGCGCACGCGATCGGCCGCGAGATCATCCACGCGGGGCTCGCCAACGAGGCGTTCGTCGAGCGGGCCACCACCGGCTTCGAGGAGTACAAGGCCCTGGTCGAGCCGTGGACGCTGTCGCTCGCCGAGAAGGTGACGGGCGTCCCGGCGGCGGCCGTCAGGGAACTGGCGCACGCCTACGCCCGGGCCGAGCGCGCCCAGTTGTGCTGGACGCTCGGCATCACCGAGCACCACAACGGCACCGACAACGTCCGCGCTTTGATCAACCTGTCCCTGCTCACCGGGCACGTCGGCCGCTACGGCTCGGGCCTGCAGCCGCTGCGCGGGCAGAACAACGTGCAGGGCGGCGGCGACATGGGCGCGATCCCCAACCGCCTGCCGGGCTTCCAGGACATCCTCGACCCGGACACCCGGCTGAAGTTCGAGTCGGCCTGGGACACCGTCATCCAGCCGCACTACGGCCTGAACCTCACGGAGATGTTCGAGGCGATGGAGGACGGCACCCTCAAGGCCGTCTACTGCATCGGTGAGAACCCGGCCCAGTCCGAGGCCGACAGCGAGCAGGCCGTGCGACGGCTGCAGGCGCTCGACTTCCTGGTCGTGCAGGACATCTTCCTGACGAAGACGGCCGAGCTGGCGGACGTCGTCCTGCCCGCCACGGCCGGCTGGGCGGAGACCGAGGGCACCACCACCAACAGCGAGCGGCGGGTCCAGCGCGTGCGCCGGGCCGTCACCCCGCCCGGCGAGGCCCGCGAGGACATCGACATCCTCTGCGACCTGGCCGCCCGCCTCGGCCACGACTGGAAGTACGCCGACGCCGAGACCGTGTGGAACGAGCTGCGGTCGGTCTCGCCCGACCACTACGGCATGACGTACGAGCGCCTGGCGGAGCACCAGGGCATCCAGTGGCCCTGCCCCAGCACCGACGGACTCGAACCGACGTACCTGCACGGCCGGTTGTGGGACCCCGACCCCGCCCGGCGCGGACGGCTCGCGCCGTTCGGGATCGTGCAGCACGACCCGCCCGTGGACCTCACCGACGAGCGCTACCCGATCCGGCTCACCACCGGGCGGCGGCTGGACTCGTACAACACCGGGGTGCAGAGCGGCGGTTACGCCTCGCCGCTGCGCCGCGGCGAGTACATCGAGCTGTCCCCGGAGGACGCGGAGCGCTACGGCGTCGTCGTCGGTGAGCGGGTGCAGGTGACCTCGCGGCGCGGGTCGGTGACCGCGCCCGTGTGGGTGGACCCCGCCCTGCGTCCCGGGCTCGCCTTCATGACCATGCACTTCCCGGACGAGGTGGACACCAACGCGCTGACGATCGAGGCGAACTGCCCGATCGCCGGGACGGCGGAGTTCAAGGCGTCGGCGATCCGGATCGAGAAGCTGCCCATCGCGACCATCGTGGGGTGACGCACCGTGGACCTGCACTTCGGCGACAGCAGACCGACGGACGAGGAACGGGCGGCCGTGGACGCCCTGCTCGGACCCCCGGAGTCCTCCTGGGAGGGCGCCGACCGTTCCGACGCGGACCTGCGGTGGGCCCGGGGCGGACGTGAGGCCCGGGACCGCCGCGACCTGCTGTTGCCGGGGCTGCACGCCATCAACGACCGGGTCGGCTGGATCAGCGACGGCGCCCTGGGCTACCTGTGCCGGCGGCTGACGGTGCCGCCGGCGGAGGCGTACGGGGTCGCCACCTTCTACGCCCTGTTCTCCGTCAGGCCGCGCCCGGCGACCGTGCTGCACGTGTGCACGGACCTGGCGTGCGCGGCGGCCGGGGCGCCTGAGCTGTGCGCGGGGACCGAGGAGCGGCTGGGCCCGGGCAGCGGGGTGAGCGTGCAGCGCAGCCCGTGCCTGGGGCTGTGCGAACGCGCCCCGGCGGCGCTCGCGGTCAAGGCCGGTGACCCGGTCCGTACGGCGGTGTCGGCGCCGGCGACCGTCGGGGACGCCGTGCTCGCCGCGAGCGCCCCCGACTCGGCGCCGGAGGAGCCCCCGGCCGAGTCGGCGGTGCCGCAGGCCGGGCAGGACGGTCTGATGCTGCTGCACCGGGTCGGCGTGGTCGACCCGGCTTCGCTCGACGACTACCGCGCCCACGGCGGCTACACCGCCCTGCGCCGGGCCTTCGAGCTCGGTCCGGCGGGGGTCATCCGCGAGGTGACCGACTCGGGCCTGGTCGGGCGCGGCGGCGCCGCCTTCCCCACCGGCCGCAAGTGGCAGGCCACCGCCTCCCAGCCGGACCACCCGCACTACCTCGTCTGCAACGCCGACGAGTCGGAGCCGGGCACCTTCAAGGACCGGGTGCTGATGGAGGGCGACCCGTACGCGCTGGTGGAGGCGATGACGATCGCCGGGTACGCCACCGGCGCCCACCGGGGCCACCTGTACCTGCGCGGCGAGTACCCGCGCGCCCTGCACCGCCTGGAGCACGCGATCGCGCAGGCGCGTGCGCGGGGACTGCTCGGCGACGACGTCCTCGGGCAGGGGTACGCCTTCGACATCGAGATCCGGCGCGGCGCGGGCGCCTACATCTGCGGTGAGGAGACGGCCCTGTTCAACTCCATCGAGGGCTACCGGGGCGAACCCCGCTCGAAGCCCCCGTTCCCGGTGGAGAAGGGCCTGTTCGGCAAGCCGACGGTGGAGAACAACGTCGAGACGCTGGTCAACGTCCTGCCGATCCTGACCCTGGGCGCCCCGGCGTACGCGGCGATCGGCACCGGGCGGTCCACCGGGCCCAAGCTGTTCTGCGTGTCCGGGACCGTGGAGCGGCCCGGTGTCTACGAGCTGCCGTTCGGCGCCACCCTGGGCGAGCTGCTCACGCTGGCCGGGGTGCGGGACGGGCTGCGGGCGGTGCTGCTCGGCGGGGCGGCGGGCGGCTTCGTCCGGGCCGACGAGCTGGACATCCCGCTCACCTTCGAGGGCACCCGCGAGGCCGGCACGACCCTGGGCTCGGGGGTCGTGATGGCCTTCGACGGCAGCGTGCCCCTGCCCCGGCTGCTGCTGCGCATCGCCGAGTTCTTCCGCGACGAGTCGTGCGGGCAGTGCGTGCCCTGCCGGGTCGGGACCGTGCGGCAGGAGGAGGCGCTGCACCGGATCGCGGAGCGCACGGGCGCCGCCGCCGCGGGCGACATCGCCCTGCTCAGGGAGGTCGGCCGCGCCATGCGGGACGCCTCCATCTGCGGTCTGGGGCAGACCGCGTGGAACGCCGTGGAATCCGCCATCGACCGTCTGGGGGCGTACGAATGACCGTCACACCGCTGGGGATCCCGCGCCGGCTGCTGGAGTTCACCCTCGACGGCGAGCCCGTCCGGGTCCCCGAGGGCTCGACGATCCTCGACGCCTGCCGGGCCGCGGGCAAGGACGTGCCCACCCTGTGCGAGGGCGACACGCTGCGGCCGAAGAACGCCTGCCGGGTCTGTGTCGTGGAGGTCGAGGGGGCGCGCACCCTGGCCCCGGCCTGTTCCCGCAGGGCCGAGCCGGGCATGGAGGTGCGCACCGACACCGAGCGGGCCCGGCACAGCCGGAGGATCGTCCTGGAGCTGCTGGCGTCCTCCGTCGACCTGTCGACCACGCCCCGGGTCGCCGAGTGGCTCAAGGAGTACGAGGCGAAACCGGACCGCTTCGGCCCGGACGCGGCCCGGCTGGACGAGGAGCCGAGGGTCGACAACGACCTCTACGTGCGCGACTACGACAAGTGCATCCTCTGCTACAAGTGCGTCGACGCCTGCGGCGACCAGTGGCAGAACACCTTCGCGATCTCGGTCGCCGGGCGGGGCTTCGACGCCCGGATCGCCGTGGAGCACGACGCCCCGCTGACCGACTCGGCGTGCGTGTACTGCGGCAACTGCATCGAGGTGTGCCCCACGGGCGCGCTGTCCTTCAAGTCCGAGTTCGACATGCGCGCGGCGGGTACCTGGGACGAGTCGAGACAGACGGAGACGACCACGGTGTGCGCGTACTGCGGAGTGGGCTGCAACCTGACGCTGCACGTGCAGGACAATGAGATCGTCAAGGTCACCTCGCCGCACGACAGCCCGGTGACCCACGGCAATCTCTGCATCAAGGGCCGCTTCGGCTACCAGCACGTACAGAACCGGGACTGATCAGGACATGGGACGAGTCACGGAACGACGCAAGGTGCTCCGCATCCGGGACGGGGCGGTCTCCAGCCGTCCGGACACGCTCGTCGCCGAGGAACCGCTGGAGATCCGGCTGAACGGCAAGCCCCTGGCGATCACCATGCGCACCCCCGGCGACGACTTCGCGCTGGCGGCGGGCTTCCTCGTCAGCGAGGGTGTACTGGCCGGGCAGGCGGACCTGCGGAACATCGTCTACTGCGCCGGGGCGACGGCTGGGGGCACCTCCCGCTCGAGCGGAGCCGAGAGCGGGGGAGGCTCGAACACCTACAACGTCGTGGACGTGCGGACCGCCCCGGACGTGGTGATCCCGGACATCACGCTGGAACGCAACGTCTACACGACGTCCTCCTGCGGCCTGTGCGGCAAGGCGTCACTGGACGCGGTGCGCACCACGGCCCGCTGGCCCATCGCCGACACCCCGCCGGTCCGGGTCACCCCCGAGCTGCTGGCGAGCCTGCCCGACCGGCTGCGCGCGGCCCAGCGGGTCTTCGACCGCACCGGCGGCCTGCACGCGGCGGCCCTGTTCTCCGAGGAGGGCGAGCTGCTGGACGTCCGGGAGGACGTGGGCCGGCACAACGCGGTGGACAAGCTGGTCGGCCGCGCCCTGCAGAACGGGGAGCTGCCGCTGTCGCGGGCGATCCTGCTCGTCTCCGGCCGGGCCTCCTTCGAGCTGGCGCAGAAGGCCGTGATGGCGGGCATCCCGGTGCTGGCGGCGGTGTCCGCACCGTCCTCGCTGGCGGTGGACCTGGCCGCCGAGACGGGCCTGACGCTGGTGGGCTTCCTGCGGGGCAGCTCCATGAACGTGTACGCGGGTGAGGACCGGATCGCTGTGCGGGCCGCGGCCGCCCAGGGCTGAGCAGGTTCGCCCCGCTGCACGGCGGCGGGGCCCCGACCGGCGGGGAGCGCCCCCTGCGCCGCAGGGGCCCCGTCTCGGTCTCCACCCGCGCGGGCGGTCAGTCGCCCGTGCCGGATATCCGTCGCAGCATCCCGGTGAACTGCTCCCGCTCCGCCGCCGACAGCGGGGCGAGCAGCTCGTCGTTGGCGGCCCGGGCCGCCTTCTCGCAGCGTTTGAGCAACCGGGCTCCCCGCGCGGTGAGGGACACCGCGTTCTTGCGGCGGTCCCGCGGGTCGGGTTCGCGCACCGCGAGGCCGGCCGCCTGGAGGTCGTCGAGGACGCCGACCAGGTCCTTGGGGTCGAGACGGACCGCGCGGCCGAGGTCGGCCTGGGCGACGGGGGCGAGGTCCCGGACGGCCGACAGCACCACGTGGTGCCACATCCGCATGTCCTGTTCGGCCAGGGCCGCGGCCACCAGGGCCCGGCCCCGGGCGGCGGCGCGGCCGAGCAGCCAGCTGGGCAGGGAGCGGATCGCGGGGAGGGGAGCTTCCGACATGGGCGCAGCCTAGCCAAGAAATCGTTGGTTCCTCCTATGATCCTCCTATACCGTTGGGCATCCCAACGAATCCGTTGGGATGCCCAACGATCCGCGGGGACGACCCGTGACCCCGGAGGTGCGATGCGCCGCGTCCGCTACGAATCCCGAGGCGGCCCCCTGTTCGTCGAGGAGGCCCCGGTCCCCGAGCCGGGCCCCGGAGAGCTGCTCGTACGCGCGGAGGCGATCGGCGTGACGCTCCCGGTCGTCCGGAAGGTCACCGAGGCGGCCGAACCGGTCCCGCTCGGCGGCGAGGTCGCCGGAGAGGTCACGGCCGTCGGCGAGGGCGTCAGCCGCTTCTCCACCGGCGACCGGGTGACCGGGCTGTGCTTCGGGCACGGCTACGCCGACTTCGCGCTCCTGCACGAGGCGATGGCCTCCCCCGTCCCGCGCGACGCCGGGGCCGTCACCGCGGTCGCCCTGGTCCGCAGCGGTCTCGTGGCGCTCGGCGCCCTGGAGGCGGCGCGCCCCGAGCCGGGCGAGGCGGCCCTGGTCACGGCGGCGGCCGGCGGCGTCGGCCACCTGGCCGTGCAACTGGCCGGGACGCGCGGCGCGGGGCGGATCGTGGGCGCCGTATCCGACCCCGCCAAGGCCGGCTTCGTACGGGGCCTCGGCGCGGACCACGTCATCACCTACGGCGACGACAGCTGGGGCACGCCCGTCGACTACGTCCTGGACGCCGTCGGCGGCGAGGTGCTCACCCCGGCCCTCGCCGCGCTCGCCCCGGAGGGACGGCTGGTGGCGTACAGCTCGGGCGGCGGCACCATCCGGGCGTACGACCTGCTCGTGGGCGCCAAGTCGGTCATCGGCTTCCAGACGGCCCGGGTCGCCCGCGGCAGGCCGGAGCTGTACGAGCAGTGGCGCGAGGAGCTGTGGCGGCTGTTCGCGGCCGGTGAGCTCCGGCCGGCCGTGCACGGGGAGTTCGCCCTGGAGGACGCGGCCAAGGCGCACGGGGAGATCGAGGCGCGGTCCAACCTCGGCAAGGTCGTCCTGATCCCCTGACGCACGGTTCTTGTGGGGGGTCGGAGAAGCCAAGTACCGTCTGTGGCCCCTGCATGGGACGTGGGATGTCCGGATGACCGAATGTCTGTTCCCGCGCCCCGGTGGTTCCAGCCGACAGACGCATGAAGGGCAGGTCGCACCATGCCGTCAAGTCTTCGCACCCGTCTGAGATCCACCCTGACCGCCGCTCTGGCCGCCGCGGCGCTGCTCGCGCCCACCGCACCGGCCGAGGCCGGACCGGCGACGGCGTCACCGGAGTTCGAGCAGCAGGTCCTCTTCAAGGCCTCCCAGGACCCCGGTTACGCCTGCTTCCGGATCCCGGCCATCGTGCGCACCACCAGCGGCACCCTGCTCGCCTTCGCCGAGGGCCGCGTCCTCAACTGCGGGGACGCCGCCGACATCGACATCGTCCTCAAGCGCTCCACCGACGGCGGCCGCACCTGGGGCCCGCTCCAGGTGGTCAACGAGGGCGCCGGCGACACGCACGGCAACCCGGCGCCCCTGGTGGACCGCCGCACCGGCCGCATCCTGCTGGCCGAGACGTACAACACCGGCCGCACGGACGCCGGGAACTGCCGGATCCCCTGCGACCGCACCCCGCACCTGCAGTACAGCGACGACGACGGCCGGACCTGGTCACGGCCGCGCGACCTGAGCGACGAGATCCTTCCCGGCGACTGGAATTCCTGGTACGCCACGGGCCCGGTGCACGGCATCCAGCTGACCCGCGGCGAGCACGCCGGGCGGCTGGTGTTCGGCGTCAACACCGAGACGTGGAACGGCAGTCGCGTCTCGGCGAACCACGCCGCACTCGTCGTCAGCGACGACGGCGGCGACCACTGGCGGATCGGTGCCACCGACACCTGGCCCATAGAGGAGGACGGCACCTTCCGGCAGAAGCCGTCCGAGGTGACGCTCACCGAGCGCGCCGACGGCGCCCTCCTCGTCAGCGGCC
Source organism: Streptomyces sp. (assembly GCF_031181705.1). Lineage (GTDB taxonomy): Bacteria > Actinomycetota > Actinomycetes > Streptomycetales > Streptomycetaceae > Streptomyces. Next base: position 16,712 of record NZ_JAPSKN010000012.1, read on the forward strand.
GGGAGCAGGACGGCACCGACCTCGGCCACCGCGCCCAGACCTTCAGCACGGACGGCGGCGACAGCTTCGCCACGCCCTTCCGCGCCCTGCCGGACCTCTACACCCCGCAGGTGCAGGGCGCGACGCTGCGCCTCGGCGGCCGCATGCTGCTGTCGGCCCCGGCCGACCCCGACCGCCGCCGCACCATGATGGTCCGCTCCTCCTACGACGGCGGCCGCACCTGGGAGAGCGTGGACCGGGGCACGGTCGTCACCACGGACTGGTCCGGCTACTCCGACATGGCGGAGATCGACGGCTCGGCCGTAGGCCTGCTGTACGAGGGCGGCGCGGCCGACGCCCGGGACGAGATCCGCTTCGCCCGCTTCACCGAGGACTGGCTGAAGCCCCGCCGGGGCGCCGACCCGACCACCCGGGACGCGGCGGCGGGCGCCAGACCGGCGGCCGTCCTCGGCGGTGCCGGGCGGACGGCCGGGGTGCGGGGCAGTGCGATGTCCTTCGACGGCACCGACGATGCCGTACGCCTGCCATACCGCTCCCAACTGCCTCTCGGTGACGGGGACTTCACGGCGTCCCTGTTCTTCCGCTACACCGCCACGGCCGGCGAGCAGCCGTTCCTGTGGATGGGCGGCATCGGCGGCACCCAGCCGCAGGTCTGGCTGCGCGGCGAGCCGGCGAGCGACCGGGTCCGGGCGCTGATCACCACCCGCTCGGGCGCGGCGACCGTCCGCACGGCCTCGGTGTGGAGCACCGGCGCCCGCAACGACGGCCGCTGGCACCATCTGGCGCTGCGCCGCGGCGGCGGGCGGCTGACGCTCTTCCTGGACGGCGAGGCCCTCAGCACCGCGGACGTGGCGGGCTCGGTCAGCCGCAACTCCCCCTTCGGCGTGCACATCGGCCAGCGCATGGACAGCAGGGCACACCTCACCGGGGCGGTCGACGACGTCCGCGTGTGGAACCGGGCCCTGTCCGACCGGGAGCTGGCCGCCGGCGCCTCGGGCGCGGCCGCGCGGGGCACGGTGCTGTGGCTCCCCATGGACCAGGTGAGCGGCAGCAACTAACGTCACGGCGTGCCCGACGACGCATACGCAGCACGAGCACGACAGCGCACGGGAACCGGGATCGGCCTGCTGCTGGTCCTGGTTCTCGGGGCCGCGCTGCTCATCGCCCTGCCGGACGACGAGGACGCGCAGCCCGACGGCGTTCCCTGCCGGGCGCGCACGGTCCGCTCCTGGCAGGCCGACGAGCACCTCACCGGCGAGTTCACCCGCTACGGCGACGACTCCTCGCGCACCGACGACTGGACCGGCGGGGACGGCACCCACTCGGTGCGGCTGCCGGACGGCCGCGTGCTGTGGCTGTTCTCGGACACCTACCTGGGGCGGGTGCACGGCCCGCCCAACCCGCACGGCGAGTCCTACGCCTGGCGGGACACCACCGCGCCGCTGGTGCGCAACTCGGCGGTGCTGATGCGGGAGGGCCGGCTCGCATCCACGCTGCCCGCCCCGCTCTTCGCCGACCCGGCGCCGAACCAGTGGCGCTGGCCGGTCGCGGCCCGCGTCGAGCCCCGCTCCCCCGGTTCCGCCGAGAAGGTCGTCCGGGTGCTGCTGTGGGTCCGCACGGCCGGCCCCTCCCCGTGGATCTACGGCGTGCCCACCGCGACCGAGGTCGCCACCCTCTCCCTGCCCCACCTGCGTCTGGAGTCGGTCGTCAAGGTCCTCGACCAGCAGCTGGTTCCCGACCCGTCCCGGCGCGTGCTGTTCGGCACCACGCTGGTGGCGGAGGACGGCTGGACGTACGTCTTCGGCGGCGACGACGGCCGGGCCGCCTCCCGCCCGGCCTCGCACGCCTACGCGGCCCGGGTGCCGGAGGGCTTACTCGCCGACCCGGCCGCCTGGCAGTACTGGAACGGCTCGGACTGGACGGCCGGCGCCCGCCTCCGGCCGGTGCTCGGGGACGGGCGGCGCCGGGGGGTGGGCAGCGCCTTCTCGGTGGTCCGCGACGACGGCACGTACATGCTGTTCACGATGGCCACCGGCACCAGGGGCCTGACCACCGTGGCCGCGTACTGGGCGTGCTCCCCGCAGGGGCCGTGGCACGGGCCGGTGGAGGAGTTCAGCCCGTCCCTGCCGCCGGGCCAGGTCGCCGCCTACAACCCCCAGACGCACCCGGTGCTGAGCGGCGAGGGACGGCTCGTGCTGAGCTACGACGTCAACTGGCTGGAGATCACCGGCGCCGCCGAGCGGCTCAGTCGGAACGTGTCCCTGTACCGACCCCGGTTCGTGACCCTGCGGCTGGCTCCGGCGCGCTGACCTCAATCGCGCCGGGGTCGTGCGAGCGGCGCTTGGCGATCACCGCGCCGACCATGAGCTGCATCTGATGGAAGAGCATCAGCGGCAGCACGGCCAGCGAGGCGTGCGCGCCGAACAGGACGCTCGCCATGGGCAGTCCGGCCGCCAGGGACTTCTTCGAGCCGGCGAACTGCAGGGTGATGCGGTCCTCCCGGCCGAAGCCCAGCGCCTTACCGCCGTACCAGGTCAGCAGCAGCATCACGGCGAGGATGACGGCCTCGACGACCAGCAGGGCGCCCAGCCTGAGCGGACTGACCCGGTGCCAGACGCCCTGGACCATGCCCTGGCTGAACGCCGTGTAGACGACGAGCAGGATCGAGCCGCGGTCCACCAGGCCGAGGACCTTCTTGTGGCGGGTGACGAAGCCGCCGATCCAGCGGCGCAGCAGCTGCCCGGCGAGGAACGGCACGAGCAGTTGCAGCACGATCCGCAGCAGCGAGTCCGCGGAGAAGCCGCCGCCGCTGCCGCCCAGCAGGGAAGCGGCGAGCAGCGGGGTGGCCAGGATGCCGACGAGGGAGGAGAAGGAGCCCGCGCAGATCGCGGCGGGCACGTTGCCGCGGGCCATCGAGGTGAAGGCGATCGAGGACTGCACGGTCGACGGGACGAGCGTGAGGAAGAGCAGCCCCTGGTAGAGGGGGTGCGTCAGGATCACCGGCACCAGTGCGCGGGCCGCCAGGCCCAGCAGCGGGAAGACGACGAAGGTGCAGGCCAGGACGGTGGCGTGGAGCCGCCAGTGGCGCAGTCCGTCCAGCGCCTCGCGGGTGGACAGCCGGGCCCCGTACAGGAAGAACAACAGGGCGATCGCCGCCGTGGAGGCGCCGGAGGCCACCTCGGCACTCGTCCCCCGCGCCGGGAGCAGCGCGGCGAGGCCCACCGTCGCCAGCAGGAGGAGGATGTACGGGTCGATCGGCATCCGGCGCGGCCGGCGCAGGCGTTTCACGAGGCTCCACTCACTCGGTACGGACGGGACGGGCGGACCCCGGCAGGGCCGGAGCGTCCCCCTTCCATCGTGCTCCCGCGCATGGCGATCGGGAATCCCGTACGCCGCTCTGACTGTCATCACGGTGCGCGATAAGCTCGGCCGCGTGTACGACCCCTCCCATCTGCGGACGTTCCTGTCGGTGGCGCAGACCCTGAGCTTCACGCAGGCCGCGCGGCGGCTCGGGCTGCGGCAGTCGACGGTGAGCCAGCACGTGCGGCGGCTGGAGGACGCGGCCGGGCGGAGGCTGTTCACCCGGGACACCCACTCGGTGGAGCTGACCGAGGACGGCGAGGCCATGCTCGGTTTCGCGCGCCGGATCCTGGAGGTGCACGAGCAGGCGGCGGCGTTCTTCACGGGCACCCGGCTGCGCGGCCGGCTGCGCTTCGGCGCCTCGGAGGACTTCGTGCTGACCCGGCTGCCGGAGATCCTGGAGGGCTTCCGGCACGAGCACCCGGAGGTCGACCTGGAGCTGACGGTGGAGCTGTCGGGGACGCTGCACGAGCAGTTGGCCGCCGGGAAGCTCGACCTCGTCCTCGCCAAGCGGCGGCCCGAGGACCCGCGCGGTGAGCTGGTGCGGCACGACCGGCTGGTGTGGATCGGCGCGGAGCGCCTGCGGCTGGACCCGGAGCGCCCGGTGCCGCTGATCGTCTACCCGCCGCCGGGCATCACCCGCGCGCTCGCCCTGGAGGCGCTGGAGCGGCAGGGCCGCGCCTGGCGGGTGGTGTGCACCAGCGGCAGCCTCAACGGCCTCGTCGCGGCGGCCCGTGCGGGGCTCGGCGTGATGGCCCACTCCCGCGGCCTGATCCCGCCGGGGCTGGTCCGGGTCCCGGACCGGGCGGGGCTGCCGGAGCTGGGGCAGGTCGACTTCGTCGTGGTGCACGGCCGCCGCCGGCCCTCCGCGCAGGGCGCGGCCGACGCCCTGGCGGCGGCGCTCCTGTCCGGCGGGGACCGGCTGCACCGCACCGCGCGCAAGGGCCTGTGACGAGCCGGAGTGACACAATCCGCCGGCGCCGCGCTGACTGAACAGACGCCGCGGCGGTGCCCGGGCACCCTGCCGCCGGAGTCGTACAGATTCGGTGGAGATTACGGGACCGAAACTTACTCAACCGTCAGGAATCTGTCCGACCCTTCCCCATGTGAGCGTATTTTCCCTCGCTGACCAGCGCGGACGAGAGCGCTGCTCACCTTCGGCCCCCCTCCCGCACCTTGGTTGCTTGGGGTAGCTTTCACGGCGCTGTGCGGAGCGTCACTCATCACAAGCGCTGAGGAGCGGGGAGCGGGGTTTGCGCGAGTTTTCCAACCCTCCGTTGGCGTTGGCACCCCCGGTGGGCGGTCTGGCCGACGTGGTGTTCCAGCATGCCCAGCAGGACCCGCTGCACATCGCGCTCGGCCGCAAGGACGAGTCCGGGCAGTGGCGGGACGTCACCAGCGCCGCCTTCCGCGACGAGGTCCTCGCCCTGGCCAAGGGGCTGCTGGCGAGCGGCATCCGGTTCGGCGACCGGGTCGCGATCATGTCCCGCACCCGCTACGAGTGGACGCTGTTCGACTACGCGCTGTGGACGATCGGCGCACAGGTGGTGCCGGTCTACCCGACCTCCTCGGCCGAGCAGTGCTTCTGGATGCTCTACGACGCCGAGGTGACGGCCGCGGTCGTGGAGCACGAGGACCACGCGATGACGATCGCCACCGTGATCGACCGGCTGCCGCAGCTGCGCCGCCTGTGGCAGCTGGACTCGGGCGCCGTGGACGAGCTGTACGACGCGGGCGCGCACCTCGACGACGAGGTGGTGCACCGCCACCGGCAGGCCGTCACGCCCGACTCGGTCGCCACGATCATCTACACCTCGGGCACCACCGGCCGCCCCAAGGGCTGTGTCATCTCGCACGGCAACTTCATGTACGAGGCGGACACGGTCATCGAGCGCTGGGAGCCGGTCTTCCACTCCAGGAAGGGCGACGAGGCGGCGACCCTGCTGTTCCTGCCCCTCGCCCACGTCTTCGGGCGGATGGTCCAGGTCGCGGGGATCCGGGGCAGGGTGAAGTTCGGTCATCAGCCGCAGCTCAACGCGGCGGCCCTGCTGCCGGACCTGGCCGCGTTCAGGCCGACCTTCTTCCTCGCGGTGCCGTACATCTTCGAGAAGGTGTTCAACGCGGCCCGCCGCAAGGCCGAGAAGGAGGGGCGCTCCGGCCCGTTCGAGAAGGCCGTGGACGTCGCCATCAAGTACGCCGACGCCGTGGAGGCCAGGGCCTGGGGCACCGGGCCCGGACCCTCGGCGGGCCTGCGCATGCAGCACCAGCTGTTCGACAAGCTCGTCTACTCCAAGATCCGCGCCGCGATGGGCGGCCGCATCAGGCACGCCATGTCCGGCGGCTCGGCGATGGACCGCCGGCTCGGGCTGTTCTTCGCCGGAGCCGGCGTGCACATCTACGAGGGCTACGGCCTGACCGAGTCCACCGCCGCCGCCACCGCCAACCCGCCCGGGCGCACCCGGTTCGGCACGGTCGGGCAGCCCATCCCCGGCATGACCGTGCACATCGCGGACGACGGCGAGATCTGGCTGCGCGGCCACAACGTCTTCCAGGGGTACCTCAACAACCCCAAGGCCACCGACGAGGCCCTGCACGACGGCTGGCTCGCCACCGGCGACCTCGGCTCGCTCGACGAGGACGGCTACCTCACCATCACCGGCCGCAAGAAGGAGATCCTGGTCACCTCCGGCGGAAAGAGCGTCTCACCCGGTGTGCTGGAGGAACGCGTCCGGGACCACCCGCTGGTCAACCAGTGCATCGTGGTCGGCAACGACCGCCCGTACATCGCCGCCCTGGTGACGTTGGACCAGGAGGCCGTGGAGCACTGGCTGGCCATGCGGAACAAGCCGCGGATGTCCCCGGCGGAACTGGTGCGCGACGCGGACCTGGAGACGGAGGTGCGGCGCGCGGTGGTCGCGGCCAACACGCTGGTCTCGCAGGCCGAGTCGATCCGCACCTTCCGCATCCTGGCCCAGCCGTTCACCGAGGAGCACGGGCTGCTGACCCCGTCGCTGAAGCTCAAGCGCAAGGCGATCGAGAAGGCGTACGAGAACGAGGTCGAGGCGCTGTACCGGGCGTGACGTCCGCTCCGGCGGGGCATGCGTCGGTTGTGAATTCTCCCGTCAGGAATGCATCACGGCTCGTGATCGTTGACGATGGGAGCACCACTGACCACGAACCGAAGGATCGAGAGCTCGTGAGCAAGGTCCCCCCGATCATCCTGAACAACGGCGTCGAGATGCCCCAGCTGGGCTTCGGCGTCTGGCAGGTGCCGGACGACGAGGCCGAGGCGGCCGTCACGACGGCGCTGGAGGCCGGGTACCGCAGCATCGACACAGCGGCGATCTACGGCAACGAGGAGGGCACCGGCAAGGCCGTCGCCGCCTCCGGTCTCCCCCGCGAGGAGCTCTTCGTCACCACGAAGCTCTGGAACGCCGACCAGGGGTACGACTCCACGCTGCGCGCCTTCGACACGTCGCTTCAAAAGCTCGGCCTGGACTACGTCGACCTGTACCTGATCCACTGGCCGACGCCGGAGCGGGGTCTGTACGTCGACACCTACAAGGCGTTCGAGAAGCTGCACGCCGACGGCCGGATCCGGGCCATCGGAGTCTCCAACTTCCTGCCCGAGCACCTGGAGAAGCTGATCGGCGAGACCTCGGTCGTCCCCGCGGTGAACCAGATCGAGCTGCACCCGCACCTGCAGCAGCACGACGCCCGTGAGTACCACGCGGAGCAGGGCATCGCCACGGAGGCCTGGTCGCCGCTCGGCCAGGGCAAGGGCCTGCTGGAGGTCCCGGCGATCGTGGCCATCGCCCGCAAGCACGGCCGCACGCCCGCGCAGGTCGTACTGCGCTGGCACCTCCAGCTGGGCAACGTGGTGATCCCGAAGTCCGTGACGCCCTCGCGGATCAGGGAGAACATCGAGGTCTTCGACTTCAGCCTGGACGACGAGGACCTGGCGGCCATCAGCGCCCTGAACGAGGACCGGCGCCTGGGCCCCGACCCGGCCGAGTTCAACGGCTCCTGAACCGCGTCACCGGCGCCCCGGTCCCCAAGCCCTGGCGGCCGCGGACCGGGGCCGCCGCCGTTTCCGGGCCTGCCCGCTAGACCGGCTGCCCCACCGGCCGTACGACCACCGTGTTGACGTCGACGCCGGCGGGCTGGCGCATCGCCCAGACCACCGAGTCCGCGATCTGGCCGGCGGTGAGGAGGTGACCGGGCGGGAGGCTGCCGTAGGTGTCCCAGAAGGGCGTCTCGGTACGGCCGGGCGCGATCAGGGTCACGCCCACGCCCCATTCGGTCACCTGCCGCCGGGTGTTCTCGGCGAGCCCGGTCACGGCCCACTTCGTCGCGCCGTAGATGTTGCCCGGCGTGTACACGAACCCGGCGACGCTGCCGACGAGCACGATCCGCCCGCGCGTCTCCTTCAGGGCGTCGATGGATGCCCTGATCAGCAGGGCCGGGCCGAGGACGTTGGTCAGCACCATGTCGGTCCAGCCGGCCGGGTCGCCCTCGGCGACCGAGTCGTGGGTGGCGAAGCCGGCGTTGGCGACGACCGTGTCCAGCCGGCCGAACTCCTCCAGGGTGGTCTCCACCGCGGACCGCACGTCGTCGTACACGGCGGTGTCCCCGGCGATCGTCAGCAGTTCCTCGGGCCGCCCGAGCTCCTCGGCGAAGGCCCGCAGCCGTTCCTCTCCGCGCCCGGTGACGGCGACCCGGTACCCGGCGTCCAGCAACCGCCGTGCGACGGCGGCGCCGATACCGCTGCCGCCGCCGGTGATGAGCGCGACCTGAGACTCGGACATGGTGTTCCCCCTGCGATGCGGTCGGATGAGCGATGCCGGGAGTCCATCAGTTCAAGCGCTCTCGAAGTCAAGACCCCGCGCGCGTCAGACCGTCCGGACCGCCGTGTGCACGGTGTGCGCCTCCAGCACGAACACGTCCGGGCGGCGGTGCAGGCTCGCCTCGTCGCCGGGGTCGAGGAGGCGGTCGAGGGTCGCGATGTCCTCGGCGTCCAGGGCCTGCGCGAGCCGGTCCCTCATGTGCGACAGGGACGCGATCACATAGGCGCGCGCACGGTCCGAGGCGGGTGCGGGCAGGTCCAGCAGAAACGTGTGCGACCGGGTGGGCTTGAGGCCGGCGGCGGCCAGCAGGGCGGGCCAGTCCTCCGTCTCCGCGACATGGCCCGGCAGTTCCTGGCGCATCCGCGTGAACCACTCCGCCTCGACCGCGTCGATCCGCGCCTGGAGGCCGGGCCGGCCGATGCCGATGTCGCGCGGCAGGTAGCGCGGGGGCAGCCCGCCCTCCATGACGGCCAGCGTGCCGCCGGGCGCGAGCCGCCGCGCGAACGCGGCGAGCGCGGCGCGCTGGTCGCCGAGGTGGTGCAGGCTGCGGCCGGCCCAGAGCAGGTCGGCCGGGTAGTCCAGTTCGCCGAGCGCGTCCGGGAGTTCCCCGGCGATCGTGCCGAACCGGTCGGCGACCCCCTGCCGCTCGGCCCGGGCCCGGGCCCGTTCCAGCAGCGGCTCGGCGCCGTCCACCGCGACGATCCGCGCGCCCGGGAACGTCTCCGCGAACAGGCACGCCACCACGCCCGGCCCGCTGCCCGCGTCGACGATCAGCCCCGGCTCGGTCACCTCCTGCGCCAGCCATCCCAGGGCCCGCTCGTACAGGGACGCGAACAGTTCCGCCGAGGACTCCAGCATCGGGCCCATCCCGGCCCAGTCGATGTCCGTGTGGCCGTGGTGACCCTGCCCGTGGCCGTGCCCCTGGTCGTGCCGGTGCTCGTGTGCGGTGTCGTGGTGGTCGTGCGCCATGGTGGTCAGCCTCTCGCTCGGATGCGGCCAGCGTGCGCCGGCGCACCGCGAGAGGACCACCGTTGTTGCCGCTCCCGCAAAATCCCGCGCACCGATCCGCCGGGGCGCAAGGCCCCGGCGGACCCGTGGGGACGGGGTGTCAGCCGCTCACGACAGCGGCGGGTACGCGTTCTGCATCAGTTGCCGGAACTGGGCGGAGAACCAGTGCCCGGACAGCGGCGCGTCCGGCAGGGCACCGGACGGGTTGTTGCCGTTGCGCGGGTTGCCGGTGTACGTGGGGTCGCACATCCGGTCGAAGCCCTTGCCCTCGTCGTTCGCGATCTCCTTGCTGGCGCCGTCCGACTCGCCCGGCGGCTTCATCCACACGTAGGCGTCGATGCCGGCGGCCGGGTTGGCCTGCGGGCGCTCGCCGAGGCCGGCTCCGGACTGGTTGCACCAGTTGCCGATGTGGATGCGGCGGTCGTAGCGGCCGCCGTCGACGTAGGTGTCGACGGAGGTCTGCGCGCCGGGGCCGCTGGGCCGGGCCGTGCCGCCCCAGCCGTTGCGGGAGGTGTCGATCAGCATGCCGATGCCGGACGGGAAGCCGACCGAGACCAGCTGGTTGCGGAAGGCCTGGGCGAAGGACAGCTCGTCGACGTAGCGGTTCCAGTCGACCCACTTCGACTCGCGGACGGACTTGCCGGCCACGTTGTCGTTGACGGAGAAGTTGTTCTCCTTCAGGGCGCTGTAGTTCGCCGTGTTGGTGATGAAGCCGTGGACGTCGTTGACGGTGGCGCCCTCCGTGGTCGCCGCCTCCTTGAACAAGGCCGCGCTGGGGGCGAAGTTGTCGTCCCAGCCGATCCAGCCGTGGTGGCCGGCGTCGACGTAGTTGTAGACGTTGGGCACGTCGCCGAGCTTGTTCAGGGCGTAGCCGACGCCCTTCTGGTAGTTGCCGTTGGCCTTCATCACGTCGCACTGCGGGGTGGCGGTGGGACGGCTGCCGGTGTTGGTGACGAGGTTGGGCAGCGAGTCGATCTCGATGGTCGTGACGATCCGCAGCGAGGCGTACTTCGAGTCCGCGAGGATCGCCTTGATCGGGTCGATGTACTCGGTCTTGTAACGGCCGATCTCGTCGGGCTTCAGCTCGCCGTTGGAGGCGAGCGCGGCGCAGTCGCGGCCGGGCAGGTTGTAGATGACGAGCTGGACGACGAGCTCGCCGGAGCCCTTCTGGCGCAGCGCCTCGTCGAGGTGGGCGCGCAGGCCCATGCTGCCGTTGGCCCCGTTGATCGCGGCGATCCGGTCCAGCCAGACGCCCGTCGGCTGGTTGGCGATGCGGCTGCCGCCCGGCTCGGCCGCGGCCTTGGCGGACCACTGCGGGTTCACGTACACCTTGGCGCCCTCGTAGGGGTTGTTCACCCGGTTGGCGGGGCCGCCCGGGTCCGGCGGATCCGTGGGGCCGCCGGAGCCGCCGTCGTCGACGTTGCAGGTCACGCCGTCGAGGGTGAAGGTGGCCGGGATCGCGTTGCTGCCGCTGTAGCTGCCCTGGAAGCCGAAGCTCACCGAGGCTCCGGTCGCCAGCTGGGCGTTGTAGCTCTCGTTGGCCGCGGTCACGTCGGCGCCGCTCTGGCTGATCTTGGCGTTCCAGCCGCTGGCGACCTTCTGGTTGCCGGCGTAGGACCACTTCAGCGACCAGGAGGACTTGGCGGCGCTGTTGTTGGTGAGGGTGACGGCGGCGGTGAAGCCGGTGCTCCACTGGTTCTGGATCTTGTAGTCGACGGTGCAGGGGACGGCGGCGGTGCCGGGGCCGCCGGGGTCGACGGCGAACGCGGTGCCGGTCGCGCCGGCGACCAGGGCCATGGCGGCCAGTAACGCTGTTCTGGTACGGCTCATGAGTGCGGGTGTCCCTTTCGCTGGGGGGTGTCGGCCGTTCAGGGCGCGCTCCGAAAGGACACGAGGACCCCGGCACCGGCGCACGCGCAGCAGGGCGCGGCCGCGCGGGCGGCGGCTACAAGTACTGAACGCGAGAGGTGTCGCATGAGCGACTCCTTGCAGGTCGGGCCCGCCGTGACGGACGCGTCGACTGATGGAATCGCTCCCACTGGTGTCAAGGAAGGTAGCGCCAAGTGCCGGCAAGGAACAGGGGAGTCGCCGACTTTCCCGCAACCGGTGTCGTCGAATCTTTTCGACTCTTCACGGACCTTGACCGCCCCTTGGCCCGTCCTCACTATGGGAGCGCTCCCACTGGTTCAGGCCTTGACTTCTCCGAGCCGCAAGGAGGACCAGCACCATGCATCCCCCACCCCTCAGACGCAGAGCCGTGCGGCGCCTGTGGACCGCCGCCCTCGCCGCTCTGGCGCTTCCGCTGACGATGCTCTCCTCGGGGTCGACGCCCGCTCAGGCGGCGCCGCTCCAGTGCAGCGTCGACTACAAGACGAACGACTGGGGTTCCGGGTTCACGGTGGACCTGACCCTCACCAACCGCGGCACGGACGCCATCGACGGCTGGACGCTGACCTACGCCTACTCCGGCAACCAGAAACTTGCCAACGGCTGGAACGGCAGCTGGTCGCAGTCCGGGCAGAACATCACCGTGAAGAACGCCGCGCACAACGCCCGGGTCGCGGCGGGCGCCGCCGTCTCCACCGGCGCCCAGTTCGGCTACAGCGGCACCAACACCGCGCCGACGTCCTTCTCGGTCAACGGCACCCCCTGCACCGGCGCGCACCAGCCGCCGATCGCGGTGCTGACCAGCCCGGCCGCCGGAGCCGTCTACACCCAGGGCGAGGCCGTTCCGCTGGCCGCCACGGCCGCCGCGGCGGACAACGCCACGATCGGCAAGGTGGAGTTCTACGACGACACCACGCTGCTCGGCACGGACACCAGCGCGCCCTACGCGCTCTCGGTCTCCAACTTGACCGTGGGCAGTCATTCCCTGGTGGCGAAGGCGTACGACAGCCTGGGCGCCTCGGCCAGTTCCACCCCGGTCGGCATCACCGTCGCCTCCGGCCCGGCCGTGGTCGCCTCACCGCTCCAACTGGGCGTGCGGTCCGGCACGTCGGGCACGTACGAGGTGAAGCTGTCCAAGCAGCCCGCCGCCAACGTGACCGTGTCCTCGGCCCGCGCGAGCGGCAACACGAACCTGTCGGTCTCGTCCGGTGCCTCCCTCACCTTCACGCCGCAGAACTGGAACACCGCGCAGAAGGTGACGGTCACCGCCGCGAACTCCGGTTCCGGATCGGCCGTGTTCGAGTCGACGGCGCCGGGCCACGCCAAGGCCGCCGTCACGGTGACGCAGCTGGGCGCGACGAAGGCGTACGAGGCCCGCTTCCTGGAGCTCTACGGGAAGATCACCAACCCGGCGAACGGCTACTTCTCCCCCGAGGGCATCCCGTACCACTCGGTCGAGACGCTGATCGTCGAGGCGCCGGACCACGGCCACGAGACCACCTCGGAGGCGTACAGCTACCTGCTGTGGCTGCAGGCCATGTACGGCAAGGTGACGGGCGACTGGTCGAAGTTCAACGGCGCGTGGGACCTCATGGAGAAGTACATGATCCCCACCAAGGCCGACCAGCCGACCAACTCCTTCTACAACGCCTCCAAGCCGGCGACCTACGCGCCCGAGCTGGACACCCCCGCCGAGTACCCGGCCAAGCTCGACTCCGGCGTCCCGGTCGGCCCGGACCCGATCGCGGCCGAGCTGAAGAGCGCGTACGGCACGGACGACGTCTACGGCATGCACTGGCTGCAGGACGTGGACAACGTCTACGGCTTCGGCAACGCGCCCGGCAAGTGCGAGGCGGGCCCGTCGGACACCGGCCCGTCGTACATCAACACCTTCCAGCGCGGCGCGCAGGAGTCGGTGTGGGAGACGGTGCCGCAGCCGACCTGCGACGCCTTCAAGTACGGCGGCAAGAACGGCTTCCTGGACCTGTTCACCGGTGACGCCTCCTACGCCAAGCAGTGGAAGTTCACCAACGCGCCGGACGCCGACGCCCGGGCCGTGCAGGCCGCCTACTGGGCGGACCTGTGGGCCAAGGAGCAGGGCAAGGGCGGGCAGGTCTCCGCGACGGTCGCCAAGGCGGCCAAGATGGGCGACTACCTGCGCTACTCCATGTTCGACAAGTACTTCAAGAAGGTCGGCAACTGCGTCGGTCCCACCACCTGCCCGGCGGGCACCGGCAAGGACGCCTCCTTCTACCTGATGTCCTGGTACTACGCCTGGGGCGGAGCCACCGACACCAGCGCCGGCTGGGCCTGGCGCATCGGCTCCAGCCACGCCCACGGCGGCTACCAGAACCCGCTGGCGGCGTACGCGCTCGCCAACTACGCCCCGCTGAAGCCCAAGTCGGCGACGGGCGCGGCGGACTGGGCCAAGTCCCTGGACCGGCAACTGGAGTTCTACCGCTGGCTGCAGTCGGACGAGGGAGCCATCGCGGGCGGCGCGACCAACAGCTGGGCGGGCCGCTACGCGACCCCGCCGGCGGGCAAGTCGACGTTCTACGGCATGTACTACGACGAGAAGCCGGTCTACCACGACCCGCCGTCCAACCAGTGGTTCGGCTTCCAGGCGTGGTCCATGGAGCGCGTGGCCGAGCTGTACCAGCAGACGGGCAACGCGCAGGCCAAGACGGTCCTCGACAAGTGGGTCGACTGGGCGCTGTCCAAGACCACGTTCAACCCGGACGGCACGTTCCGCATCCCGTCGACGCTGCAGTGGTCGGGCCAGCCCGACACCTGGAACGCGTCGAGCCCCGGTTCCAACAGCGGGCTGCACGTCAGCGTGGTCGACTACACCAACGACGTCGGGGTGGCGGCCGCGTACGCCAAGACGCTGACGTACTACGCCGACCGCTCGGGTGACTCCGAGGCCGCGGCGGCCGCGAAGAAGCTGCTGGACGGCATGTGGGACAACCACCAGGACGCGCTGGGGATCGCCGTCCCGGAGAGCCGGGCCGACTACAACCGGTTCGACGACCCGGTGCACGTTCCGAGCGGCTGGACGGGCACGATGCCGAACGGTGACGCGATCAACGCGTCGTCGACGTTCGACTCGATCCGGTCCTTCTACGAGGACGACCCCGCGTGGTCGAAGATCGAGGCCTATCTGGCGGGCGGGGCCGTGCCGTCGTTCACGTACCACCGGTTCTGGGCCCAGGCGGACATCGCCCTGGCCATGGGCTCGTACGCGGAGCTTCTCGAATAGCCCCCGCCGGGCGCTCCGCGGGTGGGTCCGTGGTCGGCTGCGGGTCCGTTGTGGCTGGTCGCGCCCGCGCGGCGGAGCCGCACACCGATGCAGCCCCCGCGCCCCCGAAGCGGCGCCCGAAGCTCCGCGTACGCGGCCCCGCACCTGACGCGGGGCCACCCCAGCCGGGCGGCTCCACCCGCACTGGAGCCGCCCGGCTCTCGCACGTTCCCCCTCACCGGAAGGAACCCCGCCGTGCGAAGAACCCGCATCCTCACGGCCGTGCTGGCGCTGGCGGCCGGGCTGCTGTCGGGCGGCGCCCCCACCGCGCTGGCCGCCGACCCGCCGAAGCCGAGGCTCGCCGCCGACACCTACACGTGGAAGAACGCCCGGATCGACGGGGGCGGCTTCGTCCCCGGGATCGTCTTCAACCGCACGGAGAAGAACCTGGCCTACGCCCGTACGGACATCGGCGGTGCCTACCGCTGGCAGGAGTCCTCGAAGTCCTGGACGCCGCTGCTGGACTCGGTCGGCTGGGACGACTGGGGGCACACGGGCGTCGTCAGCATCGCCTCCGACTCCGTCGACCCGAACCGCGTGTACGCGGCGGTCGGGACGTACACCAACGGCTGGGATCCGAAGAACGGCGCGATCATGCGCTCCGCGAACCGCGGGGCGAGCTGGCAGAAGACGGACCTGCCGTTCAAGCTGGGCGGCAACATGCCGGGGCGGGGCATGGGCGAGCGGCTGGCCGTCGACCCGCACCGCAACAGCGTGCTGTACCTGGGCGCGCCCAGCGGCAAGGGGCTGTGGCGGTCGACGGACTCCGGGGTGACCTGGTCGCAGGTGACGAACTTCCCCAACGTGGGCGACTACGTCCAGGATCCGAGCGACACGTCCGGCTACGCGTCCGACAACCAGGGCATCGTGTGGGTCACCTTCGACGAGTCCACGGGCACGGCCGGGAGCGCCACGAAGACCGTCTACGTCGGAGTCGCCGACAAGGACAACGCGGTGTACCGGTCGACGGACGCGGGCGCGACCTGGCAGCGGCTCGCGGGCCAGCCGACCGGGTACCTGGCCCACAAGGGCGTCCTCGACGCGAAGAACGGCCACCTCTACCTCGCGTACAGCGACAAGGGCGGCCCGTACGACGGCGGCAAGGGCCAGGTGTGGCGCTACGCGACGGGGACGGGCACCTGGACGGACATCAGCCCGGTGGCCGAGGCCGACACCTTCCACGGCTTCAGCGGGCTGACCGTGGACCGGCAGAAACCGGGCACGGTGATGGCGACCGCGTACAGCGCCTGGTGGCCGGACACGCAGATCTTCCGCTCCACGGACAGCGGCGCCACCTGGACCAGGGCGTGGGACTACACGTCGTACCCGAACCGCGAGAACCGCTACACCATGGACGTCTCGTCGTCGCCGTGGCTGACCTGGGGCGCGAACCCGCAGCCGCCCGAGCAGACACCGAAGCTGGGCTGGATGACCGAGGCGCTGGAGATCGACCCGTTCGACTCGAACCGCATGATGTACGGCACGGGTGCGACGATCTACGGCACGGAGAACCTCGGCAACTGGGACAGCGGCGGCAAGTTCACCGTCAAGCCGATGGTGCGCGGGCTGGAGGAGACGGCGGTCAACGACCTCGCCTCTCCCCCGTCCGGAGCCCCGCTGCTGAGCGCGCTCGGTGACATCGGCGGCTTCCGGCACACGGACCTGACGAAGGTCCCGCCGATGATGTTCACCCAGCCGAACTTCACCACGACCACCAGCCTGGACTTCGCCGAGTCGAACCCGGACACCGTGGTCCGCGTGGGCAACCTGGACACCGGCCCGCACATCGCGTTCTCGACGGACAACGGGGCCAACTGGTTCGCGGGGACCGACCCGTCGGGCGTGAGCGGCGGTGGCACGGTCGCGTCGGCCGCGGACGGCGGCCGGTTCGTGTGGAGCCCCAACGGCGCCGGCGTGCACCACACCACCGGCTTCGGCACCTCGTGGCAGGCGTCGAGCGGCATCCCGGCCGGGGCGATCGTCGAGTCGGACCGGGTCGACGCCAAGACCTTCTACGGCTTCAAGTCGGGGAAGTTCTACATCAGTAAGGACGGTGGGGCGACGTTCGAGGCGTCCCCGGCCACCGGGCTGCCCAGCGGTGACAGCGTCCGCTTCAAGGCGCTGCCGGGCGGGAAGGGGGACGTGTGGCTGGCGGGCGGCGCGGCGGACGGCGCGTACGGCCTGTGGCACTCCACGGACGGCGGGGCGAGCTTCACCAGGCTGCCCGGCGTCGAGCAGGCCGACACCGTCGGCTTCGGCAAGGCCGCGCCCGGCGCCTCCTACCAGACGCTCTACACCAGCGCGAAGATCGGCGGGGTGCGCGGCATCTTCCGCTCCACGGACAAGGGCGCCAGCTGGACCCGCGTCAACGACGACGCCCACCAGTGGGGCTGGACGGGCGCGGCGATCACGGGCGACCCGCGGGTCTACGGCCGTGTCTACGTCTCCACGAACGGCCGCGGCGTCATCTACGGCGACACCTCCGGCGGCGGGACGACGGACCCGGGCCCCGGCCCCACGCCCACCGGCGCCTGCGCGGTGACGTACAAGGTGACGAGCCAGTGGTCGGGCGGCTTCCAGGGCGAGGTGCAGCTCACCAACACCGGCACCGGCCCCTGGACCGGCTGGTCCCTCACGTGGTCCTTCGCCGACGGCCAGAAGCTGGGCCAGGCGTGGAACGCGGAGGCGGCGCAGTCGGGCGCGGCGGTGACGGCGAGGAACGTCGGCTGGAACGGCACGGTGGCGAAGGGCGCGTCGGTGAGCTTCGGCTTCACGGCGAGCTGGTCGGGGACGAACACGAAACCGACCGCGTTCCGACTGGGCGACCAGAGCTGCACGGTGACCTGACGGACCTCCCCCGGGAGGGCGCGCGCCGAGACCGGCACGCGTTCTGCCGGCCCGAGGCGTTCACAGTCGTCTCCACGACGTCGGCCCGCCGGGAGCGGGCGTTCCCGGCGGACCCCGGGGCGAACTGGCTGACCGGCCGGGTCAGGGACTTCACCCGGGCTTGTGGAACGCCCGCAGGCTGAACACCGGATCGGGGCGCGGCCGGTCCTGGTCGGGCAGGCGCGCCAGCCGCCGGGCGAACTCCTCCGCGAGGGGCTCGCCCGGCGGCAGGGTGACGAACCAGCCCCGGCGCAGGTCGGCGATCGTGCGGCGCGGGCTGCGGCCCTGGCCGTGTCCGGTGAACCGGGCCCGCCCGGCCGGGACCAGGCCGTGGGCGGCGGCATGGGCCTCGACGTCCGCCGCCGCGTCGCGAACCGGGCTGGGCGGCCGGGGGGACAGGACGACATCGATGTCGCTGCCCACGTTGTGGGAGGCGGCCTTGTCGACCGTCGTGACGTACACACCGCCGGGGCGCAGCACCCGGGCGCACTCGCCGACGATGGCCCGCACGTCGGCGGGCCCGGCGGCCAGGTGCAGCAGCCACACGGTGCAGACGGCGTCGAACTGCCCGTCCCGGAAGGGCAGTCGGCGGCTGTCGGCGCGGACGACGGCACCGGGCAGCCGGGCGGCGGCCTGGCGGACCATCGCGGGGGTGAGGTCGACGCCGGTCACCCGCATGCCGGGGCGCGCGGCCGCGAACCGCCGGGTCACGATGCCGGTGCCGCAGGCGACGTCGAGCAGGCCGCGCGCCTGGCGCGGTACGAGCCCGAGCACCGCGTCGGCGGCGGCCGCCGCCCGGGGCTCGCCGCCGCGGGAGGCGTCGTACCGCTCCGCTTCCTTGTCGTAGTCGAGCACGCGGTCAGTGTGCCCCGTGTCCGGGGGCCAGGTCCTCCACCCTGCGGGCGAGCTCGAAGTCCTTCTCGGTGACGGCGCCGCCCGCGCTGTGCGTGTGCACGGACAGGGCGACGGTGCGGTAGCCGAGCGTGAGGTCGGAGTGGTGGTCCAGTTCCTCCTGGACCTGGGCGATGTGGACGACCATCGCCGTCGCGGCGAAGTGCGAGCCGAGCCGGTAGGAGCGGGTGAGGCGGTCCCCGTCGAGGGACCAGCCGGGCAGTTCGGCCAGCCGGCCCTCGATCTCCTGGCGCGACAGCGGTTCGACGGGCATGGGCTGTGCTCCTTCCCTCGCTGCGGGTGTCCTCGTCGCCTCTCAGCCTGCCACAACGCGACGTCCGAGACCCTGGTCAGAGCGCCGCGCCCTGTCCGCCGCGGCCGGTTCTCGGATACGGTCCCGGCATGACCACTCACCCGTCCACCGCGCAGCGGGGCGTCGGTCCCCTGCTGCGGGCCTGGCGGGAGCAGCGGCGGGTCAGCCAGCTGGAGCTGGCCCTGCGCGCGGACTCCTCGGCCCGCCACATCAGCTTCGTCGAGACGGGCCGGTCCCGGCCCAGCGAGGAGATGGTGCTGCGGCTGGCCGAGCACCTGGACGTCCCCGTGCGGGAGCGCAACGCGCTGCTGCTGGCGGCCGGTTACGCCCCGCGCTACCCAAAGACCCCGCTGGACGACCCGGCACTGGGCCCGCTGCGCGAGGGCATCGAGCGGCTGATCGGCGGGTACGAGCCGTATCCGGCGCTGGTGGTGGACGCGCGCTACGACGTGGTGGCGGCCAACCGCGGGGTCACGGCGCTGGTCGACGGCGTCTCGCCGGCCCTGCTGGAGCCGCCGCTGAACGCGATGCGGCTGGCGCTGCACCCAGAGGGCCTCGCACCCCGGATCCGGAACCTGCGCGCCTGGCGCGGGCATCTGCTGGAGCAGATGGAACGGCAGATCGCGCTGCACCGCTTTGAGCCGCTGCGAGCGCTGTACGAGGAGGTCGCGGCGTATCCGGTGCCGGACGAGGACCCGGCCGACGACCCCGACGAGCCGGTGCCGTACTTCGCGCTGCCGCTGCGGATCGAGCACGGAGGGCGGACCCTGTCGTTCATCTCCTCGATCTCCACGTTCAACACGCCGATGGACGTGACCGTCGCCGAGCTGGCCGTGGAGACGCTGCTCCCGGCCGACCCGGCGACCGCCAAGTACCTTCAGCAGTCGATTTCCTGACGGGCTTTCAGGGCGAGGTGCTGGAGCACGGCGAAGCCGGCCACGGTCAGCGCCTGGAGGACCGTCCACACGGCGCCCGCCGTGCTCGGCGAGAGCCACAGCGCCAGGGCCACCAGGCTCAGCACCGTCCAGGCGAGGTTGGCCTCGACGACCGCCCGCACACCGGGCGCCGGCGGCCGGCGGCGGGCGGCCAGCAGGCCCACGCCGGTCGCGTACACGGCGAGGAAGGCGCCCAGCGCGAGCAGCAGCGTCGCGTCGGCCCCGAGGAACCGTCCCAGCGGGCCGGACAGGGCGAGGTAGGCGAGCGCGTTGGCGCCGGTCACGACGGCGTCCAGGGCCAGGAAGCGGCGCAGCGCGGACTGCGGCTCGATGGTCCGGGCGAGCGCGGCGAGCTGGGTCGTGGACATGGGGCGTCATCCTCCGTCGGTTGCGGTGCCCGACCGGGCCGGCACGTGTGGGCTCGTCCGGGCGGCTGGTGTGCGGCCGGGCGGGTGGTGCGGCCGGGGCCGGGTCCCGGGCCGGAGTGCGCCGGCCCGGGACCCGGTGTGCTCACGATCCCGCGCGGGCGGCGGCCGGTCGATTACCCGTGGGGTAATGCCGCCGCGCGCCCCTGCTCCGCGATCTCCTCGCCGTCGGGCCTGTGATGCGGACGGCCGGGCGTGCCACACTGATCGCGGACGTGGCACGTTGGGGAGGCGTGGCGTGAGTGAACGGCGGGCCGCACCCACCGTGGGCCAGGTGGTGCTGGGCAGACGGCTGCAGGAGCTGCGCGAGGCGGCGGGCCTCAGCCGTGAGGAGGCCGCGCGGGTGCTGCGCGTCGCCCCGGCGACGGTCCGGCGGATGGAGACCGCCGACGTCGCGCTGAAGATCCCGTACGTGCAGATCCTGCTGACCGCGTACGGAGTCGCCGAGGACGAGGTGAGCGCGTTCGTCGAACTCGCCGAGGAGGCGAACCGGCCCGGCTGGTGGCAGCGGTTCCACGACGTGCTGCCCGAGTGGTTCAGCCTGTACGTGAGCCTGGAGGGCGCCGCCCGGATCATCCGGTCCTACGAGCCGCACTTCGTGCCGGGCCTGCTGCAGACCGAGGGATACGCGCGTGCCGTGCTGGAGACCGGCACCATCGCGAACGCCGGTGCCGAGGCGGTGGAGCGGCACGTGTCGCTGCGGATGGAGCGGCAGCGGCTGCTGGAGCGCGCCGACCCGCCGCACCTGTGGGTGATCATGGACGAGACGGTGCTGCGCCGCCCGGTGAGCATCGACGGGCGGGTGATGCGCGACCAGCTGGACAAGCTGCTGGAGTACGCCGCGCGGGACCGCGTCACACTCCAGGTCGCCGAGTTCGCGGACGGTCCGCATCCGGGGACGTACGCGCCGTTCTCGCTGTTCCGCTTCGCCGAGCCCGAGCTGCCCGACATGGTGTTCACCGAGTACCTGACCGGCGCGCTGTACCTCGACTCCCGCAAGGAGGTCTCGGCGCACCTGGAGGTCCTGGACCACATGACCGCCCGCGCCGGCTCCACGCAGCGCACCCAGGCGCTGCTGCGGCGGTACCGCGACAGCTTCTGAGGCGGCTGCCCGATCCCGTCCCAGGTCGCTCCCCGCCCGACGTCATGGCACGGGTACTGACCCGTACGGGCGCCGCCGGCAGGTGCGCCCCCCGGCCCGCCCCTAGCGTCGGCATCACGGGGCAGCCCAGGGAGCGCACGCGAAGGAGATCCGATGCCCGGATTCGAGGTGCTGTACCAGGCGGCCGCGCTGTGCCTGATGTTCCCCGACGACGACTTCCGCACCCGGCTGCCGCTGCTGCGCGAAGCCGCCCCGCAGCTGCGGGAGTTCGCCGACCACGCGGCGCTGACCCCGCCGCGCGAGCTGGCGGCGCACTACGTCGAGGTCTTCGAGGCGGAGCCGGACCACAGCCTGTATCTCAGCGCGTGGCGCGAGGCGGCCCCCACGCCCTCCGAGGAGCTGTACCGGTCGCACGGCCTGGAGACCACCGGTGAGGAACCGCCGGACTTCCTCCCGGCGGTCCTGGAGTGCGCGGCCCGCACCGGCGACACCCAGCTCCTGGCGGACCACCACGACGGCCTGGACCTGCTCCGCGTCCGCCTCACCGATTTCGGCACGCCGTACGCGACCGTGCTGGACGCGGTGTGCGCGACCCTGCCGCCCACCGCCCCGGAGCGCTAGGGGCGTCGCGGGGCGGGAGGGACTGCGCGGACCCGCCTCAGGCGGCGCCGCCCTTCTCGTCACGGCGGTCCTGCTCGTCGTCCACGATCTCCGCGTCGACCACGCCCTCCTCGTCCTGTGGCGGGGTGGGGGTGTCCTCCGTGGGTGCCTGCTGGGGCTGGGACCGGGCGTACATCGCCTGGCCCATCTTCTGGCTGACCGCGGCGAGTTCCTCGACGCCGGTGCGCAGGTCGGCGGTGTCCGCCTGCCGGTCGAGTCGTGCCTTGAGGGCGGCGACGGCGGCCTCGACCTCCGCCGTGGTGTCGGCCGGGACCTTGTCGGCGTTGTCGCGGAGGAACTTCTCGGTCTGGTAGACGAGTTGCTCGGCCTGGTTGCGGGTCTCGGCGGCCTCGCGGCGTTTGCGGTCCTCCTCGGCGTACTGCTCGGCCTCGCGCATCATGCGGTCGATGTCGTCCTTGGGCAGGGCCGAGCCGCCGGTGACGGTCATCTTCTGTTCGCGGCCGGTGGCCATGTCCTTGGCGGACACGTGCATGATGCCGTTGGCGTCGATGTCGAAGGCGACCTCGATCTGCGGGACGCCGCGCGGGGCCGGCGGCAGTCCGGTGAGGTCGAAGACGCCGAGCTTCTTGTTGTAGGCGGCGATCTCGCGTTCGCCCTGGTAGACCTGGATGCCGACCGAGGGCTGGTTGTCGGCGGCGGTGGTGAAGATCTCCGAACGCCGGGTGGGGATGGTGGTGTTGCGCTCGATCAGCTTCGTCATGATGCCGCCCTTGGTCTCGATGCCCAGGGACAGCGGGGTGACGTCGAGCAGCAGCACGTCCTTGACGTCGCCGCGCAGGACGCCCGCCTGGAGCGCGGCCCCGAGGGCCACGACCTCGTCGGGGTTGACGCCCTTGTGCGGGTCCTTGCCGGTCAGCTCCTTCACGAGGTCGGTCACGGCGGGCATGCGGGTCGAGCCACCGACGAGGATGACGTGGTCGATCGCCGAGAGCTGCACGCCGGCATCCCGGACCGCCTGGTGGAACGGGGCCTTGCAGCGGTCGAGGAGGTCCTCGGTGAGCTCCTGGAACTGGGCCCGGGTCAGCTTCTCGTCCAGGTGCAGCGGCCCCTCGGCGGAGGCCGTGATGTACGGCAGGTTGATCGTCGTCTCGGTGGAGCTGGACAGCTCGATCTTCGCCTTCTCGGCACCCTCGCGCAGCCGCTGCACGGCCATCTTGTCCTTGGCCAGGTCGACGCCGTACTGCCCCTTGAAGCGCTTGATCAGGTGCTCGACGACGCGCTGGTCCCAGTCGTCGCCGCCCAGGTGCGTGTCGCCGTTGGTGGCCTTCACCTCGATGACGCCCTCGCCCATCTCCAGCAGCGAGACGTCGAAGGTGCCGCCGCCCAGGTCGAAGACGAGGACCGTCTGGTCGTTCTCCTTGTCCAGGCCGTAGGCGAGGGCCGCGGCCGTCGGCTCGTTGATGATCCGCAGGACCTTCAGGCCCGCGATCTCCCCGGCCTCCTTGGTCGCCTGCCGCTGGGAGTCGTCGAAGTACGCGGGGACGGTGATCACCGCGTCGGTGACATCCTCGCCGAGGTAGGACTCGGCGTCGCGCTTCAGCTTCTGCAGCACCCGCGCGGACAGCTCCTGCGCGCGGTAACGGGTTCCGTCGATGTCGCCCTGCCCGGGGAAGCGCCACTGCGCGTCGCCCATGTACCGCTTGACCGAGCGGGCCGTGCGCTCCACGTTCGTCACGGCCTGCCGCTTGGCGACCTCGCCGACCAGCACCTCGCCGTTCTTGGCGAACGCCACGACCGAGGGCGTGGTCCTGGCCCCCTCCGCGTTGGCGATGACGGTGGGCTCACCGCCCTCCAGCACGGCGACCACCGAGTTCGTGGTTCCGAGGTCGATCCCGACCGCACGTCCCATCGCTGTCCCCTTCCGCCAGGGCGCTCCGCCACACTCTCCAGCACAAAACTTGAGTGCGCCGTTGTCAATGCCGCGTGGGGCTGATCGGCCCGCGCAGCGCCACCGCGCGCCGGGGCCGGTCGGTGACGAGCACGTCGACGCGCGGGTGGGCGAGGAAGGCGCGCATGAGGGTGTCGTCGTTGACCGTCCACACCATGGTGAACAGGCCGCGCCGGGCCGCCTCGCGCAGTACGTTCGCCCTGGCCAGCCGCTGGTGCACGGCGACGCCGTGGGCGCCGCAGGCCCGGATGCGGCGGGCCGGGAACAGTTCGCTCAGCCGGGTCCCGGGCAGCCGGGCCAGGGCCAGCTCGCTGCGGTCACGGCCCAGGGACAGGGCGGTGCGCACCCGGGGGTGGGACCGGGCGACGGCGGCGACGGAACGGTCCTCCAGGGTCGTCACGACGAGGCCGTCCTCGCCCAGCAGGGCGACCGCCCGGTCGAGCACCTCCCGCTCGTAGCCCACCTCCTTCAGGTCCAGGTGTGCCACCAGCTTCCCGGCGATCAGCGCCATGACCTCCTCGACCACGGGCACGTCATATCCGGCCCGCTCGCTCAGCTCGGCGTGGGTGAGCGCGGACAGCGGCGGCCCGGCGGGGCCGACCCGGGGATCGTGGTGGACGACGAGGACACCGTCGCCCGTGCGCCGGACGTCGAACTCGACGTACTCGGCGCCGGACTCCAGCGCGTCCCGGTACGCCTCCCAGGTGGCGGCGCCGGCGCGCTCGGAGCCGCCCCGGTGGGCGGAGACGGCGGGGCGTGGCGTCATGGCCGGGGACTCCGGGAGAGCGAGCGCGGGGGCGGGAGGGGGACGACGAAGGGCAGTTCGTCGACGTAGGCCTCGACGCCGAAGGCGAGGTCCAGTCGGAGTGCGTTGACGCCCGCGGACGGGTGGGAGATGCACCGAGCGCTGGTGGACGTTCCCGGCGGCATCGCGTTCCTTCCGGCCCGTCGGTGGCGAAGCGACTGGTTCTCCACCCCGGCCCCGCGCGGCGAACCGGCGACGCCCGCCGGGCGAACCCGCCAGGTCGACCCGGCCCGGCCCGCGCCGCACCGGGCCACGGGCGGCACACGGGCCGTGCCCCCGAGGGCGGGCCCGTGTGACGCCGGTGGATCGGGTCAGGCGAGCTTGGCGGTCAGGGTGATGGGCGTGGCCTTCAGGGCCTGGCTGACCGGGCAGCCGACCTTGGCCTCCTCCGCGGCGGCGAGGAAGGCCTCCTCGTCCATGCCCGGGACGGTGCCCTCGACGGTGAGGTGGATGCCGGTGATGCCCTCACCCGGCTGGAAGGTGACGTCCGCCGAGGTCACCAGCTTGGTCGGCGGGGTGCCGGCCTTGTCGAGGATGTTGGAGAAGGCCATCGAGAAGCAGCTGGAGTGGGCCGCGGCGATCAGCTCCTCCGGGCTGGTCTTCCCGCCCGGCTCCTCGGTACGGGCCGCCCAGGAGACCGGCTGCTCGGTGAGGATGCCCGAGGAGTCGAAGGTGACGACACCGTTGCCCTTGAAGAGGTTGCCTTCCCACACGGTGTGGGCGGAGCGCGTGGCTGCCATGACGCATCCTTTCGATGAGTATCCGGAACCCGGTCGTTCGGGGTTCCTCACCCCATCCGATCACACTCCGGCTCAACTCACGCGGAAGACCGGTCCTCTGGCGCTGAACGGCAGCCGCGCTCCGGCCGGGATCAGGTAGGCGTGCTCGCGCCGCACCCGCAGGGTGTCGCACCAGCCGTCGGTGATGACCAGGACGGGCGCGCCGGGCGGGAAGTCGTCCGCGCGGTGCAGCAGGTCGACGCCGGGCTGCAGGACGGTGCCGCCGCGGCCGTGCACCCGGACCCGCCCGGCGATCTCCGTCACGGGCAGATAGCCCGCGTCGTGCGGGGCCGCGTCGCAGAACACGACCCGGGCGGCGGGGACGTCACGTGCCTCGGCGTACGAGGCGATCGCGCCCAGCGCCTTGCCGAGCAGGACGCGGTCCATGGAGCCGGAGGTGTCCAGGACCACGCCGAAGGTGCAGCGGGCGATCTCCTCGGGCGGGAAGTACCGCCCGGCGCGCGGGATGCCGGGCGTGGACGCCTGGCGCCGCGAGGGCCGGGCGTAGGAACGGACGGGTTCGGGGCGGGGCACGAACTCGTCGAACCAGCGGGCCAGGCGCGCGTCCCAGGGCAGCGGCGGGTGGCTCAGCGCCCGGATCTCCTCGACCAGCCCGCCGGGCAGGAAACCGCGCTCCTGCCGCTGGTGCAGGTCCAGGCCCTGGGCGAGGCCGCGGCGGTAGAACGCGTCGAGGTCGACGTAGTCCCGGGGCGAGCCGAGCGGACCGCCGAGGATGTCCCCCACCCCCTTGCCGCGCAGGGTGGCCAGGCGGCGCCGCCGACGCAAGTCGCCGGCGACGCGGTCGTAGACCTCCTCGGCGGACAGGCCGGCGAGCTGCGGGTCGTACAGCAGTCCCTCCGGCATGGTGCCGACCTCCATCTCGGTCAGCCAGCCGTTGACGACGTAGTCGCAGGCGACGTTGAACAGGTAGGGGTCGCGGGTGCCGCAGCGGTCGCCGTGGCGCAGGGCGGCGTGCAGCATCTCGTGGGCGAGGACGAACCGCCACTCCTCGTCCTCGAAACCGCGCAGGGGGTTGATGTAGATCTCGCCCGCCTCGGCGTCGACCGCGGCGACCGCGATGCCGTGGGCGCGGGCGAGTTCGGCGTCGGCGACCAGCTTGATGCCGGCCGCGATGCCGCCGAGCAGCGGGTAGGAGGAGATGAACCAGCTCAGCGCCCGCTGCCAGGGGCGCTGAGCTGGCGTCTCGCCGTCCAGGCTGTCGCGGCGCCCGCCCGCCATGTCCATCGCGGCGGACACCGTCCGGGTCAGGGCGGTGGCGAAGGCCAACTGCCAGTCGGGCGGCCGCGACCAGCCCGTCCACGGCACCAGCACCTGGTCGGGCTCGCCGCCGGCCGTGCCGCAGCGCTCGTAGACCGGGGGCAGTCCGTCGCGCCGCCAGCGGGCGGCGAGCTGCTCCTCGTCGCCGTCCGGGTAGGCGGCGGGCAGGTGTTCAGGAGTCTCGCCGACGGTGAAGCCGAGCAGGAAGCGGTTGACGACGACGCAGCGGGCGGCGAGGTCGAAGCGGTCGGGCTGGACGCGCTCGCCCTTGACCGCGGGGACGTGCCCGAAGCCCAGGTGCAGCACGGCGTGGGCGAGCGCCCAGGACCAGGCGGCGGGCTCGGCGAGCCGGTCCGGGTGGACGTGCAGGTCGCCGTCGGAGTCGACGGCGACGAGCCCGTCGCGCGGCGCGAAGCGGCACTCCTCCTGGCGGCAGACGTCGAACTCCACGGCCGCGAGGGCGGGGTTGGCCCGCATCAGCCGCATGCCCTCGGCGAACGCCTCCCCCGCGAGGTCCCGCTTCTTCTTGCGCTGGTCCTTGCCGTGGGCGCGGCTCACCGCCGCGCCTCCACCAGCCGGGGCATGTCCCTGGCCGCCTCGACGAGGAACCAGGAGGGCAGCACGGGGTTGCCGTCGGCGTCGGAGGCGATGACGGTCTGGGCGACCTCGACGGAGATCTCGGCGAGCTGCACCAGCAGCGACTTGGCGCGGTAGGCGGTCTGCCGGCCGTTGGCCGACATGTGCTCCTTGCTGACGGGCAGTTCCTTGACCAGACGGCCGCGGAAGGAGTCGGCGAGGTAGTAGAGCAGGTCGCGGTCCTCCGGGCGGTTGGGCCAGCGGGCGTCGCCCTTGATGATCGCCTCGATGCCGTAGCGGCTGCGCACGATCTTGACGTAGCCGCAGAAGGCCTGGGCGTGGGCGGGCGTGAGTGTGCCGTGCGCGAGGACCCGCAGCGTCTCCTCGTCGAGGTCCCGGCCGAAGGAGTGCAGGGCGTCGGAGAGCATGTGCCAGGAGCGGGGCGTGGAGAACGGCTCCTCCGTCTTCGGCGGCTTGGACCACAGGTGGTCGGGCCGGTCGGTGAGGTGGTCCACGACCCACGGGTGGATGCCGTTGCCGCCGGCCCAGGCCAGCCAGTCCTTCGCTGAGGCCTCCAGATGGACGTGGGTGAGCCGGTTGACCAGCGCGGAGGCGAGGGGCCGGGCGAGCGCGTTGTCGGTGGCGCGGTTGCCGGCGCCGATGACGATCGAGCCCTCGGGCAGCTCGTAGCTGCCGATGCGGCGGTCCAGGATCAGCGAGTAGAACGCCTTCTGCACGTCCGGCGTGGCCGCGTTGAGCTCGTCCAGGAACAGGCAGTACGGCTCGTCCCGGGCGATGGCCTCCGGCGGGCAGAACACCGAGCGGCCGTCGCGGATCTGCGGGACGCCGATGAGGTCCTCGGGGGCGAGCTGGGTGCCCAGCAGGCTCACGCACTCCAGACCCAGCGACTCGGCGAAGTTCCGCACGAGGGAGGACTTCCCGATGCCGGGGGCGCCCCAGATGAAGACCGGCCGGACCGTGGCCAGGCCGAGCAGCAGGTCGGGGATGCGGGCGGGCGTGACCGTGACGGCTGCCTGCAAAGCAGCGACTCCTTGCGGGTGTTCGAGAAGGACGCGCAGGTCCGCGACGTCCGGCACGAACAGTGTGGGCGTACGGCCCGCGAGGCGCAGCCGATTTTCAGGCGGCGCGCTCCTGCTCGCCGGCCTCCAGCGGCACCTGCGGTCCGTTCGACTCGCGCAGCCAGCGCCGCAGCACCCGGTGCACCCGCTCGGCACCGACGAGTTCCGCCCCGTCCCCGACGGGCGCGGACAGCGTGAGCGGCGACAGCAGGAAGGGCTTGCCCTGGGCGCCGCCGAGCCCGCCGTGGGAGCCGATCTGCTCCTCGAAGGCGAGGACTTCGCCGTCGACCGGGTCGTGGAAGGAGTTGACCATGATGTCGGCGGCGTGCGGGAAGGAGTGCGTGCGGCGGACCGCGTCGGCGGCGCCCGGGCCGAACGCGGCGAGCGGGCCCGGGTCGTGGTCGAGGTCGGCCAGCGGGATCTCGGCCCCGTACGCGCCGAGGACGACCCCGCCGTGCTGCTCGCTGCGCACCAGCAGGAAGCCGATGCCGGGGTGGTTGGCGAGGGTCGGCAGCAGCGCGGGGTGGCGGGCGTCGATCTCCTCCTTGCTCATCCGGTGGGTGACGTCCGGGAAGGAGACCAGACCGAGGTTGCCCGAGGCCAGCACGATCGGTTCCTCGCGGCGCACCGGCCGGTGCCGCTCGCGGCCCTCCTCGACCGGTATGCGCAGCGCGGCGCGGACGGCGGCGCGGGCCTCCGCGCCGCTGCGGGTGCGCTCGGCCCGGCGCGGCACGGGCAGTCCGCAGCCGGCCCGCACGAGGTCGCCGAGGGTGAGGCCGTAGCGGGAGCGGAAGGTCTCGCCGGGGCTCTGGCCGTGGTCGGACAGCACGACGATCCGGTACGGGCGCGGGGCGTGCTCGGCGACGTTCTCGATCAGGGCGAGGCAGCGGTCCAGGCGCTGCAGGACCTTCCGCGCGTCGCGGCTCGCGGGCCCTGAGTGGTGGGCGACCTCGTCGTAGGCGACCAGATCGGCGTAGACGGCGGTGCGTCCGGCGAGCATGTCGCCGGTGACGGCGGCGACGACGACGTCCCGCTCGACGACGGTCGCGAAGGCGCGCACGAGCGGGTAGAGGCCGCCGCGGGAGACGCGCGGCCGCTGCTTGCGGAGGCGGGCCCGGGTGGACTCGCCGATCTCCCGGCCGACCTCGGCGAGGAAGGACAGTGCCGTGCGCACGGCGTTGGCCGGGTCGGAGAAGTAGGCGAAGTAGCCGTCGCGGGAGCGGTTCTCGCGGCTGCGGCGGCGGGTGGCGATGGACAGCACCAGGGCCTGCTGGTCGGCGCCGCCGCCGAAGAGGTTGCCGCGGCTGGCGCCGTCCACGGTGAGCAGGCCGCCGTGCCCGGCGTATCCGACGGCGCGGCGCTGGAGTTCGGCGGCGCTGGTCGGGCGGTTGCAGACGACGATCTCGCGGGTGTCCTTCTCGTACCAGCGGAAGGCCGGGACGTCGTGATTGCTGCCGTGCAGGATGCCGAGCTGGCTGGCGCCGGTCTGGCTGGACCAGTCGGTGCGCCAGGGGGTGAGCCGGTGGCTGGGGCGGCCGCCGGGGCCCGGGTCGAGCCAGCGGGCGACGGTGGGCATCAGGCCCTCGCCGACCGCGTCGAGCAGGGTGTCGTGGCCGACGCCGTCCAGTTGCAGGAAGACCGTACCGGGGCTGGACGGGCAGGGCGGTCCGGACCGGCGGCGGCGGCGGTCGGAGAGGCGGTAGAGCCGGCGGCGGTAGGCGTCGTCGTCACGGACGGCCAGGGCTGCGCCGGTCGCGGACGCCACGGCCGACATCACCGCGGCGACCACGACGGCGGTCTCCGGGTCGGCGGCGCCGCGCTCGGCGGGGTTGAGGTTCAGGGCGAGCAGCAGCAGCGCCCCGTTCAGGAAGAAGACCAACAGGCCGAGCACGAGCGCGGGTACGAGGAGCAGCAGCCGCACCAGCAGCGGCCACACCACGGCCGACAGCACGCCGAAGGCACCGGCGCCGAACGCGGCCGTGACGGCGATGTCGGTCGCGCTGTCGCCGTCCGCCGAGCGGAGCCGGAAGTCGGGCAGGATGCCGGCGAGCACCAGCATCGTGACGGTGGAAACCGCCCACACGGCGACGCTGCGCCCCACCTGACTGGCGGCCCGCCGCCACCGCACGCCCCGCACGCCCAGCCACCTCACGTCCCGGCCCGCCGCGTCCACGGGCTCTCCCCCACCCTGTCACAACGCCCGGGAGGGCTCCTTCGTCCCCGGCTCATACCCCCCGCCGGGAACTTCAGCGGCCGTCGTACCCGGCCGTCGGCATCGACAGCCGGCGGTGCACACACGCCTTCATCGCCGCGTCGTACGCCGGTTCCGCGTGGCCCACCGTCTCGACCCGCACGCCGCGCCGCGCGCACTCCGCGGTGAACTCCTCGACGGAGGCGAGCGCGCTCTCCAGGACCCGCCGGCTGGGCGCCACGAACAGGTCGAGGCCGGGCCGGACGCCGTCCCACAGGGCCTCGTGGTCGGGCCGCAGCCCGCGCACCAGCAACTCGCGGCTGACCGTGTAGCCCCGCTCGGCGGCCCAGCGGGCGCACATCGCGTGCTGGCTGCGGGAGTCGACCAGGAACGGGTCGTGGTCCAGTTCCTCCAGCGGCGTCAGACTCGCGATCGCCGTGACCCGCACCGGCCCCATGGCGTCCCCCCTCACCTCCGGGTTTCGCCGCCGACCCTACTCCTGCACGTAGGCTTCGGGGAGTCGCGCGAAGGAGGCAAAGAAGTGCCGGTGGAGATCACCTGGTGGGGTCACGCCACTTGCACCGTCGAGGACTCGAACGTGCGCGTGCTCACCGACCCGTTGTTCGCGCGCCGGCTCGCGCACCTGCGTCGCCGGCGCGGGGACCTGCCGCCCCCCGACGCCCACCGCGCGGACGTCGCTCTGATCTCGCATCTGCACGCCGACCACCTGCACGTGCCGTCGCTGATGCGGCTCGCGCCGGGCACGCGCCTGCTCGTGCCCCGGGGCGCGCGCCGGGCGGTGCCCGCGCTGCGCCGGCTCACGCACCTGCGGGTCGCCGAGGTGGCGCCCGGCGACGAGACGCGGGTCGGGGACGTCGTCGTACGGGTTGTGCCGGCGCGGCACGACGGGCGGCGGCTGCCGCTCGGGCCGCACCGCTCCCCCGCCCTCGGCTATGTCATATCCGGCGAGGCCCGCACCTACTTCGCCGGGGACACCGGGCTGTTCGACGAGATGGCCAAGGAGGTCGGGCCGGTCGAGGCGGCGCTGCTGCCGGTGGGCGGCTGGGGGCCGTACCTGGGCGAGGGGCATCTGGACGCGGGCCGGGCGGCACAGGCGCTGGCGCGCCTCGGGGCGCGCAGCGCGGTGCCGGTGCACTACGGCACGTACTGGCCGATCGGGATGGACGCCGTGCGCCCCCACGAGTTCCACGCGCCGGGGGACGAGTTCGTCCGGCTGGCCGCCCGGTACGCGCCCGAGGCGGCGGTGCACCGGCTGCGGCACGGCGAGAGTGTGCGGCTGGAGGCGGCTCTGTGACGTGGTCCGCGCCCGCGGCTGCGGCCGGGCTGCCCCTGCTCGCGGTGCCGGCCGTCACGCCGGCGTCCGTGCTGCCGGAGGCGACGCAGCAGGCGATCGGGTACCCGACGCTCTTCGTGCTGGTGCTGCTCGGGGCGCTGGTGCCGGTGATCCCGACGGGGGCGCTGGTGAGTTCGGCCGCGGTGGTCGCGGTGCACCAGACGGCGCCGTTCTCGCTGGCGATGGTGTTCGTGACGGCGTCGCTGGCGGCGTTCCTCGGGGACGCGGCGCTGTACTGGCTGGGGCGGCGCGGGCTGACGTCGAAGAACGGCTCGCGCTGGCTGGAGGCGCTGCGGGCGCGGGCGCCGGAGGACCGGCTGGCGCAGGCGCAGGAGAAGCTGGCCTCGCACGGGGTCGCCGTGCTGGTGCTGTCCCGGCTGGTGCCGGCCGGGCGGATTCCGGTGATGCTGGCGTGTCTGCTGGCGAAGTGGCCGCTGCGGCGGTTCTCCCGGGGGAACTTCCCTGCCTGCCTGGCCTGGGCCGTGACGTACCAGCTGATCGGGATTCTCGGCGGGTCGTTGTTCGACGAGCCGTGGGAGGGTGTCGTGGCGGCGATCGGGCTGACCTTGCTGATCAGCGTGGTGCCGAGTGTGGTGCGGCGGGTGCGGTGACGCCGTGGGGGCGTGGTCGTGCCCGGGGCGCGGGTGGCCGGTGGTTGCTCGCGCGGCTCCCCGCGCCCCGTCGAGGGCGTTTCCCTACAGCACCTTCGAGGCGCCCACCGGCATGTCCCACAGGTTCTCGCGGGGCAGGCCCGTCTTCTCCCAGGCCGCCCGCACGCGCGTGAGGGGTTCCAGGACGGGCTCGGCCGACAGCACGAACGTGGCCCAGTGCATGGGGGCCATCCGAGTCGCTCCCAGGTCCTGGGCCGCCCGGACCGCTTCCTCCGGGTCGCAGTGGACGTCGCTGAGCCACCAGCGGGGGTCGTAGGCGCCGATGGGCAGCAGCGCCAGGTCGATGCCGGGGTAGCGGCGGCCGATGCGGGAGAACCAGTGGCCGTATCCCGTGTCGCCCGCGAAGTACACGCGTTGGCCGTCCTGGTCGGTGAGCACCCAGCCGCCCCAGAGGCTGTGGCAGGTGTCGGTGAGGGTGCGCTTGGACCAGTGGTGGGAGGGGACGAAGTCGAAGCGGACGCCGTTCAGTTCGGCCGCCTCCCACCAGTCGAGCTCGGTGACGCGGGTGAAGCGGCGGCGGTGGAACCAGCGGGCGAGCCCGGCCGGGACGAACACGGGGGTGTCGCGCGGGAGGCGGCGCAGGGTGGGGGCGTCCAGGTGGTCGTAGTGGTTGTGGCTGATGACGACGGCGTCGACGCGCGGCAGGTCCTCCCAGGGGACGCCGACGGGCGTGATGCGGGCCGGGGTGCCGAGGATGCGGCGGGACCAGACCGGGTCGGTGAGGACCGTGAGCCCGCCGATCCTCAGGATCCAGCTGGCGTGTCCCGCCCAGGTGACCGCGACCGTGCGGGCGTCGACGCGGGGCAGCGGGGCCGGGGCGTAGGGCAGGCGGGGGATGTCGGCCAGGCCCTCCGGGCCGGGTCTCACGGCGCCTTCGCGGGCGAAGCGGGCCATGGCCTTCAGGCCGGGCAGCGGGGCGGTCAGCCGGTCGTGGAAGGTGCGCGGCCACACCCGGCGCTCGGCCAGCGGCCGGGGTTGGGCCAGCGGCGGGTACGGGGCCGCCACGGGGGACGGGAGGGCCGCTGGTCCGGTGTCCCGGGTGGCCGGGCCGGTGGCCGTGCTGGTGGTCGACTCGGACTGCTGCGTCATCGCGCAGGCTCCCCTCGCTGAGCGTCGTCGCGGAGATCGTCGAAGACCGACTTCAGATGGATCAACGCGCGTTGCACGTGCGGCAGTTCCAACGGCGTGGGTGAGGTGAGGCATTCCGCGCGTTCGGTGTCGGAGCCGCCCATCAGTGCGCCGGTGGAGAGCCGCACGCGCGGGGCTTCGAGGCCGTCGCCGAAACGGTGGCCGCCCGGCGCGGGCATGCCGAGCCGGGCGCTGAGGAAGTCCTCCAGTTCCTGCGCGTCTCCGACGCCGTGCGCGGCCAGGGCGGGGCGCAGCGGGCCGAGGTCGGCGTACAGGTGACGGCCGGACCGCGGGGGCCGGGCGAGGGCGCCGGCGGAGACCACGGCGTCGTGCGCGGCGGCGGCCAGGCGTGCGTGCAGGCGCACGGCGGCGGTCACGCGCCCGGTGACCGGTCCGGGTTCCGCGAGGGCGTACCCGGCGGCCGCGGCGACCGGGGCGGCGACCCGCCCGTCGAGGGCCGTGAGCACGTCGAGCACGCGCGCGTGGAGGCCGTCGGCTTCGTCCCCGGCCGGGAAGCGGGCGACGGCGGCCGGCCAGCCGGGCGGGAGGAGGGCACCGGCCAGGTCCGAGACGACGACGACCCGGTCGGGCAGCATCTCGGCGGGGCTGAGCAGCACGGTGTCGTGCGGTTCGTGCAGGGTGTCGCGCCAGGTCTCGTCGCTGACCAGGTGCAGGCCCTGTCCCTGGGCGGCCTCGACGGTCTCGTGCAGCAGTTCGGGCGGGGCCACGGTGGCCGTGGGGTCGTCGGCGACGGACAGCACCAGCAGCCGCGGGTCGCCGCCCTCGGCACGGACCCGGCGCACGGTCTCCAGCAGGGCGTAGGGGTCGGGGACGCCGCCGCTCTCCGGCGGGGTCGGCACCTGGAAGGCGGGGCGCCCCAGCAGGCGTGCGTACGGCGCCCACCAGGCGGCGCAGGGTCTCGGCACGAGGACGTCGCCGCCGAGGGCCGCGGTCAGGGCGAGGAGCAGGGCGGGCGCGCCGGGGGCGGCGGCGACGCGGCCGGGGTCGCAGTGCAGTCCGCGCCGGTCCCAGTAGCCACAGGCGGCCTCGCGGAGGGCGGGGCCGCCGCCGACCGGCTCGTGGCCGCCGCGGGAGGCCGCCGACGCCAGCACGGCGGCCAGTTCCGGCAGCACGGGCAGGCCGTCCTCGGGGATCGACGGCCCGAACCGGACCGGGCCGTGGCCTTCCGGGTCCGTCCGCCGCATCCGTACCTCCGCAGTGACTCGTGCCGCCGTGTCGGGTCGCCTTCGGCGCCTGCGCCGTCCGCTGCCCGGTGGTCCGTACGGTGCGGCTCGTGCCCTCGGCCACTGAGTACCCACAGGACAGCCGCCGCATGAGCCCCGCCCGGGTCGTGACGGTCACAGCATGAGCGGGGCGGGGCCGGGGAAGCGGGGGGCTCGCGGGCCCGCTGTGCACGCCGGAGACCGGTGGTGCACGCCGGGGGCGCGGTGGTGTGCGCCGGGCGTCAGTGGTGTGCGTGGGTGGTCAGTGGGTGGGTCGAGGTCAGTGGTGTGTGCCGCTCCCCCGGTTGCGCAGGCGGTGTGCGGCGGCGCCGCACGCGCCCGCGATCAGCAGCCCGCCGGCGACCAGGGCCGGCACGGAGTCGGTGAAGGCGCCGCCGTCACCGGCCCGCACGCCGCGCTGGACGGGCGCCTCACCGCACGCGCCGGGATGGGGCTCGCGGTGGTGCGACGGTTCGGGACAGGGGTGGTGCGTGGGCTTGTGGGTGGGCCGGGGGGACGGTGGGTGCGGACCGGTTCCGTGGGCCACCGTGAAGGTCGCGCTCCATTGCTTGCCCTCCCCGCCGGGTGCGGCCGGGCAGGTGCCGTCGACGGTCCACGCGGAGTCCTCGCCGAGGGCGTCCGGATCGCCCTCGAAGTTCTCGGCGGAGGCGATGAGGGCCGTCCCGCGGTAGGCGGGGCCGGACAACTCGTCGTCGTTGCCGCTGACCTTGTGCAGCGCCACCGTGCCCTCGTCGAAGGCCTGTGAGGTGGCGTCGATGCTCTCGGGCGGGGGTTCCCCGTCCGGATCGCAGGTGACCGAGATCGTGAGCGTGCCCCCGGGCCGGACGGTGGCGGGAGCGACCTCGGCGGCGGGTTCGGCGGACGCGGCCGGCGCGAAGCCCGCCAGGGCCGGACCGGCCAGGGCGGCGACGGACAGTGCGTGGAGGGTGCGGCGCATGGAGCGAGCTCCTTCGGGCGACGGCAGGAAGGCCCTGCCGCCATCACAACGAGCCCGGCGCGGCGCCGCGCGCGGCCGACCCCCATTAGCGGGACGGCACCCGCCGACCGGGTGAACGCCGGGTCCGTGAACCCCAGGGTGCCGCTCAGCCGGTGGGCCGGACGGTCGCCGTGGGCGCGCGTCGGCGCGGACCACGCCGGGACGTCCGCGTTTTTTGCCGTCGCACAGGGTGACTCGTACGGCCGACGGTGTCGTCACGCGTCCGGGAGGTCGTACATGAGCAGCAAGGTCTCCGACCACGTCCTGCGCAGGCTGCGCGAGTGGGGGGTGGAGCACGTCTTCGGCTACCCGGGTGACGGCATCAACGGCCTGCTCGCGGCGTGGGGCCGGGCCGAGAACGAGCCGCGGTTCGTGCAGTCGCGGCACGAGGAGATGTCGGCGCTGCAGGCCGTCGGCTACGCCAAGTTCAGCGGCCGTCTCGGGGTGTGCGCCGCGACGTCGGGGCCGGGCGCGATCCATCTGCTGAACGGCCTGTACGACGCCAAGCTGGACCACGTGCCGGTGCTGGCGATCGTCGGGCAGACGCACCGCAGCGCGATGGGCGGCTCCTACCAGCAGGAGGTGGACCTGCACACGCTGTTCAAGGACGTCGCCTCGGACTTCGTGGAGACGGTGACGGTGCCCGAGCAGCTGCCGAACGTGCTGGACCGGGCGATCCGCACCGCGTACGCGCGGCGCTGCCCGACCGCGGTCATCATCCCCGGCGACGTGCAGGACCTCGACTACGCGCCGCCGTCGCACGAGTTCAAGATGGTGCCGTCCAGTCTGGACCGCAGTGGGTGGACGGCGGTTCCGTCCGACGACTCGGTGCGGCGGGCGGCCGAGATCCTCAACTCCGGTGACAAGGTGGCCATCCTGGTCGGCCAGGGCGCGGCCGGCGCGCGGGCCGAGGTGGAGCGGATCGCCGAACTGCTCGGCGCGGGCGTCGCCAAGGCGCTGCTCGGCAAGGACGTCATCAGCGACGAACTGCCCTACGTCACCGGCTCGATCGGCCTGCTGGGCACGCGCCCGTCGTACGAGCTGATGCGGGACTGCGACACGCTGCTGACGATCGGCTCGTCGTTCCCCTACTCCCAGTTCCTGCCGGAGTTCGGCAAGGCGCGGGGCGTGCAGATCGACATCGACCCGCACATGATCGGGATGCGCTACCCCTACGAGGTCAACCTGGTCGGCGACGCCAAGGTGACCCTGGAGCGGCTGATCCCGCTGATCGAGGCAGGCCGCGGCCGTGAGTGGTACGACACGGTGTGCGACAACGTGGCGCACTGGCGTGACGTCATGGAGCGCCGGGCCGCGCTGGAGGCGGATCCGGTCAACCCCGAGCACGTGGCCCGGGCGCTGGACCCGCTGCTGCCGGACAACGCGATCGTCACCTCCGACTCGGGCTCGACGGCGAACTGGTACGCGCGGCACCTGACCATGCGGGCGGGCATGCGCGGCTCGCTCTCCGGCACGCTGGCGACGATGGGCTGCGCGGTGCCGTACGTGATCGGTGCGAAGTTCGCGCATCCGGACCGGCCGGCGATCGCGCTGGTCGGGGACGGTGCGATGCAGATGAACGGCATGGCGGAGCTGATCACCGCGGCGAAGTACCGCCACCTGTGGGACGATCCGCGGCTGGTGATCGGGGTGTGGAACAACCGCGATCTGAACCAGGTCACCTGGGAGCTGCGGGCCATGGGGGGCGCGCCCTCGTTCCTGCCGTCGCAGGAGCTGCCTGACGTGCAGTACGCGGCGTTCGCGCGGTCGCTGGGACTGACCGGCATCCGGGTGGAGAAGCCGCAGGACGTCGAGGCGGCCTGGCGCACCGCGCTGGAGGCGGACGGTCCCGCGGTGGTCGAGTTCCTGACCGACCCGGCCGTCCCACCGGTCCCGCCGCACGCCACCTGGGAGCAGATGGAGGCGACCGCCGCGTCGCTGCTGAAGGGTGACGCGGACCGGGGACCGGTGGTCAGGCGCGGCTTCAGGGCGAAGGTGCAGGAGTTCCTGCCGGGGCGGGAGAAGAAGTAGCGGCCGCGGTGGCGGGGGCAGCGCCGGCCGGTTCGCGCCGGCCGGTGTCGCCCTGTGGCAGCAGCAGTTCCTCGTATCGGCCCAAGCCCAGCACCACCCCGAGCATCAGCAGCGGAATGAGCACAGTGAGCAACGCCATGGCGTGTCCTTCCCCAGGGAGGTGTGGGGGGTGCGGTCCGGGTCTCCCGCAGCCGGTGGCGCAAACCGGGGCGCTCCGCGGATCCCGGGCCGCCGGATCCGTGTCGGCTCCCGGTGTTCGGGTACGCGGTGCGGACCCCCGAAGGTCTGGAGGGAGACATGCAGCGAGGCAGCGACCGGCTGAGCGTCCACCGGGACGACGAGATGAAGCACGAACTGCAGGGTCTGCTCAGGTCCGGGCATCCCACGCGCAGTGAGGAGTGGCACGACCCGGAGCCGGCCGCCGAGGACGACCCCGACGTCGCATACGGGCCGGTGACGCCGGGCCGGGGGCCGACGTCCCTGGAGTCGGTGCGGCTGGACCTGGCGCGGATCCTGGGCCGCAGGGCGTTCCCCGCGAGTGCGCGCGAGCTGGCCCGCGAGGTGCGCGGCCGTCAGGCGCCCGACGCGCTCGTCGAGGCGCTGGAGCGGCTGCCGCACCAGGAGCGCTACGGCAATGTCCAGGAGCTGGCCGAGGCCCTGGTCCGGGCCCGGGAGACCGGTCCGGAGGAGTACGCGTAGGGGCCGTGCGGGGGCACCGCGGCCGCGCCGGCGGGTGCGCCGCGGTGCCCCCGTCGGCCCGGCAACGGACGGAGACACCGGTGAAGGCCGAGTTGGTGAAGGACGTGATGACTGCGGGTGTGGTCGCCGTGCGCCCGGACGCCTCGCTCGTCGAGGCGGCGCAGCTGATGCGCACGCAGAACATCGGCGATGTGGTGGTGGCCGACGGGCAGGACGTGGTCGGGGTGCTCACCGACCGTGACATCGCGGTGCGGGCCGTCGCGGACGGCGCCGACCCCATGACGGTGAGCGCCCGGGCCGTGTGCACCAAGAACCCGGTCACCGTGACGCCGGACGACCGGGTGACGACGGCGGTGGCGCTGATGCGCGAGCACGCCGTGCGCCGGCTGCCGGTGGTGGAGAACGGACTGCCGGTCGGCATCGTCAGCCTCGGCGACGTGGCCGAGGCCGAGGACCCCGCGTCGGCGCTGGCGGACATCAGCCGCGCCGAGCCGGACGCCCGCGGCAGCTAGCCCGGATCCGGGCAGCGGAGCCGAAGCAGCAGACAAGCAACAGGAAAGGACGTCGAACACCATGCGTATCGCGTTTCTGGTCGCACCCGAGGGCGTCGAGCAGGTCGAGCTGACCGATCCGTGGCAGGCGGCGAAGGACGCCGGTCACGAGCCCGTGCTGGTGTCGACGAAGGAGGGGGAGATCCAGGCGTTCAACCACCTCGACAAGGCGGACACCTTCCCGGTCGACGAGGTCGTGGGTGAGGTGTCACCCGGTTCGTTCGGCGCGCTGGTGCTGCCGGGCGGCGTGGCCAACCCGGACTTCCTGCGCATGGACGGCGAGGCCGTCGCGTTCGTGCGCGACTTCTTCGAGCGGGGCCGCCCCGTCGCGGCGATCTGCCACGCGCCGTGGACGCTGGTCGAGGCGGACGTCGTGCGCGGCCGGGTGCTGACCTCGTGGCCGAGCCTGCGGACGGACATCCGCAACGCGGGCGGCACCTGGGTCGACGAGCGGGTGAAGGTCTGCGACCACGGGGCGAACAAGCTGGTCACCAGCCGCAAGCCGGACGATCTGAAGGTGTTCTGCGAGACGTTCCTCGACGTCTTCGCCCGCGAGGCCGCCTGACGGCGGCGGCGCCGGGCGCGGGCGTCACGGAGGTACGGAGCCGCCCCACGCCTCGGCGGCGTGGGGCGGCTCCGTGTGTCGTGTGCGGTGCCGTGCGGGGCTCAGGTGCCGGGTGTCGTGGGAGTCGCCGACTCCCCGCTCCCGCGCTCCCGGGCCCCTTCGCGCGTGCGGCCGGCGGCCACCGGGCGGTTCGGGTTGCGGCGCAGGTACTCGCCCTCCAGCTGCGCCATGCGCTCGTTGTGGGCCCGCAGCGCGTCGTTCGAGCCGTACAGCAGTGTGTCGTGGCGCGTGCGGTGGATGGTCTCCAGCTCCTTCATGAGCTGCTGGTCGTCCAGCCGGTCAGGGTCCACTCCGGTCATCGTGTCGCCCCGCTCGTCGTGTTCGTTCATGCGGTCCGGGTACCCGCCCCGGGAGCAACTGAGCACTGCCCCGGAGCGGCATCCGGAGGAGCCATGGATCTCGCTTTCCTGCACCCACTGTACGAACACCCCGGCCCTTGGGCCTCGGTGTACGTCGACACCTCCCGGCATACGGAGGACACCTCCCACGAGCGACACCTCACGGCCCAGGCGATGGCACGGCACCTCGCCGCGCAGGGCGCGGACGAGGCGACCTGCCGGGCCGTGCAGAGCGCGATCGAGGATCTGCGGCACTCGTCCGAGCCACACGGCCGGGCCCTGTTCGCCCGTGCCGGCGAGGTGGTTCTCGACCCGCCGCTGGTGCGTCCGCCGCGGGGCGGCGACTGGGCCGAATGGGCGCCGCTGCCCCGTGTCACGCCGTTGCTGGAGCTGGCCGGCGAGGACCCGGTGTGCGTCGTCGCCTCCATCGACCGCAAGGGCGCGGACTTCGAGCTGCGCAGTGCGCTGGGCCGGCAGGACGCCGGGAGCGTGACCGGGCGGCAGTGGCCGGTGCACCGGACGAGCTCCGTGGACTGGTCCGAGCGGCATTTCCAGCTGCGGGTGGAGAACACCTGGGAGCACAACGCCGCGGAGGTCGCCGACGCGCTCGCCGTGTGCCAGGAGGAGACCGACGCCGACCTGCTGATCCTCGTCGGCGACGACCGTGAGCGGCGGTCCGTGCACGAGCGGCTGCCCAAGCGGCTGCACGACCTCGTGGTCGAGGCGCCGCACGGCACCGGCAGCCGGCTCCTGGACGACGACGTGGAGCGGGCCCGCGCCGAGCACGTGGCGCGGCGGGCCGAGGCGGAGCTGGAACGGTTCCGCGCCGCCCGCACGCCGGACGACGAGGGCCGGGCCGGGGCCGTCGAGGGCGTTCCGGCGCTGATCGAGGCGGCGCGCGAGCACCGCATCGACGAACTGCTGATCAGGCTCGACGGGCCCGACGCGCACCGCGAGGTCTGGATCGGCGAGGACCCCGACCAGGTGGCCGTACGGCGGACCGACCTGAGGATCCTCGGCGAGCAGCACTCGTGGCCGGCCCGGGCGGACGACGCGTTGATCCGCTCGGCGGTGGCCACGGACGCGAACGTCCTGTCGGTCTCCACCCAGGAGGTGCCCACGGGCGGCCTGGGAGCGCTGCTGCGCTGGAAGTGACCACAGCGGCCAGGCCTCCGGGCGGGGGCCGCACCGGCCCCTGTCCCAGGTCTAGCGGGTTCGTTCCACCCTGCGTTCGTCCCAGACCGGTTCCGGGGTCTCGCGGACGCGGCCGTCGCTGCCGAAGACCAGGTAGCGGTCGAAGGAGCGGGCGAACCAGCGGTCGTGGGTGACCGCGAGGACCGTCCCCTCGAAGGCCTCCAGGCCCTCCTGGAGCGCCTCGGCCGACTCCAGGTCCAGGTTGTCGGTCGGCTCGTCGAGCAGCAGGGCCGTCACGCCCCGCAGTTCCAGCAGGAGGATCTGGAAGCGGGCCTGCTGCCCGCCGGACAGCCGGTCGAACGTCTGCTCGGCCTGGTGGGTCAGCTCGTAGCGGCGCAGCCGGGACATCGCGGCGCCGCGGTCCTGCGCGTGCTCCTTCCACAGCACGTCCAGCAGCGTGCGGCCCTCCAGCTCCGGGTGCGCGTGCGTCTGCGCGAAGTGGCCGGGCACGACCCGGGCGCCCAGTTTCCACTGCCCCGTGTGGGCCACGTCGTCGCCGGCGAGGAGGCGCAGGAAGTGGGACTTGCCGGAGCCGTTGGAGCCGAGGACGGCGACGCGCTCGCCGTAGAAGACCTCCAGGTCGAAGGGCTTCATCAGGCCCGTGAGCTCCAGCTTCCGGCAGGTGACGGCCCGGACGCCGGTGCGGCCGCCCTTGATCCGCATCCTGATGTCCTGCTCGCGCGGCGGCTCCGGCGGCGGGCCGGCCTCCTCGAACTTGCGCAGGCGGGTCTGGGCCGCCTGGTACCGGGAGGACATCTCGTGGCTGACCGCGGCGGCCTGACGCAGGTTCAGCACGAGCTTCTTCAGCTGGGCGTGCTTCTCGTCCCAGCGCCTGCGCAGTTCCTCGAAGCGGGCGAAGCGCTCGCGCCGGGCGTCGTGGAAGGTGGCGAAGCCGCCGCCGTGCACCCAGGCGTCCGCGCCGGCGGGGCCGGGCTCCAGGGAGACGATGCGCTGGGCCGCGCGGGCGAGGAGCTCGCGGTCGTGGGAGACGAACAGGACGGTCTTGCGGGTCTCGGCGAGGCGTTCCTCCAGCCACCGCTTGCCGGGCACGTCGAGGTAGTTGTCCGGCTCGTCGAGGAGGAGGACCTCGTCGGTACCGCGCAGCAGGGCCTCCAGGACGAGCCGCTTCTGCTCGCCGCCGGACAGGGTGCGCACCTGACGCCACTGCGCCTTGTCGTACGGAATGCCGAGCGCGGCGGTGGTGCACATGTCCCACAGCGTCTCGGCCTCGTACCCGCGCGCCTCGGCCCAGTCGGCGAGGGCCTGGGCGTACGTCAGCTGGGCGGCCTCGTCGTCGACGGTCATGAGGGCGTGCTCGGCGGCGTCGACGCAGCGGGCCGCCTCGCGGATGCGCGGGGTGGCCACGGAGACGAGCAGGTCGCGCACGGTCGTCTCGTCGCGTACGGAGCCGACGAACTGCCGCATGACGCCGAGGCCGCCGCCGACGGTGACGGACCCGCCGTGCGGTCTGATCTCCCCGGCGAGCAGACGCAGCAGGGTCGTCTTCCCGGCGCCGTTGGGCCCGACGAGGGCGACGACGGCGCCCTCCCCCACCCGGAACGACACATCACCCAGCAGTGCCCTTCCGTCGGGCAGGTAGTACTCCAGGTGTGCGGCTTCGAGGTGACCCATGGCGGCGATTCTGTGCGGCCGGGGCCGGGGTGGGCAAACGCATTTCGGGTGGAGGCCGGTGGAGGCCGCGCCCGCCCTCCACCCCGGGCACCTGGTGCGCGGTCAGACCTTCCGCAGCGGCCGGTGCGGCTCCGCCGGGAGTTCCGTCCTGATCAGATCCCCCGGGCGCACCACACCGCCCTCCCGCACCACGCTCATGATCCCGGCCTTGCGCACGACGTTGCCCGCCGCGTCCCGGCCGACGACCCGCTTGAGCAGCCCCGCCCGGAAGCGGTCGATCTGCCGGCAGGGATTGCGCAGCCCGGTGACCTCCACGACGGCGGAGCCGCCGATGTGCAGCAGCGTGCCGGCCGGCAGGCCGAGCAGGTCGATGCCCCGCGTGGTGATGTTCTCGCCCAGTCCCCCGGGCGCCACCTCGAACCCCGCCTCGCGGACCTCGGCGAGGAGCTCCTCGTGGATGAGGTGCACCTGGCGCAGATTCGGCTGCGTGGGATCCTGCGCGACCCGCGAGCGGTGCCTGACCGTCACACCGGCGTGCACGTCCCCCTCCACCCCCAGGCCGGCGAGCAGCGTGATGCTGTCCCGGTTCTGCTTGGTGAACGAGTACTCCCCGTTGCTGCTGACCGCCGTGACGCGCCCGCTCATGGCCCCGGTTCCCCCTCACGAAGTAGCGATGCCGGACCCCGACCCTGACCCCGGCGGCGGTGCGCCGGCTCCTGCCGGGTACCCGCCCGTCAGGACGGTCCCCCACCTGGACCTCACCGCCACGAAATCCGGGCGGTACCCCCTGCGCGACCGCGCTCTCGCCCTGGACACCCGCCTCCACCGGGCCGGCCGGACCCGGCGTGGGCGGGGC
The DNA here is from genome assembly GCF_031181705.1 of Streptomyces sp. Taxonomy (GTDB): domain Bacteria; phylum Actinomycetota; class Actinomycetes; order Streptomycetales; family Streptomycetaceae; genus Streptomyces. The sequence goes on from NZ_JAPSKN010000012.1 coordinate 60,240, forward strand.
GCGGGCCCCGCCGTCGCGGCCGGGGTCGCCCTGGAGTCCCCGGCGGTTACCGACGTCACGTCCGCCCGTATGGCGAGACGAAGGTCTCATCATTCGGTACCACTGCGTACGGTAGGTCCCCTGCCGACCGCAACGGAAGGGGTGGGGTCCGCCATGCCGGAATCTCGGGAGACCGCCGTCTACACGCACGGGCACCATGAATCGGTGCTGCGCTCGCACACCTGGCGGACCGCCGCCAACTCGGCCGCCTACCTGCTGCCTTCACTCAAGCCGCACATGAGGATCCTCGACGTCGGCTGCGGGCCGGGCACCATCACCGCCGACCTGGCGGAGCTCGTGCCCGACGGGCATGTCACCGGGGTCGACCGTGCGCCGGAGATCCTGGCGCAGGCGCGCGCCACGGCGGCGGGACGGGGGCTGGCCAACACCGACTTCGCGGTCGCCGACGTGCACGCCCTGGACTACCCGGACGACACCTTCTGCGTGGTCCACGCCCACCAGGTGCTCCAGCACGTCGGCGACCCGGTGCGAGCGCTGCGGGAGATGAAGCGCGTCACCCGGCCCGGGGGGTTCGTCGCCGTGCGGGACGCCGACTACGAGGCGATGACCTGGTATCCGGCCTCCGAGGGGCTGGACGCCTGGCTCGACCTGTACCGCCGGGTGGCCCGTGCCAACGGCGGGGAGCCGGACGCGGGGCGCCGGCTGCGGGCGTGGGCGCTGCGGGCCGGGTTCACGGACGTCACGGCGGGCTCCGGCACCTGGACCTTCGCCACCCCCGGGGAGCGGGCCTGGTGGAGCGGCCTGTGGGCCGATCGCACGCTGGCGTCTGCGTACGCCGGCCGGGCCGTGGAGGGCGGACACGCCAGCGCGGCGGAGCTGCGGGAGGTGAGCGGGGCATGGCGGGAATGGGGCGCCCTGGAGGAGGGCTGGTTCAGCGTGCTGCACGGGGAGATCCTCTGCCGGAAGGACGCCTGACCCGGGCCCCCGCCCGGGACCGACCGGGGTCAGTCCCGGGGCAGCAGCGGTCCGAGCGGCCCGAGGTCCAGATTGAGGTCCTCAGGCCGCAGGCCGTAACGGTCGCGCAGCTCCGCCATCCGCTCCTCCAGCAGCATGAGCGTGAGGCCGATCCGCTCCTCCTGGTCCTCGCTCAGGTCCCCCACGTCGAACCGGCGCAAGGCCTGGCGCTCCATGAGCTGGCGCAGCAGCTCGACCACCGTCAGCACGAGTTTGACGAGGTCGCGCTCGACGGTGTCGGGCTCCAGATCCAGCCGCTTGCGCGGCGGGCGGCCGGGTTCTCCGGGTTCCGGCAGGGGCTCGGGGGAGGTCACAGCAACTCCTCGAACGGCGAGGGCACCTGGGCGTTCACCGAACTGATCAGCGCGTTGAGGTCGATGCGGACGAGGTCGACGTCGGCGATCCGCAGCGTGATGTCCCCCGTGATGACGACACCGCCGGCCAGCAGCCGGTCCAGCAGGTCCACGAGGGCCACCTCACGGCGCTCCACTACGGTCACGGCTTCTCCCCGTCACTCATGCGCCCTCCCCGGCGAACGAATAGGCGGCCCAGGGGCCGGTGAGTTCGACGCGCATCCCGGGGGCTTCGTCCTTCGTGCGGTCGACCATTTCCACGAACTCCTCGGAGCGCGCCCGCGGTACGAGGTAGGCGGCGTTCAGCACGTTCCGTCCGGACACCTTGGAAAGCGCCGGATTCTGCGGCGGATGCAGCCGGGAGTCCTCCGCGAACGCGGAGAGCCTCTCGTGCAGGCTGGTCGAGAACGCCTCGGCCTTCTGCCACATCTCCTCGTGCGACCTGGTCTGCATGCGCCGCTGGCGCAGGTAGTCCCGGCCCGAGGCGGGCTTCTGCGCGGGCCGGGCGCTCTCCTGCGGTTCGGACTCGGCGTAGACCTTGACGCCCCACTCGACACGGCCCTCCAGCCGGTCGAGGGTGCGCCGGAAGTCCTCCTCGCGGGCCTCCATCATCGTCCGGACACCGCTGTCGTCCACGAAGACGGTGCCGAGCCGCAGCGGCAGCGGGGTCGTGACGGTGGTGAGCGCGTCGATCACGCCCTGGTGGGCGCGGGCGGTAGCGGTCAGCCAGTCCAGGTCCTCCAGATGGGCCCGGAGCGGCTCCTCGGCGAAGTCCTGCTCCGGTACGTGACTCACCACGGCCAGCAGGCCGCGGTGAGTCAGCGCTCGGGGCGGGTCGCCCGCCACCCCCGTCAACTGGGCCTGGAGCGGGGTACTGAAGGGGCGGCAGACGGCGTAGACGTACCGCAGTCCGGTCACGGTGCCTCCTTCTTCTCCGCGCGGCCGGGCTCCAGTTCCTCCAGCCGGGCCAGCCTCTCGCGCAACTCGGCGTTCTCACGGGCCAGTTCGTCACGGCGGGCCCGTGAGCTGAGAGCCGGGTCGGTCTCCCACCAGTCGATGCCCATCTCCTTCGCCTTGTCGACGGAGGCCACGATCAGCCGCAGTTTGATCGTGAGGAGTTCAATGTCGAGCAGGTTGATGCGGATGTCGCCCGCGATCACGATGCCCTTGTCGAGCACACGTTCAAGGATGTCGGCGAGGTTCGCGCCGCTTCCCTGGCCGTAGGGTTCGGGCATCCTGCTGGGCGTCGTCATCGCCTACTCCCCGCCTCGACATCCTGGTCCTGGGCCTCCTCGGCCTCCTCGTCGTCCTCCTCATCCTCGTCGTACTCCGCCTCGGGCTCCTCCTCGTCCGCGGGCTCGGCCTCGTCCTCGGCCTCGTCCTCGTAAGCGCCCTCCGGCTCCCCGTCCTCCTCTTCCTCTTCCTCTTCCTCGTCCTCGTACTCACCCTCGGGCGGCTCCTCGCCCTCCGGCTCCTCGTCCTCCTGGTCCTCGTCCTCCTGGTCCTCGTCGCGGGGCTCCTGCTCCGAGCCCTCCTCCGACTCCGACTCTTCCTCGGCGAGGGCGTCCTCGTGACTGGTGACGACCTCGCCGTCGCGGATCTCGCCGCGCCAGCCGTCCTCCGCCTCGCCCTTGATGGTGATGAAGCGAACGAAGTTCTTCAGGTCGAGCCGGGCGCGGCGGCCCTGGGCGCGCCAGATGTTGCCGGTCTTCTCGAAGAAGCCGGACGGGTAGTACTCGATGACGAGCAGGACGCGGGTCAGGTTGTCGGTGAGCCGGTGGAAGGAGACGACGCCCTTCGTGGTGCCCTTGGCGCCCTCCGACGTCCAGGCGATCCGGTCGTCGGGGATCTGCTCGGTCGTCGTCGCCTTCCAGCTCCGGTTGGACCACCAGATCTTCGCCTGCCAGTCGGAGTGGGTGTCGTCGTCGCGGCTCGCGCTCTTGACGCCCTTGGCGAAGGTGCTGAAGTCCTGGTACTGCGTCCACTGGTCGTAGGCGGTGCGCAGCGGCACACCCACGTCGATGTGCTCGATGATGACGGTGGGCTTGTTTCCGGAGCGGCCCTTGCCCTTCTTGCCGCCGCCCAGGTTCTTGAAGGCGCCGGTGACCTTGTCCTTGAGGTGCGAGCCACCGGTCTCCAGCGCGGCGCGTACCGGCCCCTTGCCCTCGGCGAGCTTGCGCCCACCGGACAGGGCGAGCTTGCCGAGGCCGGGGCTGTTGCCCTCGGCGATGTCGTTCAGCTTGCCGGTGGTCTCGCCGAGCTTGCGGCCCACACCGGTCAGCATGCGTGTGGCCTGCGCGGCGAGGTACTCCTGCACCTCCGCCTTGAGCCGGTCCGCGGCCTCGCTGTGGGCCATGCCGGCGAGCGGGTTCTTCGACGCTCCGTTCGCGGCGGACTTCGCCGATCCGACGGTGTCGGTCATTCCTCACCGCCTCCCTTCGGCTGCCGGGAGCGGCTGCCGCCGCCCCGGTTCCCCGTGGCCGTCTTCTTCGCGGCCGAGGTCTTCCGTGCCGCCGCCTTCTTCGCGGGGGCCTTGCTGGTGGAGGCCCTCTTCGCGGCCTTCCTCGCCGGAGCCTTACTGGCGGAGGACTTCTCCGCCTCCGGCTCCTCGTCCTCCTCGGAACCGGAGTCCTCGGGCTCGTCGTCCTCCTCGGAACCGGAGTCCTCGGGCTCCTCGCCCTCGGGCTCCTCGTCCTCGTCGTCGGCGTACTCGGCGTCCTCGGCCTCGTCGGCCTCGTCGTCCTTGCTCCGGCCCGGCACCGCGCCCGACAGCTGGTCACGCACCTGGGCCGTGCGGCCGTGCAGCCGGTCGGCGAGCGCGTCGAGCTGGCGCTCGACCATGGCGCCGGAGGCGGCCTTGCCGACCCCGCGCAGGTCCTCGCGCAGCTGGTCCCCGATCTCCTTGAACTGCGGGTTGTTCCGCAGCTGTTCCTGGAGCAGCTCGGCGACCATGCGCGGGCTCAGGTTCAGCTTCTTCCCGGCGACCAGACCGCCGACGGCCACCGCCATCTTCAGCTTCTTGGTCCGGCCCAGGAGGTATCCGGCCCCTATGGCGAGACCCAGTCCCATTCGGTTCATTGTGTCGTCCCGTTACCTGTTCCCGCGCCTCCGCGCGAAGCGGTCTCCAGCCGGTCGAGGAGTTCGTCCTCCTGTCGGTCGAACTCCTCCTCCGTGATCTCCCCGGCCTCCAGCTGCTCCTCCAGACGGGCCAGTTCGGCCCGGATCGTCGCGGGGTCGTAGTAGATCCGCTCGGCCTCCTGGACGACCTGCTTGATGGCCCAGGCGCTGCCGCGCACCGGTGCGAACGGCAGCAGCAGCACCTCAGAGATCAGGCCCACGTCGTCACCCCGCTCCGGTCTCCGTGCCACCCGCGGCGGTGCCCGCCGGCTCGGCCGGGCCGGGCTCGACGAAGCTGTACGGCGGCAGCGGGCCGTTGACCCGCACCTCCAGGTGTGGCATGTCCTTGCGCACCTGCTCGACCGCGGCCAGGAAGGACTCGGCCGACTCCCGGTCCACCAGGTACGACACGTTGGCCAGCCAGCCGGTGGACTCGGGGCCCACGCTGACATCGTCGGCGACCCCCTCCAGCGCGCGCTGCAGGGCGGCGCCGTCCTCGGACTCCTTGGCCTTGACCGCGGCCGCGACCATCTCGCCGAGGCGGATCTTGTCGTCGTAACTGCCGCCGCCCGCCTGCCGGTTGGCCTCGGCGAGACCCCGGATGTCAGGGCTCTCGGCCATCACCTGGTGCAGGACGGCCTCTTCGACGTGGTTGGCCTTGATGTTGTACTCGACCCGGTTGTCCAGGGCCTGCAGCCGCTCCTTGTAGTGCTCGGCGCGCTCGGCGAGCACCGCCGTGATGGAGTTGTCGTCCGGGGCGACGGATCCGAACCGCATGGGCAGCACGCAGCCGGCCGCGCCGGCCTCGCTGAGCACGTTCTGGTGGGCGAGCAGATCCTTGCGCTTGGGCCGCAGCCCCTCGGGTGCCTCGCTGACGACGGCGGCCAGGTCGCCCTCGCGCAGGATGCGCACCGGGCGGGGCGGGTCGCCGACGCCGCCCATGCCCTCCGGAAGCGCGGGGTGCGAACTCGCCGCGATGCCGTAGACGTAGGTGCTCACTCCTGCTCCTCCTTACGGCGGGCCGCCGTCTTGCGGGCACGCGGTCGTGATTCGGTCTCACTCTCGCTCCGCGCCTGCTTGAAGGCGTCGGAGATGGTCTCGGCGGCACCGGACAGCGCGCCCTTGGACTTGCCGCGCGCACCGGACTCGGTCATCTCCCCGACCAGGTCGGGCAGGCCGGGGTCCTTGCGCGGCCCGGCCTCCAGGTCGAGCCGGTTGCACGCCTCGGCGAAGCGCAGGTAGGTGTCGACGCTGGCGACGACGACGCGGACGTCGATCTTGAGGATTTCGATGCCGACCAGGGAGACCCGAACGAAGGCGTCGATCACGAGGCCCCTGTCCAGAACAAGTTCGAGCACGTCGTAGAGACCGCTGCTGCCGCCTCCGCCGCCGGTCTGCTGTGCCGGTACGACAGTCATGCCGGGTGTTCCTCCTCGTCTGTGGGTACGGGTGGTCCGGTCGGGCGGCCTAGCGGCCGCCGGACCTGCGCGCGTCGGAACGACCGCGCTCGTAGCGGCGGACCCGCCGGTAGCCCGTGAGCTGCCCGTCGCTGTCGAGCTCCACCTGGTAGCTCGCCATCAGGCTCATCGTGTCGGGCACACGCTCGAGCTCGAGGACCTCGACCTCCAGCGCCCAGCCGTCCTCCGTCTGCTCGAAGGAGGACACGGACTCGGCTTCCATGCCGGTGAGTTCCGCCAGCTGGCCACGTGCCTGACGCAGCACCTCCATGGGATTCGGCCGCTTCCGGGCCGTCTCGTTGTCGTTCGATGTACGCGAATCCTGAGAGTCCTGTGACTTCTGTGAACTCTGTGAGTCCTGCGAGTTTTTTGTGTTCGACATGGCCACCTCCCCCTCCGTGTGGCCGCAAGCGTGTTCACCAAACCTCTCCGGGCGCATGCATCTGCCACCTGTCCACATCCGGGGTAGGGGGGCTCAGCCGCGCAGGGCGTTCAGCCGCCGCCGGGCCGGCCCCAGCGCCCGGCCCCGCTCCAGAAGGCCTGACCAGGGGTTGGTGCGCGCCTGCTCGACCGCGTCGGCGACGGTCCAGCGGCGGGCGTTCAGCTCCGGGTCGTCCAGTTGCTCCCAGGTGATCGGGACGGCCACGGGCGCGCCCGGCCGGGGCCGGACGGTGAAGGGCGCGACGGCGGTCTGCGCGTAGGCGTTGCGCTGGATGTCGAGGTACAGCCGCTCCCCGCGCTCCTTCTTGCGGGCGGCGGTGGTGAGCCGGCCGGGGTGGGCGTCGGCCAGGGTGTCGGCGACGTCCCGGGCGAACGCGCGCACCTCACCGAAGTCGTGCCGGCCGTTCAGCGGCACGATCACGTGCAGCCCGCGCGAGCCGGTGGTCATCAGCGCGGACGGCAGCTTCAGCTCGTCGAGCAGCTCACCGAGCAGCCCGGCGGCCTCCCGCACGGCCTCGAAGTCGTCACCTGCCGGGTCGAGGTCGAAGACCATCCGGTCGGGGTGGTCCGGGCGGTCGGCGCGGGACAGCCAGCGGTGCAGGGTGATGCTCGCCTGGTCGGCCAGGTAGAGGAGGGTGGCGGTGTCGTCGCACACGACGTGCTGGACGGTGCCGCCCTCCTTGGCCAGCTCGACGCGCCTGATCCACTCCGGGTAGTGCTCCGGGGTGTTCTTCTGCATGAACCGCGGCCCGTCGATGCCGTCCGGGTGCCGTTCCAGCATCAGGGGCCGGCCGCGCAGGTGCGGCAGCATGAAGGGCGCGATGGCCCGGTGGTAGTCCACCAAATCGCCCTTGGTGTACTCCTTGGCGTCGCCTCCGCCGGGGAAGAGCACCTTGTCCGGCCGGTGCAGCTCCACCGTGCGGCGGCCCGCCCGCACCCTGCGCGTGCCCTCGCCGCCGCTCACCGCACGACCGCCTCCTCGACCAGCAGCCGTCCGGCGGCCGCGATGGACTCCGCGTCGATGCCGGCGGCGTGCAGCTGCTCGTCCGGGGACGCCGAGCCGGGCATGGTCCGTACGGCGAGCCGGACCAGGCGTGGCACGGGGCGGCCGTCGGTGAACGCGTCGAGGACGGCGTCGCCGATGCCGCCCTCCGGGTGGTGGTCCTCCACGGTCACCAGGCAGCCGGTCTCCTCGGCCGCCCGGCGCAGGGCGGCGCGGTCCACGGGCTTGACCGAGTACAGGTCGATCACCCGAGCCCGGATGCCCTGCTCCTCCAGCGCGTCGGCGGCGGCCAGCGCCTCGTGCACGGTGACGCCCGCGGCGACCAGCGTCAGCCGGTCCTCGCCGGAGGAGCGCAGCACCTTGCTGCCTCCGACGGGGAACTCCTCGTCCGGGCCGTAGATGACCGGGCTCGCGCCGCGGGAGGTGCGCAGGTAGCGGATGCCCTCCAGGCCGGCCATGGCACCGACGAGCCGGGCGGTCTGGTTGGCGTCGCACGGGTACAGCACGGTCGAGCCGTGCACCGCCCGCATCATCGCCAGGTCCTCCAGGCCCATCTGGCTGGGCCCGTCCTGGCCGATGGCGACACCGGCGTGCGAGCCGACGAGGTTGATGCTTGCGCCGCTGACCGAGGCCATCCGGATGAAGTCGTACGCCCGCGTCAGGAAGGCCGCGAAGGTGGCCGCGTACGGCACCCAGCCGCGGGAGGCGAGCCCGACCGCCGAGGCGACCAGTTGCTGCTCGGCGATGAAGCACTCGAAGTAGCGGTCCGGGTGCTCCTTGGCGAAGGCCTCGGCGCGGGTGGAATCGCCGACCTCGCCGTCCAGAACGACGATGTCGCCGCGGCCGGTGCCGAGCGCGGCGAGCGCCTCGCCGAAGGCGTTGCGGGTGGCGACCTCCTCGCCCCGGTCCCAGCGCGGGAGCTCGATGTCCCCGGTGTGGACGGAGTGCAGCATGCGGGTGGCGGGCGGCTCCTGCACCCGGATCCGCAGGTCGCGCGGGCCGCCGAGCTCCGCGATCGCCTCGTCGGCGTCGGGCAGCGGCTTGCCGTGCAGGCCCTCGCGGTCCTGGACGCCCCCGACGCCCTTGCCCTTGAGGGTGCGGGCGAGGATCGCGGTGGGCTGGCCCTTGGTGGAGGCGGCCTCGCCGTAGGCGCGGTCGACGGCGTCCACGTCGTGGCCGTCGACCTCGATCGTGTGCCAGCCGAAGGCCTGGAAGCGTCGGGCGTAGGCGTCCAGGTCGTGGCCGTGCCGGGTCGGGCCGCGCTGGCCGAGCCGGTTGACGTCGACGATCACGGTCAGGTTGTCCAGGTGCTCGTGGCCGGCGTGCTCGGCGGCCTCCCACACGGATCCCTCGGCCAGTTCGCTGTCGCCGCACAGCACCCAGGTGCGGTAGTCGGTGCGGTCCAGGCGCTTGCCGGCCAGTGCGATGCCCACGCCGACGGGCAGGCCCTGCCCGAGCGAGCCGGTGGCCGTCTCGACCCAGGGCAGGCGCTGCGGGGTGGGGTGTCCTTCGAGGCGGCTGCCCAGCTTGCGGAAGGTGAGCAGTTCCTCGTCGTCGATGGCGCCGGCCGCCTTGTACGCGGCGTACATCAGCGGTGAGGCGTGGCCCTTGGACAGCACGAAGCGGTCGTTGCCCGGGTGGGCCGGGCGGTCGAAGTCGTAGCGGAAGTGATGGGCGAACAGGACGGCCATCAGGTCCGCGGCGGACATCGAGGACGTCGGGTGTCCGGAGCCCGCCGCCGCGGCGGCACGGACACTGTCCACGCGCAGCTGCTGTCCGAGGTCGGTGAGTTCACCGGTGTTCATGAGTCTCCTTTCGCGGAGTCGTCCGGGGCGTCGTTTCGCTTGACGGGGCCGGGGGAGGTACCGGGTCCCGGGGGCGGCTGACCGGCCGGCGGCTGCGGCGAGGACCCGGCCCGCGCAGAGGCCCCGGGCCGCGGCGCGCCGGACTCCTCACGGGGCTGCGGCGCGGCGGACTCCTCACCGGGCTGGTTCCTCGCGGGCTCACCACCCGCCTGGTTCCTCGCGGGCTCACCACCCGCCTGGTTCTTGGCGGGCTCACCGCCGGGCTGCCCCTGGCCCGGCTCGTCGCCCAGTCGTGTCCCCACCGGGTCACCGCCGGGTCCGTCCCCGGTCGCGCCTTCACTCGGGCGGCCCTTCGCCGTCTCCGACTCGGTGC
>NZ_JAPSKN010000116.1 GCF_031181705.1 Streptomyces sp.
CTCAAGGCGCAGCACGACCTGCTCATGGCCAACTTCTTCGCCCAGACGCAGGCGCTCGCCTTCGGCAAGACGCCGGAGGAGGTGCGCGGCGAGGGGGTGCCGGAGGAGCTGGTGCCGCACAAGACGTTCCGCGGCAACCACCCCACGACCACGATCCTGGCGCCCGAGCTGACGCCGTCGGTCCTCGGCCAGCTGGTCGCCCTCTACGAGCACAAGGTGTTCGTGCAGGGCGCGGTGTGGAACATCGACTCCTTCGACCAGTGGGGCGTCGAACTCGGCAAGGTGCTCGCCAAGCGCGTCGAGCCCGCGTTGACCGAGGGCGCCGAGGTCGAGGGCCTGGACGCCTCCACCAAGGCGCTGGTCGCGACCTACCGGGAGCTGCGCGGCCGGGGGTAGGGGGTCACCGGTCGCCGGGGCCGGAGGCCGGGCAGGGGACGCGGCGGCGGCGTGCCGTCCGCGTCCCGTAGACTCCCGGCGATCATGACACCGAGTGCTCGGGGGAGCGCCATATGGCACGCACACGCGGGAGTTGGACGGGCGGCACGCTGACGGCCGGGGCCGTCCTGAAGCCGCAGCGCGCGGCCCGGGCGGTGTTCCACCCGGCCTGGATCCCGGAGGCGCTCGACCGGTCCGTGGAGCGGCTCAAGAGGTTCCGGGTCATCGCCGGGGCGGTCGCCTCCCTGGGGGTCTACACGTTCGTCGAGGGCGGCTTCGACATCACGGAACTGCTGGAGAACGCGCTGACGGCCTCGGTCGTGCTGCTCTTCCTCACACCGTTGACGGTCGGGGCGATGCTCTTGGTCTGGCGGCGCGGCGGCACGGTGCGGCAGTTGCGCCGGCCGCTGCTCAACTCCCTCGCGCTGCTGGGGCTGTTCGTGGGGTGTGTGGCCGTACTGCTGCTGCTGGTGCGGACGGTGAACGCGTCGGCGAACCCGGTCGTGATCATCGGGGTGGGCCTGACGATGATGTGGCTGCTGGTCTTCACGGCGTACGGGGCCGTGCGGGTCTCCGGCAACTTCTTCGGCACGGCCGCCACACACCGCTGCCTGCCGCCGCTGCTCGCCACGGTGACCAGTTGGCTGGTGGCCGTCCCGGACCTGGTCACCGGGGACCTGCACGGGCTCAGACTCACCCTGGGGTACGTCTTCATCCTGGGCGCCCCGGTGACGGTCACCGCGATCGCGCTGCTGGAGATGGGCCGGCTGAAGCGGCGGTACGGGATCAGGCTGACAGCGCATCCGGCGACCCTGGCCCCGACGACCCCGCTCCCGATCCCGGCCCCGGCGGGAGCCCCGTACCTGCCGCCGCGGGGCCACCACCCGTACGGTCGGCCGCAGACGCCGTATCCGCAGCCGCAGGGCCACCCGTACGCGACGCACCCGCATCACCCCCACGGCGGCTGAGCGGCTGGTCCGCGGGTGGTGCGGCCCGGTCAGGCCACCGCGCTGAGCGTGTCCACGAGGCGGCGACGGGCCGCGCGGGCCGCGGGCACGGCGGCCAGGGCCGCAGCGCAGAGCACCGCGGCCGCCCCGAGCAGCAGCATCAGCACCGCCGACGGCCCCTGGGCGATCCCGGCGCCGATACCGCTCGACCGGCCCTGGGCGTCGATCAGCCAGTGGGCGAGCGGCAGGCCCAGGGCGGTGGCGGTGAGCACGGCCGCGAGGGCCGTGAAGCCGGTGGCCGTGACGGTGATCGCCGTGATCTGCCGGGGGGACAGGCCGATGGCCTTCAGGGCGAGCAGATCCCGCTCGCCCTCGCGGACCGTGCCGCCGATCGCGGTGAGCAGTTCGATCAGCCCGATGAGGGCCAGGACGGCGATCAGTCCGGCGACCACCGCGCGCAGGGGGGAGAGCCCGTCGGCGGGGTTGGTCACGGTGTGCACGTCGAGATGGCCGCGCCCGGCCGTGGCCAGCCGGTCGGCCACCTCCCCGGGGTCGGCCCCCGGGGTCAGCCGCAGCTCGTAGAGGGTCGGGCGCAGTCCGGGGTCGTTGTCGCGGAGGGTGTCGAGGGAGGTGGAGATGACCCGGCCCGCGTTCTCCGGCTCGATGCTGCGGCCGACGATGTGCAGGATCTGCGGCTGGTCGCCGACGGTCATGCGCACCCAGTCGCCGACCCTTACGTCGAGCAGGTCGAGCAGCCCCTGCCCGGCCACGGCCTCGTCGGCGCCGCGGGCGGGACGGCCCTCGGCGAGGGTGTACGGGTAGGGGTCCTGGTGGGTGCCGAGGCCGCGCAGGGCGATGGTCGCCGTCTGGCCGGGGACCAGCGCGGCCGTCTCGACGCCGGGGTAGGCGGCGGCCACCTGCGGGTCGCGTTCCAGCAGGGAGCGGGCCCGCCGCTCGCTCAGGCCGGCGTCGGCGCGGACGCTGAGCGTGGTGGGCAGACCGATCTGCTCGGGCTCGCTGTGGAAGCGGTCGATGGTGGTCCAGGCGCTCATCGCCACCACGATCAGCAGCAGCGGCAGGGCGAGGCGGGCGACGGTGGCCAGGGACCGGGGCCGGCGGGTGAACGCCTTGTGCCAGCCCAGCACCAGCGCGGGCGGCACGCGCACCCCGAGGGCCCGGCGCGCCACGCCGGACAGCCGCCCGCCCGGGGTGGCGGCGGGCCGTGGCACCGGCACCGGAGGCACCCGTCCGGCCCGCCAGGCGGCGAGCCCGGTGGTGGCGCCGATGAACAGCACCGCCCCGGCCGGGATCACCAGCAGGGCCACGGTGTGCCCGGGCAGGCCCTGCCACACGCCGACCGCGTCCCCGAGCCGCCCGGGGATCCGGCTGCCCAGGGCCTCGGCGAGCGCGGCGGCGGCCACGGCGCCCAGCAGGGCGTAGGCGAGGTGCTGGAGCAGGAAGATGCGGACCACCTGGCCCGGGGTGAAGCCGATCGCCTTCAGGACCGACAGGTCGCGCAGATGGCCCCGGATGCGGGTGCCGATCGCGCCGTGCACGGCGAGTCCGGCGGCGACCAGCGCGCCCAGCCCGAACAGGCCAAGCACCTGCCCGAGGAGCCGGTTGTCGCCCTGCGCCTCGGCCCGGGCCTGCTGCCAGGTGGAGACCTCGCCGATGGCCCCGGCGCCCAGCACGGTCACGGCCCGCTGCACGAGGTAGGACGTGTCGTCGGGGTCCGTCAGGCGCAGTCCGATCACCTGGCCGCCGGGGTCCGGCACGGCCTGCGGCAGCGCCCACACCAGGCCCGGCTGCTCACCGGGCCGGTAGCGCGGCTCGGCGCTGTCGGCGACACCGACGACGGTCAGCTCGCGGGCGGTGCCGGGCACGGTGAGGGTGTCGCCGGGCTGGGCCAGCAGGGCGCGCGCCAGGCGGCTCTCCAGGACCACGCCGTTCGGGGTGGCCGGGTCCAGCCAGTGGCCGGAGACGAGGGGCGGGCGGCCGACGGACGGGCGTTCCGCCGTGGCGCGCAGTTCGACGAAGGCGCGGCTGCCGCGCGAGGAGACGGTGGTGGCGGCGGTGGGGTAGGGCCCGGCCACCTCGTCGACGCCGTCCAGCGCGGCCAGCTCGCCGGTGTCGGCGGCGGTGTCGGTGTGCAGCCACACGTGGGCGCCGTGCGACTGCGTGAAGACGCGCTGCCAGGGATTGGTCGCGTACCCGAACAGGGCCGTGGCCAGCAGCAGGGACGCGACGATGCCCGCGGTGGCCAGGACGAGGAACAGCGCCTCGCCGCGGTGCGTGCGCAGATCGGAGTGGGCCCAGCGCAGGGTGGCTCGCATACGGGTCAGCCCTTCCGGGGATCGTCGTACCCGCGCATGTCAGTCCTTCAGCTCCAGCACGCCGGATATGCCGGCCCGGCGCGGCGGGGTGCCGCCGTCGAGGGCCGCGTCGTCGGCGATGCGGCCGTCGAAGAAGCTGATCACCCGGTCCGCGGCGCTGGCCAGCCGGGCGTCGTGCGTGACCAGGAGGATGGTCTGGCCGCGCTGGTGGAAGCGGGACAGCAGCCGCATCACCTCGCGGGTGCCCTTGCTGTCGAGGCTGCCCGCGGGCTCGTCGGCCAGCAGCAGCGGCGGGTGGTTGACCAGGGCGCGGGCGAGGGCCACGCGCTGCTGCTCGCCGCCGGACAGCTCGCCCGGCATGCTCCGCTCCTTGCCGGTCAGGCCCAGCTCGGCCAGGAGCTGCTCCCGCTCGGCCCGGGCCCGCTTCGGCGCGACCCCGGCCAGCAGGGCGGGCAGTTCCACGTTGTCCGCGACGGACAGGTTCGACACGAGGTTGAAGAACTGGAAGACGATCCCGATCCGCTTGCGGCGCTCCACCGCCCAGCGGGCCTCGCTGTAGGCGTCGGTCGGCTCGCCGTCGAGCCAGATGCTGCCCGCGTCCGGCCGCTGGAGCCCGCCGAGCAGGTGCAGCAGCGTCGACTTGCCGGCGCCGGACGGGCCGGTGATCGCCACGAACTCGCCCTTCCGGACGCACAGGTCGACCCCGCGCACGGCATGGGCGGGCGCGCCCTCGCCGTGGTGGGTCTTCACCAGTCCCTCGGCGCGCAGCACAGGAGCGGGACGGTCGTCGCTCACTCCAGCTCCTCCAGCTCTTCCTGGCACCGCTCCAGCCAGTCGAGGTCGGCCTGCAGGTGCAGCATCGCGCCCTCGATCAGCAGGTGGGCGATGCGGTTGTCGCGGTCTTCGGCGGCGGCCAGCTTCGACATCTGCCGCATGGTGTTCAGGTACTGGCGCCGCTGCTGGTTGATCAGGGCGATCTGGTCGGCGAGGCCGGTCTGCGGGGCGAGCGCCAGCTTCATGAAGAACTCGTCCCGTACCCGCGGCTCGTCCTCGGGCTCCTCGAACCAGGCGCGCAGCGCCTCCCGCCCGGCGTCGGTGAGGTGGTAGACCTTCTTGTTCGGCCGGCTGGACTGCGCCACGTCCTCGCCCTCGATCAGTCCCGACTTCTCGAGGCGGCCGAGGGTCACATAGATCTGGCCGACGTTCGGCTGAGGGTACGCGGAGCCCAGCAGTTGCTCAAGGTCCTGCTTGAGCTCGTAGCCGTGGGCGGGTCCGCGGGCGAGGAGTGCCAGGAGGGGCAGGCGCACGCGTGCAGTCCTCCTGTCCGGTCCAATGTGCTCCAGGCCCTAGTATCGCCCATACCTAACAGGTATACATGGCCTCTGTTCCGGGCAAGGGTGCCCGTCGCCGGTGTACAGGGAGGAACCTATGCGGTGGATCCACGCCGCCGGTAGGGGCCTTCTCGTTCTCGTCGTGGTCCTGACCGGTCACGTCGCCGCCGGAGCGCAGGCGGGCGAGCCGCCGGCGGGCGGCCGCGGGCCGCTCACCCTGGCCACCGCCGGGGACCTCACCGGCTATCTCGGCCCCCTGCTGGAGGGCTGGAACCGCACCCACCCCGGCGAGCAGGTCACGCTCGTCGAGCTGCCCGACTCGGCCGACGAGACCCGGGCCCAGATGGCCACCGACCTGCGCGACGGCGAGCGCAGCCGGTTCGACGTGCTCAACATCGACGTCAACTGGACCTCCGAGTTCGCCGCCTCCGGCTGGATCAGGCCCCTTCCCCGGGACCGCTTCCCGCTGAAGACCTTCCTCCAGCCGGTCGTGGACACCGCGACCTACGACGGACAGCTCTACGCCGTCCCGTACGTCACCAACGCCGGACTGCTCCTGTACCGCAAGGACGTCCTCGCCGAGGAGGGCGTCGAGCCGCCGCGCACCTGGGCGGAGCTGGAGCGGTACGCCAGGACCATCGCCCCGAAGCACGGCCTCGACGGGTACGCCGGGCAGTTCCTGCCCTACGAGGGCCTCACCGTCAACGCGGCCGAGGCCGTCTACTCGGCGGGCGGCTCGATCCTCGGCGACGAGGGCGAGCGCGTCACGGTCGACTCGGCGGCGGCCCGTGAGGGCATCGGCTTCCTGGCGCGCGGCGTGCGCGAGGGCTGGATCCCGAGGGAAGCCCTGACCTACAAGGAGGAGGAGTCCAAGCAGGCCTTCCAGGACGGCCGGCTGCTCTTCCTGCGGAACTGGCCGTACGCCTACGTCGGCGCCTCCGCCCCCGGCTCGAAGGTCGCCGGCGAGGTCGGCGCCGTACCACTGCCGGGGCCGGACGGGCCGGGCACCAGTGTGCTCGGCGGGTCCAACCTGGCCGTCAGCGCACACGCCCGGCACCCCGACTCCGCCGCGCGCCTGATCGCGTACCTCACCAGTGAGCCCGTCCAGCGCCAGGTCCTCACGCGCGGCGCGCTGCCACCCGTGCGGGCGGATCTGTACGAGGACCCCGGGCTGATCCGCCGGTTCCCGTACCTGCCGACCCTGCGCCAGAGCGTGCTGTCCGCCGCGCCGCGCCCCAAGAGCCCGCACTACGACCAGGTGAGCCTGGTGGTGCAGGCGGTCGTGCACGACGCGATGGCCGGGCGGCAGACGCCCGAGGCTGCGGTGCGGCGGCTGGCGCGTGAACTGGCGGTCATCTCCAACCGCTAGTTACCCGTTAGGTAACGGGGGCATTTCAACTGACTCCGGTGTGTCCGATTAAGTCCCTGTTTGCCACGCCAACTGGCCGGTCACTTCTGTTCTTTTCGTTGACACCCTTCTGACGCCGCTACCTAACATGCATGCATGCTGAGTAAGTACCACTGGTGGCGGGACGCGGTCATCTACCAGGTCTACGTCCGCAGCTTCCTCGACAGCACCGGTGACGGCATCGGCGATCTCGCCGGGGTCCGGGCCGGGCTTCCGTACCTGAGGAAGCTCGGCGTCGACGGGATCTGGCTGAGCCCCTTCTATCCCTCGCCGCAGCACGACCACGGCTACGACGTGGCGGACTACTGCGATGTCGACCCGCTCTTCGGCGACCTCGGCGAGTTCGACCTGCTCATGGGCTCCGCGCGGCGGCTCGGCATCAAGGTGCTGCTCGACATCGTCCCGAACCACTGCTCCAGCGAGCACCCCTGGTTCCGCGAGGCGCTCGCCGCCCCGCCCGGCAGCCCCGCCCGGGCCCGCTTCCACTTCGCCGACGGCCGAGGCCCC
This sequence comes from Streptomyces sp., assembly GCF_031181705.1. Taxonomy (GTDB): domain Bacteria; phylum Actinomycetota; class Actinomycetes; order Streptomycetales; family Streptomycetaceae; genus Streptomyces. The sequence continues at coordinate 6,962 of NZ_JAPSKN010000116.1, forward strand.
GACGGGTCCGAGCCGCCCAACAACTGGCACTCCATGTTCGGCGGCCCCGCCTGGAGCAGGGTCACCGAGCCCGACGGCCGGCCCGGCCAGTGGTACCTGCACATGTTCGCGCCCGAACAGCCCGACTGGAACTGGCGCAACCCCGAGATCGCCGCCGAGTTCGACCGCATCCTGCGCTTCTGGCTGGACCGGGGCATCGACGGCTTCCGCATCGACGTCGCCGCCGGCCTCTTCAAGCACCCCGAGCTGCCCGACTCCGACGACCCGGAGGCCGACGCCCGCACCCGCGACTCGGTCAACCCGCTCGCCTGGAACCAGCCCGAGGTCCACGACGTGTGGCGCCGCTGGCGCTCCATATGCGAGGAGTACACCGAGCGCGACGGCCGCGACCGCCTCCTCGTCGGCGAGGTCTCCGTCCCCACCGCCCGCGAGCACGCCCAGTACGTCCGCCCCGACGAACTGCACCAGGCCTTCTTCTTCGACCTGCTCAGCGCGCCCTGGGACCCGGACGCCTTCCGGAAGGTCATCTCTGAGGCCATGCAGGACATCGCCGGCACCGGTTCCACGGTCACCTGGGTCCTCAACAACCACGACCAGGTCCGCACCGTCACCCGCTACGGCGAACCCGCCACCGAGGGCAGCGGCCTCGGCGCCGCCCGGGCCCGCGCCGCCGCCCTGCTGATGCTGGCGCTGCCCGGCGCCGCCTACATCTACCAGGGCGAGGAACTCGGGCTGCCCGAGGTCGTGGACCTGCCCGACGACGTGCTCACCGACCCGATCTTCCGCCGCACCGGCAGCAGGGCCCGCATCCGCGACGGCTGCCGGGTGCCGCTGCCCTGGTCGGGCCAGGCCTCGCCGTTCGGCTTCACCCCGGGCGTGGAGAGCGCCAAGCCGTGGCTGCCGCAGCCGGAGTACTTCGCCGAGTACGCAACCGACCGCGCTCTCGCCGACACCCGCTCCTTCTGGCACCTGTACCGGGACGGCCTGCAACTGCGCGCCGCCCTGCCCCAGTTGGGCGAGGGCACGCTGCGCTGGCTGGACACCCCGCCGGGGGTCCTGGCCTTCGAGCGGGGCGACGGCCTGGTGTGCGCCGTCAACTTCGGCACCGCCCCCACCCCCGCGCCGGTCCCCGGCGCCCCCCTGCTCACCAGCGGCCCCTGCCCGCCCGGAGTCCTCTCCGGCTCCACGGCCGCCTGGTGGATCCGTTCCTGACCGCCCCGCAAGTCAACTCCCCGAAGGGACATCAACGATGATGCGACGACGTACCCCCCTGCTCACCGGCTGCACCGCCCTGGTCCTGGCACTCGGCGCGACCGCCTGCGGCGGCGGCCCCGTCGCGGCCGGCGGCGGCGACAAGTCCCTCGACGGCCAGACGGTCACCGTGGCCGGCGTCTGGTCCGGCACCGAGCAGAAGAACTTCCAGAAGGTGCTGGACGCCTTCACCGAGAAGACCGGCGCCAAGACGCAGTTCGTCTCCACCGGCGACAACGTCTCCACCGTCGTCGGCAGCAAGATCGAGGGCGGCAACGCCCCCGACGTCGTGATGGTCCCGCAGGTCGGTGTGCTCAAGCAGTTCGCGCAGCAGGGCTGGCTCAAGCCGCTGTCGAAGAAGACCGAGCAGTCCGTCGACGCCGGCTACGCCCCCGTGTGGAAGGAGTACGGCAGCGTCGACGGCACCCTGTACGGCCTGTACTTCAAGGCCGCCCACAAGTCGACCGTCTGGTACAGCCCCGACGCCCTCGCCCAGGCCGGCGTGAAGCCCCCGAAGACCTACGACGAGATGCTGAAGGCCGGGCAGACCGTCTCCGACTCCGGGCTCGCCGCGTTCTCCGTCGCCGGTCAGGACGGATGGACGCTCACCGACTGGTTCGAGAACATCTACCTCTCCCAGGCCGGGCCCGAGAAGTACGACGCCCTCGCCGCCCACGAGCTGAAGTGGACCGACTCCTCCGTCGTCGACGCCCTCACCACGCTCGGCAAGCTCTTCAAGGACAAGCAGCTGATCGCCGGCGGCCAGAAGGGCGCCCTGAACACCGACTTCCCCGGCTCGGTGGAGAAGGTCTTCGGGCCGGAGCCCGAGGCGGGCATGGTCTACGAGGGCGACTTCGTCGCCGGTGTGGCCAAGGACCAGTTCGGCAAGAAGGTCGGCGAGGACGCGAACTTCTTCCCCTTCCCGGCGGTCGGCGGCGGCGAGGCCCCGGTCGTCAGCGGCGGTGACGCCGCCGTCGTCCTCAAGGACGGCAAGAACCAGAAGGCCGCCCAGGCCCTCCTGGAGTACCTGGCCACCCCGGAGGCCTCCGCGGTGTGGGCCGAGGCCGGCGGCTTCCTGTCCCCGAACAAGAAGCTCGACCTCGCCTCCTACGGCGACGACGTCACCCGCGCCACCGCCAAGTCCCTGGTCGACGCCGGCGACTCCGTCCGCTTCGACATGTCCGACCAGGCCCCGGCGGCCTTCGGCGGCACCAAGGGCACCGGCGAGTGGAAGCTGCTGCAGGACTTCCTGCGCGACCCGTCCGACCCGAAGGGCACCGCGGCGAAGCTGGAGGCCGCGGCGGCCAAGGCGTACCAGGACTGATACGCCATGACAGCCACCCTCGTGAAAGAGGCGAGCCCGACGCCGCCGCCGCCCGGCCCGGTCGCCGACCGCGCCCGGCGCCTGCGGCGGCGCGGCAGGATCATCGCCCTGCTGTTCGCCTTCCCGGCGTTGCTGCTGCTCGGCGCGCTCGTCGTCTACCCCGTGCTGTTCAGCGTCGGCCGGAGCTTCTTCGACGCCTCCGGGACGACCTTCGTCGGCGGCGAGAACTACACCGAGATGTTCCGCGACCCGGCGACCCTCAAGGCCGTGCGCAACACGGCCATCTGGGTCGTCGTGGCCCCGGCCCTGCTCACCGGGCTCGGCCTGATCCTGGCCGTGCTGGTGGAGAAGGTCCGCTGGGCCACCGCCTTCAAACTGCTCCTCTTCATGCCGATGGCGGTCTCCTTCCTCGCCGCCGGCATCATCTTCCGGCTCGCCTACGACGAGGACCCCGACAAGGGCGTGCTGAACGCGGCGGTCGTCTCGGTCCACGACGCGTTCAAGGAGCAGTCCTCCTACCCGACGGCCCGGGCACGTGACGGTCAGGGCCTGACGAAGGAGAAGGACGGTTCGTACCGCAGTGCGGCCGTCTCGCCCGGGGACGCGGTGACGCTGGGCCTGGTCGGTGTACAGCCCGGCGACCTGCCCGGCGACGCCCGGCCCGCCTCCGGGGCGGCGGGGCAGAAGGCCGCGGCCGACGAACTGCGCGGTGTCGTCTACCTGGACTTCACCCCCGGCGGGGGAGGGGAGCAGGGCAAGGTCGACGCGCGGGAGAGCGGACTGCCCGGGATGAAGGTCGAGGCGGTCCGCGACGGCGAGCGGGTCGCCACGGCGACGACCACCGCCGACGGCTCCTTCCGCTTCGAGGGCCTGGCACCGGGCTCGTACGCGGTGAAACTGCCGGCGTCCAACTTCGCCGCGCCCTACGAGGGCGTCTCCTGGCTCGGCCCCGCGCTGGTCACCCCGGCGATCATCGGCGCCTACCTGTGGATCTGGACCGGCTTCGCGATGGTGCTGATCGGGGCGGGCCTGTCGACGCTGCCCCGGGACGCGCTGGAGGCGGCGCGGATGGACGGCGCCAACGAGTGGCAGATCTTCCGCCGCATCACGGTGCCGCTGCTGGCCCCGGTCCTCACGGTCGTCTTCGTCACCCTCGTCATCAACGTGATGAAGGTCTTCGACCTCGTCTACATCATCGCGCCCGGGCCCGTGCAGGAGGACGCGACCGTGCTCGCGACGCAGATGTGGCTGGTGTCGTTCGGCGGTGGCAACAACCAGGGGCTCGGCAGCGCGCTCGGTGTGCTGCTCCTGCTGCTGGTCGTCCCGGCCATGGTGTTCAACGTCCGCCGTTTCCGAAGGAGTCAGCGATGAACGCGGTGCGGCGTTCCCTGGGCAACGGAGTCGTCCAGGCCTTCCTCGTGGTCGTGGGGCTGGTGTGGATGACCCCGCTGGCCGGACTGTTCCTGTCCTCCCTGCGATCCGCCGAGGACACGGCGAAGGGCGGCTGGTGGACGGTGTTCTCCAGCCCGGGGCAGCTGTCCTTCGACAACTACTCGGCGCTGCTGGAGAACGCCGGCATCACCCAGGCGTTCTGGAACACGGTGCTGATCTCGGTGCCGACGACGGTGCTGGTCGTGGTCGTGGCGGCGCTCGCCGGTTACGCCTTCGCGTGGCTGGACTTCCCCGGGCGGGACACGGTCTTCCTGGTCGTGGTCGCCCTGCTGGTCGTGCCCGTGCAGATCGGCCTGCTGCCGGTCGCCAAGCTCTTCGGGCAGCTCGGCCTGTTCGGCACGATCCCCGGAGTCGTCCTCTTCCACGTCGCCTACGGCCTGCCGTTCGCGGTGTTCCTCCTGCGCAACTACTTCGCCGAGATGCCGAAGGAGATGCTGGAGGCGGCGCGGATGGACGGTGGCAGCGAGTGGCGCATCTTCACCCGCCTGGTCCTGCCCGTCGGCCGCCCGGCGATCGCCTCCCTGGCCATCTTCCAGTTCCTGTGGGTCTGGAACGACATGCTGGTGGCGCTGCTGTTCGCCGACAGCTCCGCGCAGCCGCTGACCGTGGAACTGCAGTCGCAGATACGCCAGTTCGGCAGCAACATCGACGTGCTGGCACCCGGGGCGTTCCTGTCCCTGATCGTCCCGGTGGTGGTGTTCTTCGCGTTCCAGAAGCACTTCGTGCAGGGCGTGATGGCGGGCTCGGTGAAGTAGCCCGCCACCTCGGTCCGCTAGCCGTCCACCGCCGCCATGGCGCGCTCCACATGGGCGCGCAGGGTGCGCGGTGGGCGGCCGGTGAGGCGTTCCACCGTGTCGGTGACGCGGTCCTCGGCCCCTTCGGCGATGGCCCGGTCCAACTCGGCGAGGACCGCCGCGAACTCCGGCGGGAGGAACCGCGCCAGCCGGTCGCGCAGCTCCTCGACGGTCAGCCGCGAGTGGGTCACGGGGCGTCCCGTGACCTCGCTGACGACGGCGGCGGCGTCGTCGTAACTCAGCGCCTCGGGGCCGGTGATGACCAGATCGCCGCCCGCGTCCCGGTCGGCGGTCAGCGCGTGCACGGCGACGGCGGCGATGTCGTCGGCGTCCACGAAGGCCACCCGCCCCTCGCCCGTGGCGGTCCACATCGTCCCGTGCTCGCGGATGGTGCGGGCGTGCTCGTGGTCGCCGGTGAGGTTCTGCATGAACCACGAGGGCCGCAGGACCGCCCATGTCCCGAACAGGCCGGGCAGGGCCCGCTGCACCTGCCCGACCGCCGGGCCTCCGGAGGGGATCGCCGAGGAACCGAGCAGCACGGCCCGGCCCACGCCGCGCGCGCGGGCCTGTTCCAGGAACGGCAGCATGACGGCGGCCGGGTCGGGGTCCCCGACCGGCGGGACCAGATAGACCCGGTCCACGTCCCGCAGCGCCTCCTCGAACGTTCCGGGGTCGTACCAGTCGAAACGGACCGGCTCGGTACCGGCGACGGGGGTCGCGCGGCGGCTCGCGGCCCGCACCCGTCGCCCCCGCGCGGAGAGCTGCCGGGCCACGCGCCCACCGGTCGTGCCGGTGGCCCCGATGACGAGGGTGGCGGCGCTCACCGGGCGCTCCCCGCGAAGTCGGCCGTGCCGTCCTGGGGGATCGCGAGCGGGTTCCAGTAGTCGCGGTAGCGGGTGAAACGGCCGTCGGCGACCGTCACCACGGCGATGTACGTCATGTCGTACGGGGCCCCGCTCGCGACCAGCCGTCCCACCGCGCGCATCTCGACCACGACGGTCGCGGGGTCCTCGGTGCGGTGGATCGTCAGGTCGGGGAAGGCGTGCAGGTCGATGTGGGCGGGATAGTCCCGTATGTAGTCCTGGACGGCCGCCTTGCCCTCCAGCCGCCTCGGCCACCCGTCGGGGGCGAACGGAAACTCCATCACGCCCTCGTCGTGCCAGAGCGCGACCCAGCCGTCGATGTCCTTGTCGAGCAGCAGCCGCAGGCTCTCCCGGAACAGGTCGGCCGGTGAGGTGGCCGGTGAGGTGGATGCAGTCATGGATGAAGTCATGGGTATCCCTCCGCTACGATACGGACCGCTGGTCCGCTTAAGAGAATACGGACCCGCGGTCCGGTTGTGCAAGATGCGGACCCGGGGTCCGTTTACCGGGTCGAAGGAGACGGAGACACCCCGTGCCCGAACGCAAGCCCCGCGCGGACGCCCTGCGCAACCGTGAGACCGTCCTGGCGGCGGCCGACCGGCTCTTCGCCACGTGCGCGAGCCCCGAGGACGTCACCATGGCCGACATCGCCGCAGCGGCCGGCGTCGGCAAGGGCACCCTCTTCCGGGGGTTCGGCGACCGCACGGGCCTGATCCGCGCGCTCTACGAGTCCCGGCTCGAACCGATCCGCCACGCCGTCGCCGAGGGCCCTCACCCGCTCGGGCCCACGACGCCCCCCGCCGAACGCGTCCCGGCCCTGCTCGACGCCCTGCTGTGCTTCAAGCTCGACCACCGGCACCTGTCCCTCGCCCTGGAGGGCACGGGAAGCGACAGCCCCTACCGCGCCGCCCACTACGACTGGTGGCACGGCACACTCCGGGACGTCCTGGAACAGCTCCCCGGACTCACCGACGCCGGCTTCACCGCCCACGCGCTGCTGGCGGCGGTCCGCGCGGACCTCGTCGACCACCTCACCGACCGGGAGCACGTGACGCGTGAGCGGCTCCGGAGGGATCTGGCCGGGTACACCGCACGCGTGCTGGCCGGCGACTGAGCCCGGGAACACCGGAGCGGCCGGCCCCCCTGTCTCCAGGGGGTCCGGCCGCTCCGGTGAACAGGCCGGTCGGCCTTCGCGACGGTCAGGCCGACGCCGGCGGATACAGACCTCGCGGCAGCTGCGAAGCCGCCGCCGCGTCCAGCAGCCACAGCGTCCGGGACCGGCCGTACGCGCCCGCCGCCGGTGCCTGCACCTCGCCCGCCCCCGACAGCGCGATCGCCGCCGCCTGCGCCTTGTCCGCACCGGCCGCGAGGAGCCAGACCTCACGGGCGGCACGGATCGCCGGCAGCGTCAGCGTCACCCGCGTCGGTGGCGGCTTGGGCGCGCCGTGCACACCGACCACCGTGCGGTCGGTCTCCCGGACCGCCGGCAGCTCCGGGAACAGCGACGCGACATGCGTGTCCGGACCGACGCCCAGCATCAGCACGTCGAACGCGGGGACGGGCCCGTGGTTCTCCGGGCCGGCCGCCGCCGCCAGTTCCTCCGCGTACGCGGCGGCCGCCGCGTCCACGTCGTCGCCGTGCGGCCCGTCCGACGCGGGCATCGCGTGCACACGCTGGGGATCGAGCGGTACCGCGTCCAGCAGCGCGGCGCGGGCCTGCGTGACGTTGCGGTCCGGGTCGCCCTCGGGCAGGAAGCGCTCGTCGCCCCACCACAGGTCCAGCCGGGACCAGTCGACCGCGTCCCGCGCGGGCGCCGCCGCCAGCGCGGCCAGCAGGCCGTTGCCGTTGCGGCCGCCCGTCAGGACCACGGACGCCGAGCCCCGGGAGGCCTGCGCGTCCACGATCCTGGTGATCAGCCGGGCCGCCGCGGCCTGCGCCATCAGCTCCTTGTCCCGGTGGACGACCAGCTGCGGTGCCGTACTCACTTCGCCTCCGCCTTCCGGACCGGCTCCGGCGTGGGCGGCTCCTGCTTCACCGGTGCCTGCGCCGTCGCTTCCGCAGCGGGAGCTTTCGCAGCCGCCTCGACGGGAGAGGGGAGGGCGAGTCGGGCCCGCCCGTCACTTTTGGGCACCGGGCCCGCGGCCTTCAGCCGGTCCACCCCGTACCGCAGGGCCGACGCGTAGGTGTCGTCCGGGTCCAGCCGCCGCAGCTCCTCCGCGATCAGCTCGGCCGTGTCCCGGCGCTTGAGCGCCACCGCACGGTCGGGCTGGCCCTCGATGGAGAGGGTCGCCAGGGAGCCGTCGGCGCGGTCCAGGTGGATCGGGCCGCAGTTGGTGTCCATGCGGACCGCCGTCAGACCCGGGCCGCCGGACAGGGAGCGCTTCACGGGGACGTCCAGCCGGTCCGCGAGCCACATCGCCAGCAGCTCGCAGCTCGGATTGAACTCCTCGCCCTCCACCTCGACGGCCCTGACCTCGCAGGCGACCTGGTCCAGCGCCGCCGCCAGCATGGAACGCCAGGGCGTGATGCGGGTCCACGACAGGTCCGTGTCGCCGGGAGTGTAGGTCTCCGACCGGGTGGCGAGGTCCCGCACCGGCTGCTCGGAGGCGTAGGTGTCGGTGACGCGGCGCTGGGCGAGGGCGCCCAGGGGGTCCTTCGCCGGGTCGAGCGGCGCGTTCACCGGCCACCACACCACCACCGGGGCGTCCGGCAGCAGCAGCGGCAGCACCACCGACTGGGCGTGGTCGACGACCTCGCCGTACAGCCGCAGCACCACCGTCTCGCCGGTGCCCGCGTCCGCGCCCACCCGGACCTCCGCGTCCAGGCGGGACTGCGTACGGTCGCGGGGCGAGCGGGAGACGCGCTTGATGACCACCAGCGTGCGTGAGGGGTGCTCGCGCGAGGCGTCGCTCGCGGCCTTCAGCGCGTCGTAGGCGTTCTCCTCGTCCGTCACGATGACCAGCGTGAGCACCATGCCGACCGCCGGGGTGCCGATCGCCCGGCGGCCCTGCACCAGCGCCTTGTTGATCTTGCTGGCCGTGGTGTCGGTCAGGTCTATCTTCATGGCCGGCGCCAGCTCCGTCCGTGTCGCTCGAGCATTTCGTCCGCCTCGACGGGCCCCCAGGTACCGGCCGGGTACTGGGCGGGCTTGCCGTTGGTGTCCCAGTACTCCTCGATCGGGTCGAGGATCTTCCAGGACAGCTCGACCTCCTCGGTGCGCGGGAAGAGGTTCGAGTCACCGAGCAGGACGTCCAGGATGAGACGCTCGTACGCCTCGGGGCTGGACTCCGTGAAGGACTCGCCGTACGCGAAGTCCATCGACACGTCCCGGATCTCCATCGACGTGCCCGGCACCTTCGAGCCGAAGCGGACCGTCACGCCCTCGTCCGGCTGGACGCGGATGACGATCGCGTTGGAACCGAGCTCCTCGGTGGCGGTGGAGTCGAAGGGGGAGTGCGGCGCCCGCTGGAAGACGACCGCGATCTCCGTCACCCGGCGGCCCAGCCGCTTGCCGGTGCGCAGGTAGAAGGGGACGCCCGCCCAGCGGCGGTTGTCGATCTCCAGCTTGATCGCGGCGTAGGTGTCGGTCTTCGAGGAGGCGTCGATGCCGTCCTCCTCCAGGTAACCGCGCACCTTCGTGCCGCCCTGCCAGCCGGCCGCGTACTGGGCGCGCACGGTGTCGCGGCCCAGGTCCTGCGGCAGCCGCACCGCGCCGAGCACCTTGGTCTTCTCGGCGGCCAGCGCGTCCGCGTCGAAGGAGGCGGGCTCCTCCATCGCGGTCAGGGCCATCAGCTGCAGCAGGTGGTTCTGGATGACGTCACGGGCGGCGCCGATGCCGTCGTAGTAGCCGGCCCGGCCGCCGATGCCGATGTCCTCGGCCATGGTGATCTGCACGTGGTCCACGAACGACCGGTTCCAGATCGGCTCGAACATCGTGTTCGCGAAGCGCAGCGCCAGGATGTTCTGGACGGTCTCCTTGCCCAGGTAGTGGTCGATGCGGAAGACCTGCTCCGGGGCGAAGACCTCGTGGACGACCTTGTTGAGTTCCTCGGCCGACTTCAGGTTGTGGCCGAACGGCTTCTCGATCACCGCGCGACGCCACGAACCACCGGTCTGGTCCGCCAGCCCGTGCTTCTTCAGCTGCTGGATGACCACCGGGAAGGACTTCGGCGGCACCGAGAGGTAGAAGGCGAAGTTGCCGCCCGTGCCCTGGGCCTTGTCCAGCTCCTCGATCGTCGAGCGCAGCCGCTCGAACGCGTCGTCGTCGTCGAACGTGCCCTGCACGAAGCGCATGCCCTGGATGAGCTGCTGCCAGACCTCCTCGCGGAAGGGCGTGCGCGCGTGCTCCTTGACCGCGTCGTGCACCTCCTGCGCGAAGTCCTCGTGCGCCCACTCACGGCGGGCGAAGCCCACCAGCGAGAAGCCCGGCGGCAGCAGACCCCGGTTGGCCAGGTCGTACACGGCCGGCATCAGCTTCTTGCGTGACAGGTCACCCGTGACGCCGAAGATGACCAGGCCCGACGGCCCCGCGATACGCGGGAGCCGTCGGTCCGCCGGGTCACGCAGCGGATTGCTGCTCGACACCTGTTCAGCCCTCCGAGGGGGCGAGGCGCTTCAGCTCGGCCTCGGTCGACTTCAGCAGGTCGTTCCAGGCGCCCTCGAACTTCTCGACGCCCTCCTTCTCCAGCAGCTGGACGACCTCGTCGTACTTGATCCCCAGCCGCTCGACCGCGTCGAGGTCGGCGCGGGCCTGCTCGTACGTGCCGGCCACGGTGTCGCCCGTGATCTCGCCGTGGTCCTCGGTGGCGAACAGGGTCGCCTCCGGCATGGTGTTCACCGTGTTCGGCGCGACCAGCTCGGTGACGTACATGGTGTCGCTGTACGCCTTGTCCTTCACGCCGGTCGACGCCCACAGCGGACGCTGCTTGTTGGCACCCGCCTTCTCCAGCGCGGCCCAGCGGTCCGAGGAGAAGACCTCCTCGTACGCCTGGTAGGCGAGCCGGGCGTTGGCGACGGCGGCCTTGCCGCGCAGCGCCTTGGCCTCGTCGGTGCCCAGCGCGTCGATCCGCTTGTCGATCTCGGTGTCCACGCGGGAGACGAAGAACGACGCCACGGAGTGGATCTGCGACAGGTCCAGGCCGCGCTCCTTGGCCTTCTCCAGGCCGGTCAGGAACGCGTCCATGACCTTGCGGTAGCGCTCCAGCGAGAAGATCAGCGTGACGTTGACGCTGATGCCCAGGCCGATGGTCTCGGCGATGGCCGGGATGCCGGCCTCGGTCGCCGGGATCTTGATGAGCGTGTTGGGCCGGTCCACCAGCCACGCGAGCTGCTTGGCCTCGGCGACGGTGGCCCGCGTGTTGTGCGCCAGGCGGGGGTCGACCTCGATCGAGACCCGGCCGTCCTGGCCGCCGGTGGCGTCGAAGACGGGGCGCAGCACGTCGGCGGCGTCGCGGACGTCCGCCGTGGTGATCATGCGGATGGCCTCTTCGACGGTGACCTCGCGGGCGGCCAGGTCGGTCAGCTGCGTGTCGTAGCCGTCGCCCTGCGAGATCGCCTTCTGGAAGATCGAGGGGTTGGTGGTGACGCCCACGACGTGCTGCTGGTCGATCA
>NZ_JAPSKN010000117.1 GCF_031181705.1 Streptomyces sp.
GCGCGAACGGCGCGGGTGGCGCGGGTGGCGCCAACCCCGAGAAGGACCTGAGCGCCTCGAACCTCCCGGGCCAGCGCGGCCAGGGCGGCGAGGAGATCCGCGTCCAGCGCGGCATGTTCGGCGCGAACAACGGCGGCGACACCTCCGGCTACGGCGGCCTGGTCCGCTCGGTCCGCCTCCCGGGACCGGCGACCCGCCCCTACGGCGGCTGGTTCGACGAGGTCGCCGACGAGCTGGAGGGGGCCCTGGAGGAACAGGGCCTGCTGCCCGAGAACGCCATCGAGCGGACGGTCGTCGACCGCGACGAGCTGACCTTCCACATCGAGCGCGAGCACCTGGTCCGTGTCGCCCGCACCCTGCGCGACGACCCGGCCCTGCGCTTCGAGCTGTGCACCGGCGTCAGCGGCGTGCACTACCCGAACGACAAGGGCCGCGAGCTGCACGCCGTCTACCACCTGCGCTCGATCACCCACAACCGGGTGATCCGCCTGGAGGTCAGCTGCCCCGACAGCGACCCGCACATCCCGTCGCTGTTCTCGGTGTATCCGACCAACGACTGGCACGAGCGCGAGACGTACGACTTCTTCGGCATCGTCTTCGACGGCCACCCCGCCCTGACCCGGATCATGATGCCGGACGACTGGCAGGGCCATCCGCAGCGCAAGGACTACCCCCTCGGCGGCATCCCCGTCGAGTACAAGGGCGCCCAGATCCCGGCTCCGGACCAGCGGAGGTCGTACTCATGAGCACTTCGCACGCCTCCCCTCGGGAGACCACCGAAGGCACCGTCTACACGGTCACCGGCGGCGACTGGGACGAGGTCGTCCAGTCCGCGGCCCGCGCCGACGACGAGCGCATCGTCGTCAACATGGGCCCGCAGCACCCGTCCACGCACGGCGTGCTCCGCCTGATCCTGGAGATCGAGGGCGAGACCGTCACCGAGGCCCGCTGCGGCATCGGCTACCTCCACACCGGCATCGAGAAGAACCTCGAGTACCGGACGTGGACGCAGGGCACCACGTTCGTGACGCGCATGGACTACCTGACGCCGTTCTTCAACGAGACGGCGTACTGCCTCGGCGTCGAGAAGCTCCTCGGCATCGAGGACCAGATCCCGGACCGCGCCTCGGTCATCCGTGTGCTCCTGATGGAGCTGAACCGGTTGTCCTCGCACCTGGTCTGCATCGCCACCGGCGGCATGGAACTCGGCGCCACCACGATCATGATCTACGGCTTCCGTGATCGTGAACTCATTCTCGACATCTACGAGCTGATCACCGGCCTGCGGATGAACCACGCGTACATCCGCCCCGGCGGCCTCGCCCAGGACCTGCCGCCCGGCGCGGTGGACCAGATCCGCGAGTTCGTGAAGAAGATGAAGAAGAACCTCCCGGAGTACGACAAGCTCGCCACCGGGAACCCCATCTTCAAGGCCCGCATGCAGGACATCGGCTACCTCGACCTGGCCGGCTGCATGGCCCTCGGCGCCACGGGCCCGATCCTGCGCTCCACCGGCCTGCCGCACGACCTGCGCAAGGCCCAGCCGTACTGCGGCTACGAGACGTACGACTTCGACGTCCCGACCGCCGACACCTGCGACTCCTACGGCCGCTTCCTGATCCGCCTGGAGGAGATGCGCCAGTCGCTCAGGATCATCGAGCAGTGCCTGGACCGGCTCCAGCCCGGACCGGTCATGGTCGCCGACAAGAAGATCGCCTGGCCCGCCCAGCTCGCCCTGGGCCCCGACGGGCTCGGCAACTCCCTCGACCACATCAAGAAGATCATGGGCACCTCCATGGAGGCCCTGATCCACCACTTCAAGCTGGTCACCGAGGGCTTCCGCGTCCCGCCGGGACAGGCCTACGCGGCGGTCGAGTCGCCCAAGGGCGAACTCGGGGTGCACGTCGTGTCCGACGGCGGTACCCGCCCCTACCGGGTCCACTTCCGCGACCCGTCCTTCACCAACCTGCAGGCGATGGCGGCGATGTGCGAGGGCGGCCAGGTCGCCGACGTCATCGTCGCCGTCGCGTCCATCGACCCCGTGATGGGAGGCGTCGACCGGTGACCACTTCGTCTTCCGAGCGGGGCGTCGGCCTGGGCATGCCCGAACTGCCCCCACCCGCCTACCCGGACGACGTCCGGGCCCGGCTGGAGACCGACGCGCGCGAGATCATCGCCCGCTACCCGGACTCCCGCTCCGCCCTCCTGCCGCTGCTGCACCTGGTTCAGTCGGAGGAGGGGCACGTCACGCGCACCGGCATGCGCTTCTGCGCGGACGTGCTCGGCCTGACCACGGCCGAGGTCACCGCCGTCGCGACCTTCTACACCATGTACCGGCGCAAGCCGAGCGGTGACTACCAGGTCGGGGTGTGCACCAACACCCTGTGCGCCGTCATGGGCGGGGACGCGATCTTCGAGGAGCTCCAGGAGCACCTCGGCGTCGGCAACGGCGAGACCACCGGCGACGGCAAGGTCACCCTGGAGCACATCGAGTGCAACGCGGCCTGCGACTTCGCGCCGGTGGTGATGGTCAACTGGGAGTTCTTCGACAACCAGACCCCCGCCAGCGCCAAGCGCCTCGTCGACGACCTGCGGGCCGGACGCCCGGTCACGCCCACGCGCGGGGCGCCGCTGTGCACCTTCAAGGACACCGCCCGGATCCTGGCCGGCTTCCCCGACGAGCGGGACGGCGCCGTGGAGTCCGGGGGAAGCGCGGGACCGGCTTCCCTGATCGGCCTGAAGCTCGCCAAGGGGGAGGCGTCCCCCGCGCGCGTGGTGCACCCGCGCGGTGAGGCCGCGCGCACCGGCGCACCGCACGACCCGTCACCGACGGAGCACTTGAGCTCGCACGACGCGCCGCAGGACACGTCGGCCTCCGACCCGGCCCACCCGGCCGGGCCCGCAGCCGAGGAGGGGGAGTGATGACCTTGGCACCCGAGCTGAAAGACATGAGCCCCGAGAAGCTGCTCGCACCGGTGCTGTCGGCCTTCTGGGACGAGGACAGGTCCTGGACGCTGGACGTGTACCGGCGGCACGACGGCTACGAGGGCCTGCGCAAGGCGCTCGCCATGTCGCCGGACGACGTGATCGCGTACGTCAAGGACTCCGGTCTGCGCGGACGCGGCGGCGCCGGGTTCCCGACGGGCATGAAGTGGCAGTTCATCCCGCAGGGCGATGGAAAGCCGCACTATCTTGTTGTCAACGCCGACGAGTCGGAGCCCGGGACGTGCAAGGACATCCCGCTCCTCTTCGCGAACCCGCACAGCCTCATCGAGGGCATGATCATCGCGTGCTACGCCATCAGGTCGTCGCACGCCTTCATCTATCTGCGGGGTGAAGTCGTCCCCGTGCTGCGGCGGTTGCACTCGGCCGTACGCGAGGCGTACGCGGCGGGCTTCCTCGGCGAGAACATCCTGGACAGCGGACTCGATCTCGACATCACGGTGCACGCGGGCGCGGGCGCGTACATCTGCGGTGAGGAGACCGCACTGCTGGACTCGCTCGAAGGCCGCCGGGGTCAACCGCGGCTCCGTCCCCCCTTCCCTGCCGTCGCGGGCCTCTACGCGTGCCCGACTGTGGTGAACAACGTCGAGTCGATCGCGTCGGTTCCCGCGATCATGAACCGGGGCAAGGAGTGGTTCCGGTCGATGGGGAGCGAGAAGTCGCCCGGCTTCACGCTCTACTCCCTCTCCGGCCACGTCGCCAGCCCCGGTCAGTACGAGGCGCCGCTCGGGATCACGCTCCGCCAGCTCCTGGACATGAGCGGCGGGATGCGCCCGGGGCACCGCCTCAAGTTCTGGACGCCGGGCGGCTCCTCGACCCCGATGTTCACCGACGAGCACCTCGACGTCCCTCTTGACTACGAAGGAGTGGGGGCCGCGGGTTCCATGCTCGGCACAAAAGCCCTCCAGTGCTTCGACGAGACGACCTGCGTGGTCCGCGCCGTCACCCGCTGGACCGAGTTCTACGCCCACGAGTCCTGCGGCAAGTGCACGCCCTGCCGCGAGGGGACGTACTGGCTCGTGCAGCTGCTGCGCGACATCGAGGCCGGCAAGGGACGTATGTCTGACCTCGACAAGCTGAACGACATCGCCGACAACATCAACGGCAAGTCCTTCTGCGCCCTCGGCGACGGCGCCGCCTCGCCGATCTTCTCCTCGCTCAAGTACTTCCGCGAGGAGTACGAGCAGCACATCACGGGCCGGGGCTGCCCCTTCGACCCGGCCAGGTCGACGGCCTGGGCCGACCGCACGGAGGTGAACGCATGACCGTGACCACCAGCTCTCCCTCCGGCGGGGGAGAGGCGGCGGTCCCGCCGGAGGACCTCGTGTCGCTGACGATCGACGGCGCCGAGATCAGCGTGCCCAAGGGCACCCTGGTCATCCGGGCCGCCGAGCAGCTCGGCATCGAGATCCCCCGGTTCTGCGACCACCCCCTCCTGGACCCGGCCGGCGCCTGCCGCCAGTGCATCGTCGAGGTCGAGGGCCAGCGCAAGCCGATGGCCTCCTGCACCATCACCTGCACCGACGGCATGGTCGTCAAGACGCACCTCAGCTCCCCGGTCGCGGAGAAGGCCCAGAAGGGTGTGATGGAGCTCCTGCTCATCAACCACCCGCTGGACTGCCCGGTCTGCGACAAGGGCGGCGAGTGCCCGCTGCAGAACCAGGCCATGTCGCACGGCGACGCCGAGTCCCGCTTCGAGGGCCGCAAGCGGACCTATGAGAAGCCCGTCCCGATCTCCACGCAGGTGCTGCTCGACCGCGAGCGGTGCGTGCTGTGCGCCCGCTGCACCCGGTTCTCCAACCAGGTCGCGGGCGACCCGATGATCGAGCTGATCGAGCGGGGCGCGCTGCAGCAGGTCGGCACCGGTGAGGGCGACCCGTTCGAGTCGTACTTCTCCGGCAACACCATCCAGATCTGTCCCGTGGGAGCGCTGACCTCGGCGGCGTACCGGTTCCGCTCCCGCCCCTTCGACCTGGTCTCCACCCCCTCGGTGTGCGAGCACTGCTCCGGCGGCTGCGCCACGCGCACCGACCACCGGCGCGGCAAGGTCATGCGGCGGCTCGCCGCGAACGACCCCGAGGTCAACGAGGAGTGGATCTGCGACAAGGGGCGGTTCGCCTTCCGGTACGCCCAGCAGCGCGACCGGCTTCAGACGCCTCTGGTGCGCAACGCCGAGGGCGACCTCGAACCGGCCTCCTGGCCCGAGGCGCTGCAGATCGCGGCCCAGGGGCTGCTGGCCTCCCGGGGCCGCACCGGCGTGCTGACCGGCGGCCGCCTCACCGTCGAGGACGCCTACGCGTACAGCAAGTTCGCGCGCGTGGCGCTCGACACCAACGACATCGACTTCCGCGCGCGCGTGCACAGCAGCGAGGAGGCCGACTTCCTCGCCGCGCAGATCGCCGGGCGCGGCCGGGACCTCGACGGCACGGGCGTCACGTACACCGCGCTGGAGAAGGCGCCGGCCGTCCTGCTGGTCGGGTTCGAGGCGGAGGAGGAGGCACCCGGCGTCTTCCTGCGGCTGCGCAAGGCCTGGCGCAAGCACGGGCAGAAGACCTTCTCGCTCGCCACGCACACCACGCGGGGCCTGGAGAAGGCCGGCGGCACGCTGCTGCCGGCGGCTCCCGGCACCGAGACCGAGTGGCTGGACGCGCTGGCGAGCGGGGCCGGTCTGGAGGGCGACGGTGCGCTCGCCGCCGAGGCGCTGCGCGCCGAGGGCGCGCTGATCGTCGTCGGCGAGCGGCTGGCCGCCGTGGCCGGTGGTCTGACCGCCGCCGTCCGCACCGCCGCCGCGACCGGAGCCCGGCTGGTGTGGATCCCGCGCCGCGCCGGAGAGCGCGGTGCCGTCGAGGCGGGTGCGCTGCCGTCGCTGCTGCCGGGCGGCCGCCCGGCCACCGACCCGCGCGCGCGGGACGAGGTCGCGGCCGTCTGGGGCGTCGCCGGACTCCCGCACCGCTACGGCCGCGACACCGGCCAGATCGTGGAGGCCGCCGCGACCGGTGCACTCCAGGCGCTGCTGGTGGCGGGCGTGGAGATCGCCGACCTGCCCGACCCGGCACGCGCGCGTGCCGCGCTCGACGAGGTGGGCTTCCTGGTCTCGCTGGAGCTGCGGCCCAGCGAGATCACCCGCAAGGCCGACGTGGTCCTGCCCGTCGCGGCCGTCGCCGAGAAGGCCGGCACCTTCCTCAACTGGGAAGGCCGCGTGCGCTCCTTCGAGGCGGCACTCAAGCCCGACCAGATGACCCGCACGCTGGCGCCCACCGACGCGCGCGTGCTGCAGATGCTCGCCGACGCCATGGACGTCCACCTCGGACTGCCGGATCTGCGCACCGTGCGCGCGGAGATCGACCGGCTCGGCGCCTGGGACGGACCGCGGGCCGGCGAGCCCGAGGAGACCGCGGCCGCGCTGCCCCGCCCGGCCGCCGGGGAGGCCGTGCTCGCCGGGCACCGGCTCCTGCTCGACCAGGGCGTCCTGCAGCAGGGCGACGAGGCCCTCGCCGGCACCCGGCACGCCGCACGCGCGCGTGTGTCGGCCGCCACCGCCGCCGAGGCGGGCGTCAAGGACGGCGACCTCCTCGCGGTCACCGGCCCCGAGGGAGCCGTCGCACTGCCGCTGCAGATCAGCGACATGCCCGACCGGGTGGTGTGGCTGCCGCTGAACTCCACCGGCGGCGGCGTCGCCTCCGGCACCGGGGCGCGGCCCGGCTCCCTCGTCCGCATCGGCCCGGCGACGCTCGCCGGCGAGGCCCCCAAGGAGGTGGAGGCATGAGCCCGTCGTACCTCGCTGCTGAAGACCTCTCGATGTTCGGCACCGACCCCTGGTGGCTGGTCGTCATCAAGGCGGTGTTCTGCTTCGCCTTCCTGATGGTGACCGTGCTGGTCTCCATCGTCATGGAGCGCAAGGTCGTCGCCTGGATGCAGCTGCGCATCGGCCCCAACCGGCACGGCCCCTGGGGCATGCTCCAGTCGCTCGCCGACGGCATCAAGCTGATGCTGAAGGAGGACGTGATCGTCAAGCGCGCGGACAAGGCGGTCTACGTCCTCGCGCCGATCATCGCGGCCATCCCCGCCTTCATGGCGATCGCGGTGATCCCCTTCGGTCCGGCCGGCAACGAGATCTCGATCTTCGGCCAGCGCACCACGATGCAGCTCACCGACCTGCCGATCGCGATGCTCTACATCCTCGCGGTCGCCTCGGTCGGCATCTACGGCATCGTCCTGGCGGGCTGGAGCTCCGGTTCGACCTACCCGCTGCTGGGCGGCCTGCGCTCCTGCGCGCAGATGATCTCCTACGAGATCGCGATGGGCGCCGCCTTCGCCTCCGTGTTCCTCTACTCCGGGTCGATGTCGACGTCGACGATCGTGGAGGGGCAGACCGACCGCTGGTACATCCTGCTGCTGCCGGTCTCCTTCATCCTCTACATCGTCACCATGGTCGGCGAGACCAACCGCGCCCCCTTCGACATGCCGGAGTCCGAGGGCGACCTGGTCGGCGGCTTCAACACCGAGTACTCGTCGATCAAGTTCGCGATGTTCATGCTCGCCGAGTACGTCAACATGGTGACCGTCTCGGCCGTCGCCACCACGCTCTTCCTCGGCGGCTGGCGGGCCCCCTGGCCCGTCAGCACCTTCTGGGAGGGCGCCAACCACGGCTGGTGGCCGCTGCTGTGGTTCACCGTCAAGGTCCAGCTGCTGCTGTTCATGTTCATCTGGATCCGCGGCACCCTCCCGCGCGTCCGCTACGACCAGCTGATGAAGCTCGGCTGGAAGGTCCTCATCCCGGTCTCGCTGGTGTGGCTGATGCTCGTCGCGACCGTCCGGGCCCTGCGCAACGAGGGCTACGACTTCGCCGACATCGCCCTCTACGTCGGCGGTGCCGTGCTCGCCCTGCTGCTGCTCTCCTTCGTCGCGGACATGTTCCGCGAGAGGACCAGGCAGGCCGAGCAGCCGGCCGAGGCCCCGGCCGCCTTCGACCCGATGGCGGGCGGATTCCCCGTACCGCCCCTGCCGGGACAGGAACTTCCGCCGGTTCCGCGACGGCCCTCGCGCCGTGAGCGGGAGCTGATTGTCAGTGGTGGGACCGATACTCACAGTGACGGATCTGTGGGCGGATCTACGGATGGAAAGGAGGCGTCCGATGGCTGAGGAACTCGAGCGTTCGCAGGCCGAGGAACCGAAGGACACCAAGCCCGGGTTCATGAACCCGGTGGCCGGCTTCGGCGTGACCTTCAAGGCCATGTTCAAGAAGCGGCTGACCGAGCAGTACCCCGAGCAGCCGAAGACCACGGCCCCGCGCTTCCACGGACGGCACCAGCTCAACCGCCATCCGGACGGCCTGGAGAAGTGCGTCGGCTGCGAGCTGTGCGCCTGGGCCTGTCCCGCCGACGCGATCTACGTCGAGGGCGCGGACAACACCGACGAGGAGCGCTACTCGCCGGGCGAGCGGTACGGGCGCGTGTACCAGATCAACTACGCCCGCTGCATCCTGTGCGGCCTGTGCATCGAGGCGTGCCCCACCCGCGCGCTCACGATGACCAACGAGTTCGAGCTGGCCGACTCCAGCCGCGCCAACCTCATCTACACCAAGGAGCAGCTGCTCGCGGGCCTGGAGGAGGGCATGGTCGACACGCCCCACGCCATCTACCCGGGCACGGACGAACAGGACTACTACCGGGGCCTGGTGACGGAAGCCGCCCCCGGTACCGAGCGCCAGGTCGCCCACTCCAGGGGCGAGGTGGTGCAGGAGGCCGACTCGACCTTCGGCGGGAGCGAGCCGGCGTCGGAGAAGGTGATCGGCCGATGACCGCCCAGCTCGCCGCCTACTCCACCTCCACCGGAGAGGCCGTCCAGTTCTGGATCCTCGGCACCGTCGCGGTGATCGGCGCCCTGTGCACCATCCTGATGAGGCGGGCCGTGCACAGCGCGCTGTGCCTCGCCGGGACCATGATCATCCTGGCGGTGTTCTACCTCGCCAACGGCGCCTACTTCCTGGGCGTCGTCCAGATCGTCGTCTACACCGGCGCGATCATGATGCTGTTCCTGTTCGTGGTGATGCTCGTCGGCGTCACCGCGGCGGACTCCCTGAAGGAGACCATCAAGGGCCAGCGCTGGCTGGCCCTGCTGTGCGGGCTCGGGTTCGGCGTCCTGCTGATCGCCGGGATCGGCAACGCGTCCCTGAGGGAGTTCAACGGCATCGGCCAGGCGAACGCCGGCGGCAACGTGGAAGGCATCGCCGCCCTCATCTTCACCAAGTACGTCTTCGCGTTCGAGATCACCGGCGCCCTGCTCATCACGGCCGCGGTCGGCGCCATGGTGCTCACCCACCGCGAGCGCACCGAGCGCGCCAAGACCCAGCGCGAACTCGCCGAGGAGCGCGTGCGCAAGGGCACGTACCTCCCGCCGCTGCCGGCGCCCGGTGTCTACGCCCGGCACAACGCGGTCGACATCGCGGGCCTGCTGCCCGACGGCACCCCCTCCGACCTCACCGTCAGCAAGACGCTGCGCGAGCGGGGCCAGGTGAGGGACGTGTCGCGGGAGGCGCTCAACGACCTGCGGGCCCTGGAGCAGCGGGCCGAGGAGCGCCTGGAGCGCAACGCCGTCGAGCCGGCCACGTTCAAGCGGCCCGAGGAGGCATCGAAGTGAACCCGGTCAACTACCTCTATCTCGCGGCCCTGCTGTTCACGATCGGCGCCACCGGAGTGCTGATCAGGCGCAACGCGATCGTCGTGTTCATGTGCATCGAGCTCATGCTCAACGCCTGCAACCTCGCGTTCGTCGCCTTCTCCCGGATGCACGGCAACCTCGACGGCCAGATCATCGCCTTCTTCACGATGGTCGTCGCCGCCGCGGAGGTCGTGGTGGGGCTCGCGATCATCGTGTCCCTGTTCCGTGCCCGCCACTCGGCCTCGGTCGACGACGCCAGCCTGATGAAGCTGTAAGGGGTCGGGAGAATCGTGGAGAACCTGATTGCGCTGCTGGTCGCGGCGCCCCTGCTCGGAGCGGCGGTCCTGCTGTGCGGCGGACGCCGGCTGGACGCCGTCGGTCACTGGCTCGGCACCCTGCTCGCGGCCGTCTCCTTCGTGCTCGGCCTGGTGCTGTTCAGCGACATGCTGGCTCAGGACGCCGACCAGCGCGTCATGAGCCAGCACCTGTTCAGCTGGATCCCCGTCGAGGGCTTCCAGGCGGACGTCGCCTTCCAGCTCGACCAGTTGTCCATGACGTTCGTCCTGCTGATCACGGGCGTCGGATCGCTGATCCACCTGTACTCCGTCGGGTACATGGAGCACGACGAGCGGCGCCGCCGCTTCTTCGGCTATCTGAACCTGTTCCTCGCGGCGATGCTGATCCTCGTCCTCGCCGACAACTACCTGCTGCTGTACGTCGGCTGGGAGGGCGTCGGTCTCGCCTCCTACCTGCTGATCGGCTTCTGGCAGCACAAGCCCAGCGCCGCCACGGCCGCGAAGAAGGCCTTCCTGGTCAACCGCGTCGGCGACATGGGCCTGTCCATCGCGATCATGCTGATGTTCCTGTGGTTCGGCACCTTCGCCTTCGGGCCGGTGCTCGGCAGCCACGAGGAGGCCGGACTCGCCGGTGCCGCCGGTGAGGACAAGCTGACCGCGATCGCCCTGATGCTGCTCCTCGCCGCCTGCGGCAAGTCCGCCCAGGTGCCGCTGCAGTCCTGGCTCGGGGACGCGATGGAGGGCCCGACCCCGGTCTCGGCCCTCATCCACGCCGCGACCATGGTGACCGCGGGCGTCTACCTGATCGTCCGCTCCGGAGCCGTCTTCAACGGCGCCCCGGACGCGCAGCTGGTCGTCACGATCGTCGGCGCGGTCACGCTCCTGTTCGGTGCGATCGTCGGTTGCGCCAAGGACGACATCAAGAAGGCCCTGGCCGGTTCGACCATGTCGCAGATCGGCTACATGATCCTCGCCGCGGGCCTCGGCCCCATCGGCTACGTCTTCGCGATCATGCACCTGGTGACGCACGGCTTCTTCAAGGCCGGCCTGTTCCTCGGCGCCGGTTCGGTCATGCACGGCATGAACGACGAGGTGGACATGCGCCGTTACGGCGGCCTGCGCAAGTACATGCCGGTCACCTTCGTCACCTTCGGCCTCGGCTACCTGGCGATCATCGGCTTCCCGGGCCTGTCCGGCTTCTTCTCCAAGGACAAGATCATCGAGGCGGCGTTCGCCAAGGGCGGCACCGAGGGCTGGATCCTCGGCGCGTGCGCCCTGCTCGGCGCGGCCATCACCGCGTTCTACATGACGCGCGTGATGCTGATGACCTTCTTCGGCGAGGAGCGCTGGCGGCACGCGCCGACCCCGTCCCCGGCCGAGCCGGACGTGGAGCCCGCGGCCGAGACACGCGGCGAGTACACCCCGCCGCACCCGCACGAGTCGCCCAAGGTCATGACGATTCCCATGATCGTGCTGGCCGTCGGGTCGGTGGCGGGCGGCGCGTTCTTCAGCATCGGCGACCGGTTCCTGCACTGGCTGGAGCCGATCACCGGGCACGACCACGGCCACCCGCCGGTCAGCGCCCTCACGGTCACGTTGTCCACGGTCGCCGTGATGGTCATCGGCGTCGCCCTCGCCTGGGCGCAGTACGGCCGCCGCCCGGTCCCGGCCGTCGCCCCGCGCGGCTCGCTGCTCACCCGGGCCGCCCGCCGCGACCTGCTCCAGGACGACTTCAACCACGTCGTCCTGGTCCGCGGCGGGGAGCACCTCACGCGGTCCCTGGTCTACGTCGACCACACCCTGGTCGACGGCGTCGTCAACGGCACGGCGGCCTCGGTCGGCGGCCTCTCCGGGCGGATGCGCAGGCTGCAGAACGGCTTCGCCCGCTCCTACGCGGTCTCGATGTTCGGCGGCGCCGCGGTCATCGTCGCCGCGACCCTGCTGATGAGGGCGGTCTGATACCGATGTCCTTTCCTCTGCTGACAGCGACAGCGGCGCTCCCGGCCATCGGGGCGATCGCCACGGCCGCCGTACCGGCCGCGAAGCGCACCGCCGCCAAGTGGCTGGCGCTGCTCTTCTCGCTCGCCACGCTCGTCCTGGCGATCGTCGTCCTGGTCCGCTTCGACCCGGGCGGCGACCGCTACCAGCTCACCGAGTCCCACGCCTGGATCGCCGACTTCGGCGTCCGCTACGAACTGGGCGTGGACGGCATCGGGGTGGCGCTCATCGCGCTGACCGCCCTGCTCATCCCGTTCATCATCCTCGCGGGCTGGCACGACGCCGACCCGCTGGAGACCGGCAGCAGCCGGTGGCGGCCGACGCAGGGCTTCTTCGCGCTGATCCTGGCCGTCGAGGCGATGGTGATCCTCTCCTTCGAGGCCACCGACGTCTTCCTCTTCTACATCTTCTTCGAAGCCATGCTGATCCCGATGTACTTCCTCATCGGCGGCTTCGGGGACCGTGCCCACGAGCACGGGGAGAAGGCGGCGGCGACGCAACGCTCGTACGCGGCGGTGAAGTTCCTCCTCTACAACCTGGCCGGCGGCCTGATCATGCTGGCCGCGGTGATCGGCCTGTACGTGGTCGCCGGGAACTTCTCGCTCCAGGAGATCTCCGAGGCCCGGGCCAACGGCACGCTGGACATGGCGACCAGCACCGAACGCTGGCTGTTCCTCGGCTTCTTCTTCGCCTTCGCCGTGAAGGCGCCGCTGTGGCCGCTGCACACGTGGCTGCCCAACGCGATGCAGGAGTCGACGGCCCCGGTCGCGGTCCTCATCACGGCGGTCGTCGACAAAGTCGGCACCTTCGCGATGCTCCGCTTCTGCCTCCAGCTCTTCCCGGAGGCCAGCAAGTGGGCCACGCCCGTGATCCTCGTCCTCGCCCTGATCAGCATCATCTACGGGGCGCTGCTCGCGGTCGGCCAGCGGGACATCAAGCGCCTGGTGGCGTACGCGTCGATCTCCCACTTCGGTTTCATCATCATGGGCATCTTCGCGATGACCAGCCAGGGCCAGTCCGGCGCGACGCTCTACATGATCAACCACGGCATCTCGACGGCCGCGCTGATGCTGGTCGCGGGCTTCCTGATCTCCCGGCGCGGCTCGCGGCTCATCGCCGACTACGGCGGGGTGCAGAAGGTCGCCCCGGTGCTCGCCGGCACGTTCCTGATCGGCAGCCTCGCGACGCTCTCCCTGCCGGGACTGGCGCCGTTCGTCAGTGAGTTCCTCGTCCTGGTGGGCACGTTCACGCGCTACCCGGTCATCGGCATCATCGCCACCTTCGGCATCGTCCTCGCCGCGCTCTACACCCTCGTCCTCTATCAGCGGACGATGACGGGCCCGGTGAAACCCGAGGTCAGCGCCATGCCCGATCTCAGGGTGCGGGAACTCGTGGTGGTCGCCCCGCTGGTCGTGCTGCTGATCTTCCTGGGCGTCTACCCGAAGCCCGTCACGGACATCGTCAACCCCGCGGTGGAGCAGACCATGTCCGACGTTCAGAAGAAGGACCCCCAGCCCGAGGTGGAGGCGGCCAAGTGAGCGCATCAGCCGTCCACAGCCTGTGGACAACCGCGGCCGACCCGATCACCAAGATCGACGCGCCGACGTTCGAGTACGGCCAGCTGGCGCCCACCCTGATCGTCGTGGGAGCGGCGATCGTCGGGATCCTGGTCGAGGCGTTCGTGCCGCGCACATCCCGCTATTACGTTCAGATGTTCGTCTCCGTCGTCGCCCTGGCGGCCGCGTTCGCCGCGGTCGTCGCCCTCGCGGCCGACGGGTACGGCACGACCAAGGCGCGCATCGCGGCGATGGGCGCGATCGCCGTCGACGGACCGGCCCTGTTCCTGCAGGGCACGATCCTGCTCGCGGCCCTGGTCGGCCTGTTCACCTTCGCCGAGCGGCGCCTGGACCCGGTGGTCCACGGGAACCGGGTGGACTCCTTCGCCGCGCAGGCCGCGTCCGTGCCGGGCAGCGAGAGCGAGAAGGCCGCGGTCAAGGCCGGGTTCACCACCACCGAGGTGTTCCCGCTGCTGATGTTCGCCGTGGCCGGCATGCTGATCTTCCCGGCGGCCAACGACCTGCTGACGCTGTTCGTCGCCCTGGAGGTCTTCTCCCTCCCGCTGTACCTGCTGTGCGCCCTGGCCCGCCGCAAGCGGCTGATGTCCCAGGAGGCGGCGGTCAAGTACTTCCTGCTCGGCGCGTTCGCCTCCGCGTTCACCCTGTTCGGCATCGCGCTGCTGTACGGCTACGCGGGCTCGATGTCGTACGCGACGATCGCGCAGGTCGTCGACGGCACCGTGCAGGACGTCAACCCGGCGCTCGCCGACACCATGGGCAACGACGCGCTGCTGCTGGTCGGTGCCGCGCTGCTGGTGATGGGCCTGCTGTTCAAGGTGGGCGCGGTGCCGTTCCACATGTGGACCCCGGACGTCTACCAGGGCGCGCCTACCCCGGTGACCGGCTTCATGGCTGCGGCGACCAAGGTGGCGGCCTTCGGCGCGCTGCTGCGGGTGCTGTACGTCGTCCTGCCGGGCCTGCGCTGGGACTGGCGGCCGGTGATGTGGGCCGTGGCGATCGTCACCATGCTGGGCGGTGCGATCGTGGCGATCACGCAGACCGACATCAAGCGACTGCTGGCCTACTCGTCGATCGCGCACGCCGGGTTCATCCTCGCGGGTGTCATCGCGACCACGCCCGACGGCGTCTCGTCCGTCCTCTTCTACCTGGCCGCGTACTCGTTCGTGACGATCGGCGCCTTCGCGGTGGTCACACTGGTGCGTGACGCGGGTGGTGAGGCGACGCACCTGTCCAAGTGGGCGGGGCTCGGCCGCCGCTCGCCGCTGGTGGCGGCCGTGTTCGCGGTGTTCCTGCTGGCCTTCGCGGGCATTCCGCTGACGTCCGGCTTCTCGGGCAAGTTCGCCGTGTTCAAGGCGGCGGCGGAGGGCGGGGCCGCCCCGCTCGTCGTCATCGGTGTGATCTCGTCGGCGATCGCGGCGTTCTTCTACATCCGCGTCATCGTGCTGATGTTCTTCAGTGAGCCGCGGCCGGAGGGCCCGACGGTGGCGGTGCCGTCGCCCCTGACGATGACGGCGATCGGCGTCGGGGTGGCGGTCACGCTGGTGCTCGGTGTGGCGCCGCAGTACTTCCTGGATCTGGCGGGGCAGGCGGGCGTGTTCGTCCGCTGAGGCCCCCTCGTGCACGGGGTGCGTGCAGGGGACCCGGTCTTCTTTGGAGGCCGGGTCCCCTCGCGTGTGCGCGGGGCAGCCGTCAGGGGCACTGCACCCGGGGGTTCCAGGGGTGGAAGGCGCCCCTGGGGTTGTCCTTGAAGATCCAGGCGTGCAGCGTGTAGACGACGCCCAGACCGGGGATCTCCTCCGGCCCGTCGAAGTGCCGGTCGCCGAACATCACCGGACGGTCCCGGTCCGTCTCCACCTTCTGGTCGGCGTCCCGGACGATCCACTCCACGGCCCCGGCACGGAGCTTGCCATGCCTGTCCTTGTGGTAGACGATCGCGGCCGGCTTCACCGGATCGGTGGAGTTGATCAGCCGCTGCTTGACGTAGTGGTAGCCCATGCCGCCCTGACCGGGCAGGGCGGTGCACGGCCCGGCGGGCCGGTAGCCGTCTCCCATGGCGCGCTTCACGTGCTGGTAGTGGCGGGTGGCGGCGTACGTCTGGATGAGCTCGGGCTCCGATTCGTGGCCGTGTCCGGTGCCGTGGGCGGGAGCGGCGGCGAGGGCGAGCGCGGTGGTCAGGGCGAGGGCGCCGGCGGCCTTGAGTGTCTTGCGGGGGGACATGTCGAGTCGCTCCTTGCGGGCAGGGACGCCCGGGGCGGGCGCTCGTCAGGTGGGCGCGGTGGCGCCCGCTGGGGGAGGGGCGGACGGGGGCCGTGAGCCACGGGCCTCACCCGGGCCGCGTGAGCAGCTTCGCCCGGCGGGTGAGGGCGTGCCAGACGGGCCGTCCATTGGGCTGAGTCGAACGGGAGTGTGGACTGTTCCATCCCCTCGGACGGGACCTGTGGATAACTCCGGGGCTGTCGGTGCGGGCGCCTATGGTGGACGCAGTGGTCGAGGCGCGACGCACGGGGGACGCAACGATGGGCGCGACGGGCGGGACGAGTGTGATGACGGAACGGGACACGGTGACCGGTACCGGTACCGGCGAAGGGCCGGGTGCCGACGGTGGCCTGGCCGGGGCGCTCGGAGCCGGCGGCGGATCGGCCGGGGCGCTCGGGGTCGGCGGTGGCTCGGCCGGGCCGCTCGGTGCCGACGCGAGCGAGGCGCTGACCGCGCTGCACCGGGTCTTCGGCTACGGCGCCTTCCGCGGCGAGCAGGAAGCGGTCATCGAGCACGTGATCGCCGGCGGCGACGCCGTCGTGCTCATGCCGACCGGTGGCGGAAAGTCCCTGTGCTACCAGATTCCGTCCCTGGTCAGGCCGGGTACGGGTGTGGTCGTCTCCCCGCTGATCGCCCTGATGCAGGACCAGGTGGACGCGTTGCGGGCCGCGGGCGTGCGGGCCGGGTTCATGAACTCCACGCAGGACTTCGACGAGCGCCGGACGGTGGAGGCCGAGTTCCTCGCCGGCGAGCTGGACCTGCTGTACCTGGCGCCCGAGCGGCTGCGGCTGGAGAGCACCCTCAATCTGCTCTCGCGCGGCAAGATCTCCCTCTTCGCGATCGACGAGGCGCACTGCGTCTCCCAGTGGGGCCACGACTTCCGGCCCGACTACCTGGCGCTGTCGCTGCTCGGCGAGCGCTGGCCGGACGTCCCGCGCGTCGCGCTCACGGCGACCGCCACCCGTGCGACGCACCGGGAAATCACCGAGCGGCTCAACATGCCGGCGGCCCGCCACTTCGTGGCCAGCTTCGACCGGCCCAACATCCAGTACCGGATCGTGCCCAAGGCCGACCCGAAGAAGCAGCTGCTTGCCTTCCTGCGCGAGGAGCACGCGGGCGACGCGGGCATCGTCTACTGCCTGTCGCGCAACTCCGTGGAGAAGACCGCCGAGTTCCTCAGCCGCAACGGCATCGAGGCCGTGCCCTACCACGCGGGCCTGGACGCGGGGACGCGCGCGGCCCACCAGTCCCGCTTCCTCCGGGAGGACGGCCTGGTCGTGGTGGCGACCATCGCCTTCGGCATGGGCATCGACAAGCCGGACGTGCGTTTCGTCGCCCACCTCGACCTGCCCAAGTCGGTCGAGGGCTACTACCAGGAGACCGGCCGGGCCGGTCGCGACGGGCTGCCGTCGACGGCCTGGATGGCCTACGGGCTCAACGACGTCATCCAGCAGCGCAAGCTGATCCAGTCCGGCGAGGGCGACGAGGCCTTCCGGCGGCGGGCCCAGGCCCACCTCGACTCGATGCTGGCGCTGTGCGAGACGGCCCAGTGCCGCCGGAGCCAGCTCCTCGCCTACTTCGGCCAGGACCCGGACCCGGCCGGCTGCGGCAACTGCGACACATGCCTGACCCCGCCGGAGACCTGGGACGGCACGGTCGCGGCGCAGAAGGTGCTGTCGACGGTGGTGCGGCTGCAGCGCGAGCGCGGGCAGAAGTTCGGCGCGGTGCAGATCGTCGACATCCTGCTGGGCAAGCGCACCGCCAAGGTCATCCAGTTCGACCACGACCAGCTGTCGGTCTTCGGCATCGGCGAGGACCTGACCGAGGGCGAATGGCGAGGTGTCATACGGCAGTTGCTGGCGCAGGGGCTGCTCGCGGTGGAGGGCGAGTACGGCACGCTGGTGCTGACCGAGGCCAGCGGGGCGGTGCTGCGGCGGGAGCGGGAGGTGCCGCTGCGCAAGGAGCCGAAGAAGCCGGCGACCTCCCGGTCGGGCTCCTCGTCCTCCGGCTCAGGGCGGAGCGAGCGCAAGGCCAGGACGGCCGCGGCCGAGCTGCCCGAGGGGCTGCTGCCGGCGTTCGAGGCCCTGCGCGCCTGGCGGGCCGAACAGGCTCGCGAGCAGGGCGTTCCGGCGTACGTCATCTTCCACGACGCGACGCTGCGGGAGATCGCCCTGGCGTGGCCCACGTCGGTGAGCGAGCTGGGCGGCATCAGCGGGGTCGGCGAGAAGAAGCGCGCGACGTACGGGGAGGGTGTGCTGGAGGTGCTCGCCTCCCTGGGCGGACCCCCCGGGGCGGCTCCGGCGGCCGGCCCGGCTCCGGGACAGGCACCCGGCCAGGACACGCACGGGCCGGACGACTGGCCCGAGATGGACGCGGAGCCGGAGCCCGACGACTGGATATAGGGCCGGGCTCCGGCCGGGGGCCTTGCGTCCGGCGCGGACTTCGGCCGGGCGGTGCG
>NZ_JAPSKN010000013.1:0-51943 GCF_031181705.1 Streptomyces sp.
GACAGCGGGCGCGGCCGCCAGGCCGGTCCCGGCTAGCGCGTGACGTTCGCCGGCTGCGGCTTACCGGACTCGGCGGGCTCGGGGGCCGGCTTCCGCCTCCCGGGCAGCAGCAGCGCCACCGCGACCGTGCCGATGCCCAGGACCACGGCTCCGACCAGACTGGTGTGTGCCACCGCGTCGGCGAAGGAGGAGCCCACCGCGTCGGCCATCTGCCGTGCTCCACCGGCCAGTTGCTCGGCCTGGGCCTTGAGCTGCCCGGCCTGCCGCGGGTCGCCGGTGTGCGCGGCCTGCTCGGCGAGCTGCCGCGCCTTGTCACCCATGCCCCGCGCCACGGCGTATCCGGCGCCGACGGAGTCCTGGGCGGTCTCCAGGGAGGGCGCGGGCAGCCGGCTGCCGGCCGTGGCGTCGGAGAGGTGGCCGGAGTACGACGTGGCCAGCAGCGAGCCGAGGATGGCGATGCCGAGCGAGCCGCCCAGCTCCAGCGACGTGTCGTTGACCGCCCCGCCGACGCCGAGTTCCGACTCGGGAAACGCCCCCATGATCGCGTCCGTGCAGGGCGAGAGCGCGAGACCGATCGCGAGGCCGAGGACGACCAGGGGCGCGACGAAGTCGCCGTACGCCGAACCGGAGTCGACCCGGGTGAGCAGGGCCAGCGCCGCCGTGCCGCCGACCATCCCGGCCGTGACGGTCCACTTCATGCCGACCCGGGGGGTGAGGTACCCGGTCAGGGCCGCGCCGACGAACACCGCGCCGGCCAGCGGCAGCATCCGCACGCCCGTGTCCAGGGCGTCGTAGCCGAGGACGAACTGCAGGTGCTGCGTCAGGTAGTAGAAGGCCCCGAAGACGGCCAGGAAGAACAGCGCGACGGCGAGGTTGGAGCCCGCGAAGCGCCGGTCGGTGAAGCGGCGCACATCGAGCAGCGGGCGCGGATGGCGCAGTTCCCACACCACGAAGGCGACGAGCCCGGCACCCGCCACGGCCGCGGCCGTGATCGCCTTGGCGCCCCAGCCGAAGTGCGGCCCCTCGATGATCATGTAGACCAGCGCGGCGATCCACACCACGGACAGCAGCCCGCCGCCGTAGTCGATGCGCCCGCGGTCGGCGGCCTTGGACGGCGGGACAAGGACGAACGCGCCGATGAGGGCCAGCGCGGCGACGGGGACGTTGATCAGGAACGTCGACGACCAGCCGTGGTCCTCCAGCAGCGCCCCGGCGACCAGCGGCCCGGCCGCGATGGCGAGTCCGGCCGTGGCGGTCCACAGGGTGATGGCCCGGGCCCGCTCGGCCCGCGGGAAGGTCGCGGCGAGCAGGGACAGCGTGGCGGGCATGATCATGGCGGCGCCCGCGCCCATCACGGCCCGGGCCGCGATGACGGCCGTGGCGCTGTCGGCGAGGTAGCCGGAGACGGCCCCGCCGCCGAACACGAGGAGCCCGAGCACGAGCGCGCCCCGGCGGCTGTACTTGTCGCCGATCGCGCCGAGCAGCAGCATCAGCGCCGCGTACGGGACGGTGTAGCCGTCGATGACCCACTGCAGGTCGGCGCTGGACAGGCCGAGGTCCTCGGTCATGGCGGGCGCGGCCACGGTGAGGGCGGTGTTCGCCATCACGATGATCAGCAGGCTCAGGCAGAGCACGAGCAGCGCCCACCAGCGGCGCGGGTAGGGGCGGTCCATCCTCTCGGCCGGTTCGGTCATGACGAGTCGCATGGCAGGGGGGTGCCTTCCTGACTGATTTGCACATGGGTGTGCATTTACACAACGCTGTGCAATCTACGCCGTTGCACAGCACTGTGCAACTTGCTGTCGGAGGGGCACAATGACGTCCATGACCACGGGCACCACCAGCCGCGCCGACGCCAACCGCCGTCGCATCCTCGATGTCGCCCTCGCCGAGCTGTTGCGGGACCCCGACGCGTCCATGGACCAGATCGCCCGCGCGGCGGGTGTCGTCCGGCGCACGGTCTACGGGCACTTCCCGAACCGCGAGGCGCTCATCAGCACCCTCGTCGACGAGGCCGTGGAGGCCCTCGCGGCCGCGCACGCGGCGGGCCGCGAGGGCGTGGGGGAACCGGCCGAGGCCGTGGCCCGCTCGGTGCTGGCCGTGTGGGAGATCGCCGACCGGTACCGGCTGCTGATCGCGCTCGCCCAGCGCACGGTGACCATGCAGGGCATCAGGGAGCGGCTCGCCCCCGTCCGCCAGACCGCCACCGGCATGCTGCGGCGCGGCCTCGACCAGGGCGTCTTCAGCTCACCCCTGCCGGCCGCGGCCCTGGCGTACGTGCACGAGCAGATGCTGGTGGCGCTGATGGAGGCGGTGAACGACGGGCTCGTGGCAGCAGAAGAGGCGGGCCGCTGCGCCGCGGTCACCATCCTGACCGCGGCGGGCGTGCCCGCCTCGACCGCCACCGAGCTGGTGGCGGAGCTGAACGACTGATCCTTCTTCCGGGGCTGCGACGGTCCGGGCGGCTGAGCGACGGGGGGACACCCAGCCGCCCGGAGTCCTGGGGAGGCGGCGCGGCCGTCAGGCCTTGGCCAGCTCCTTCTCGCCGCCCGGCTCGGGCACCTCGACGTGGTCGTCGCCGGCCGGGCCGCCGTGGCCGTCGTCCAGCAGCGTCTTCTCGTCGAAGGGCAGGTGACCGGCGAGTACCTGGTCGACCCGCTCCCGGTCGATCTCCTTGGTCCAGGTGCCGATCAGCACGGTGGCCACGGCGTTGCCGGCGAAGTTGGTCAGGGCGCGGGCCTCGCTCATGAAGCGGTCGATGCCGACGATGAGGCCGATGCCGTCCACCAGGGCCGGCTTGTGCGACTGCAGACCGCCGGCCAGGGTCGCGAGACCGGCGCCGGTGACACCGGCGGCGCCCTTGGAGGCGACGAGCAGGAAGAGCAGCAGCGGGATCTGCTCGGCGAGGGACATCGGGGTGCCCATGGCGTCGGCGATGAACAGCGAGGCCATGGTCATGTAGATCATGGTGCCGTCGAGGTTGAAGGAGTAGCCGGTCGGGACGGTGATGCCGACCACCGGCTTGCTGACGCCCAGGTGCTCCATCTTCGCGATGAGTCGCGGCAGGGCGGACTCGGAGGAGGAGGTGGACAGGATCAGCAAAAACTCCCGGCCGAGGTACTTGAACAGCGTGAGGATGTTCAGGCCGGAGATCACCCGCAGCAGGACGCCGAGCACGAGGAAGACGAAGAGGAAGCAGGTCACGTAGAAGCCGAGCATCAGCACGGCGAGGCTCTTGAGCGCGTCCAGGCCGGCGGAGCCGGTGACGGCGGCGATGGCGCCGAAGGCACCGATCGGGGCGGCCCACATCACCATGGCGAGGATGCGGAAGACGAGCCGCTGGATGTGCTCGATGCCGCGCAGGATGGGCTGCCCTGCCGAGCCCATGCCCTGCAGCGCGAAGCCGGCGAGCAGCGCGATCAGCAGGGTCTGCAGCACCGACTCGTTGGTGAAGGCGGAGACGATCGTGGTCGGGATGATGCCGAGCAGGAACTCGGTGGTGTCCTTGGCCTCGGCGTCGACCTGCGCGTGCCCGGCGTCCTTGACCGCGTCGGTGACCGCCAGGCCCGTGCCCGGCTCCAGGATGTTGCCGACGACCAGGCCGATGCTCAGGGCGACCAGCGACATCACCATGAAGTAGCCGAGGGCGATACCGCCGACGGCACCGACCTTGGCGGCCTTGCGCACCGAGCCGATGCCCAGCACGATCGTGCAGAAGATGATCGGCGAGATCATCATCTTGATCAGGTTCACGAAGCCCGTGCCGATCGGCTTCAGCTCGACCGCGAAGTCCGGTGCGGCCAGACCCACCGCGATACCGGCGGCGACGGCGATGATCACCGCGATGTAGAGATAGTGCGTGCGGTCCCGCTTGGCCTTGGGTGCGGCAGGTGCCGTATCGGCTGCGCTGGTCACGGCGGCCCTCCTTGACGACGTCGTCGGCATCACCGGCGTGCGGCTCACGTCCGGGAAAAACTCCGGGAAACTCCGGGGAACTGCGAGAAACAGGGAGCGGGGCTCCCGGAGCTGCGTTATGGGGAATGCCGTGACTATGTCGTCCCCTGTGAGCGCGGTCACCCTTCCGTTCATTTAGTTCACAATCGGCCACGGTGCAGACTGACGGGATGCGCCTCACCGTCCCCCGTCCCCGCAGCCTGGCGGGCCAGCTCTTCGCCATGCAGGCCGTGCTGATAGCGGTCGTCGTGGCCGGATACGCGCTGTTCACCTACGTCAGTGACCGCAGCCAGGCCGAGGAGGCCGCGGCGCGCCAGGCCAGGGCGGTGGCGCGGTCGGTCGCCGACTCCCCGTCCGTGCTGGCGGCGACCCGCGCCCCCGACCCGACGGCCGAGCTGCAGCCGTACGCGCTTCGGGTGATGCGGGACACCGAGGTCGACTTCATCACGATCATGGATCCGCGGGGCATCCGCTGGACGCACCCCGACCCGAGACAGATCGGCCAGACCTTCCAGGGCCACACCGACAAGGCGCTGCGCGGCCAGACCTTCACCGAGACCTACACCGGCACGCTCGGCCCGTCGGTCCGGGCGGTCACCCCGATCCAGGACGGCCCAAGGGTGGTCGGCCTGGTCAGCGCGGGCATCCGGGTGGAGGAGATCACCCAGCGCGTCCAGGAGCAGCTGACGGCCCTGCTCGGCGTGGCGGCCGGAGCGCTGGCGCTGGGCGCGGTCGGCACGTACGTCATCAACGCCCGGCTGCGCCGCCACACCCACGGGATGAACGCGGCCGAGCTGAGCCGGATGCACGACTACCACCAGGCCGCCCTGCACGCGGTGCGCGAAGGGCTGCTGATGCTGGACGGGCAGTACCGTGTGGCGTTGATCAACGACGGTGGGCGGGAGCTGCTCGGCGTGGCCGGGGACGTGGTGGGCAGGTCGGTGGCGCAGCTGGGGTTGCCCGCCCCGCTGACGGGCGCGCTGCTGGCCTCGGAGCCGCGGGTGGACGAGGTGCACCTCACCGCCTCCCGGGTCCTGGTGATCAACACCTCGCCGGTGTCGGGCGGCGAGCGGCGCGGTACCGTCGTGACCCTGCGCGATGTCACCGAACTCCAGTCGCTCATGGGCGAGTTGGACTCCGAGCGGGGCTTCACCCAGGCGCTGCGCTCACAGGCCCACGAGGCGGCGAACCGGCTGCACACGGTCGTCTCGCTGATCGAGCTGGGCCGGGCCGAGGAGGCGGTGGAGTTCGCCACGGCCGAGCTGGAGCTGGCCCAGGCGCTCACCGACCAGGTCGTGGCGGCGGTGAGCGAGCCGGTGCTGGCGGCGCTGCTGCTGGGCAAGACCGCCCAGGCGAACGAACGGGGCGTGGAGCTGGTGGTGTCGGAGGACAGCAGCCTCGACGACGGACTGCTGCCGGAGTCCTTGCCGGCGCGGGACCTGGTGACGATCCTGGGCAACCTCATCGACAACGCCGTGGACGCGGCGCAGGGCAGCGTACGGGCCCGGGTGACGGTGGCCGCGTACACCGAGGCAGCGGGCGGCTGCCCGGAGCTGGTGATGCGGGTGTCGGACACGGGGCCGGGCGTGGATCCCGAGCACGCCGAGGCCGTCTTCCAGCGGGGCTTCACGACGAAACCGGCGGGCCCGGGCGGCCGGGGGCTGGGTCTGGCGCTGGTCCGGCAGGCGGCGCACCGGCACGGCGGGACCCTGTCGGTGACGGGTGCCGCCGGCGGCGGGGCACAGTTCGAGGTACGGCTGCCGCTGCGGGAGCCGGGGGCGGTGACCGAGGGCACGGGAGCCGGGACCTCGGTGTCCACGGGCGCTGGAGGCGACGCATGACGAGCGGACCGACGAACGGCCCGAAGGCCATCCGTGTCCTGGTCGTGGAGGACGACCCGGTGGCCGCCGACGCGCACGTCCTCTACGTCGGCCGGGTGCCCGGCTTCGTGGCCGTGGGCAAGGCGCACTCGGGCGCGGAGGCCCGCCGGGTCCTGGAGCGTACCCCCGTCGACCTGCTCCTGCTCGACCTGCACCTGCCCGATGTGCACGGGCTGCAGCTGGCCCGCTCCCTGCGCGCGGCCGGCCACCACGCCGACGTGATAGCGGTGACGTCGGCCCGCGACCTGGCCGTCGTGCGTGAGGGCGTCTCGCTCGGCGTGGTGCAGTACGTACTGAAGCCGTTCACCTTCGCCACCCTGCGCGACCGGCTGGTGCGGTACGCGGAGTTCCACGCGGCGGTCGGGGAGGCCAGCGGCCAGGACGAGGTGGACCGGGCGCTCGCCGCCCTGCGCGCGCCGGGCCCGGCCGCACTGCCCAAGGGTCTGAGCGCGCCGACCCTGGAGCGCGTGACGCTCGCCCTGCGCGACAGCGCGGAGGGCCTCACGGCCGCGGGCGTGGCCGAGACGGTGGGCATCTCCCGCATCACGGCCCGCCGTTACCTGGAGCACCTCGTCGACGCGGGCCGCGCGGCCCGCCGCCCCCAGTACGGCACGGTCGGGCGGCCGGAGTTGCAGTACCGCTGGGTCACCGGCCAGTGACGGTCCATCAGCCGGCGATCGAACCTCCGCACACGCATTGACCTGACTAGACCATTCCTCTTAGGTTCACGACGCAGCCACCCGGCCACAACGAAGTGCGCCCGTAGGAGGTCGTGCCCGTGCGCCCCACCGCCGCCCTCGCTCCCCTCGCCGCCCTGGTCCTCGCCGCCACGACCCTCACCGCGTGCGGTGGGGGCTCCGGCAGCGACCCGGACACCGTGAAGGTCTCCTTCAAGCAGTCCACGGACAACTCCGTGAAGGTGATGGACACCTATCTCGCGGACATCAAGAAGCAGTTCGAGAAGGCCCACCCGGGCAAGAAGGTCGAGCTGGTCCCGATCAAGGCCCCGGACTCGGAGTACTACACCAAGCTCCAGCAGATGCTCCGCTCCCCCAAGACGGCCCCCGACCTGGTCTACGAGGACACGTTCCTCATCAACTCGGACATCACCAGCGGATACCTGAAGCCCCTCGACGCCTACCTCTCCAAGTGGCCGGACTGGAACCGGTTCATCGACACGGCGAAGGCGGCGGCCAAGGGCGAGGACGGCAAGACGTACGGCGTCCCCGACGGCACCGACACCCGCGGCCTCTGGTTCGACAAGGACATCTTCGCCAGGGCCGGCCTGCCCGCCGACTGGCAGCCGAAGACCTGGAACGACGTCCTCACCGCCGCACGCACCATCAAGAAGAAGGTCCCCGGCGTCATCCCGTTCAACGTCTACACGGGCAAGCCGGTCGGCGAGGCCGCCACCATGCAGACCTTCGAGATGCTCCTGTACGGCACCAACGACGGCCGCACGGACCCCCTCTACGACAAGTCCGGCAAGAAGTGGATCGCCGGCGGCCAGGGCTTCAAGGACGCGCTCGCCTTCGTCGAGACGGTCTACGCGGAGAAGCTCGGCCCGGACGTCTCCGACGCGCTCGACCCCAACGTCATGACCCGCGTGCGCGGCGAGTGGCTGCCGCAGGGCAAGCTCGGCATCGCCCTCGACGGCTCCTGGCTCCCGCAGGACTGGCTGCCCGGCAGCGGCCACGAGTGGCCCGAGTGGTCGAGGGAACTGGGCCTGGCCGCCATGCCGACCCAGCACGGCCAGGCGCCCGGCAAGGTGAGCATGTCCGGCGGCTGGACCTGGTCCATTCCCGCCAAGGCCGGCAACCCGGACCTGGCGTTCGAGTTCGTCAAGACGATGCAGACCAAGGCCAACGCGCAGAAGTGGTACATCGCCAACTCCGGCATCGCCGTCCGCGAGGACGTCGCCGAGGACCCGGCCTACGTCGACGCGCAGCCCGGCATCGAGTTCTTCACCGACCTGGTGGCCTCGACGCACTACCGCCCCGCCTACCCGGCCTACCCGAAGGTCTCCACGGCCATCCAGGAGGCGATGGAGAGCGTCACCACGGGTGACGCGTCGGTCGACGAGGCCACGAGCGCCTACACGGACGCCCTGAAGGACGCCACGGACAACCAGGTGGTCGAGCGGTGAGCGAGAGCCGGACCGCATGACTGCCACCGCACCCCGCCCGCCGCTCGCCAAGGCAGCACCCGGGGCCACCCGCCCGGCACGCGGCCCCCGCCTGCCGGTGCGGGCCCTGCCCCTGACCCCCGCGATCGTCCTCCTGCTCCTCTTCCTGGCCGGCCCGATCGCGTACTGCGTCTGGATCGCCTTCACCGACCTCCAGCTCACCGGCCAGGCCGAGGAGTCGTTCGTCGGCTTCGCCAACTTCACCCGGGCCTTCGGGGACGAGGCGTTCCTCAACGCCGTCTGGCTGACGCTGGTGTTCACGGTCCTGTCGTCGCTGATCGGGCAGAACACCCTCGGCCTGGCGCTCGCCGCGCTGATGCGGCGCGCGTCGAAACCGGTGCGCACCCTGACCGGCGGCATCGTGGTCACGGCGTGGGTCCTGCCGGAGGTCGTGGCGGGCTTCCTCCTCTACGCCTTCTTCCGCCGCGAGGGAACTTTGAACGCCGTCCTGGACTGGCTGCACCTGCCCGCCCAGAACTGGCTGTACACCCTGCCCATCCTGGCGGTGTCCTTCGCCAACGTCTGGCGGGGCACGGCCTTCTCGATGCTGGTCTACTCGGCCGCGCTGAACGAGATCCCGCAGGAGATCACCGAGGCGGCCGAGGTCGACGGGGCGGGCGGCTGGCGCCGCATGTGGCACATCACGCTCCCCATGATCCGCCGCTCCATCGGCACGAACCTGATGCTCAACACCCTGCAGACCCTCTCGGTCTTCGGTCTGATCTGGGTGATGACCCGGGGCGGCCCGGGCGGCAGGAGCCAGACGCTGCCGCTGTTCATGTACGAACAGGCCTTCCAGAACAGCCTGATCGGCTACGGCACGGCGGTCGCCCTGCTCCTCCTCCTGGTCGGCTCCCTGTTCTCCCTCGTCTACCTGCGCCTGCTGCGGACGGAGGTCTGACCCGCATGGCCACGCTCGCCTCCCGCCGCACGACCCGCCGCCTCGCCGCGGACGCCGGCCTGCTGGTCGTCGCCGCCGCGTTCGTCCTGCCCCTGGCCTGGGTGGTCCTCTCGGCCCTCGACCCCCACGCGAACCTCCGGGTGAAGGCGCCCGACGGCCTGACCCTGGCCAACTTCGACGCCGTCCTGACCCCCGAGATCACCTTCACCCCCCTGCTCAACAGCCTGATCCTGTGCGGCGGCGCGACGCTGCTGGCGGTGGTCTGCGCGGTCCTGGCCGCCTATCCCCTGTCCCGCTTCCGCTCCCGCTTCAACCGGCCGTTCCTGCTGACGATCCTCTTCGCCACCAGCCTGCCCATCACGGCGATCATGGTCCCGGTCTACGCGCTCTTCGTGCGGGTCGACCTGATCGACACCATGCGGGGCACGATCCTCTTCTTCGCCGCGTCCCAACTGCCGTTCGCCATCTGGCTGATGAAGAACTTCATGGACGGCGTCCCGAAGGAGCTGGAGGAGGCGGCCTGGACGGACGGCGCCTCCTCCTTGCAGTCCCTCGTCCGCATCGTGCTGCCCCTGATGGGCCCGGGCGTGGCCGTGGTGACGGTCTTCTCCTTCGTCATGATGTGGGGCAACTTCTTCGTCCCCTTCATGCTCCTGCTCACCCCCGACCAGATGCCGGCGTCGGTCAGCATCAACGACTTCTTCGGCAACCGGGGCATGGTGGCGTACGGCCAGCTGGCCGCGTTCTCCCTCGTCTACTCCACGCCGGTGATCCTCCTGTACGTCCTGATCGCGAGACGCCTGGGAGGGGGCTTCGCGCTGGGCGGGGCGGTGAAGGGCTGAACAGGACCGGGAAGCAACCGGGAGCGCCGGCTGTTGCTCCTCATGGTCGCGGTGATCACCGCGTTCCACACGAGGGGGAGACATGTCCGTGCGTGCTCTGGTGGTCGATCCGGCCGCGTCCGAAACGGTCCGTCTGGGCGAGGTCGCCGAGCCGGTGCCCGGGCCGGGTCAGGTCCTGGTGGAGGTGTCGCACGCCTCGCTGAACCACGGTGACCTCAACGACGCCCGCTCCGGGCGGGTGCCGGTGGGAGCGGTGCTCGGGTCGGACGCCGCCGGCGTGGTCGTCCGGGCCGCGGCCGACGGGACCGGGCCGGCGGTGGGCACGCGGGTGGTGGCCCTCACCTCGGGGGCGTTCGCCGAGCGCGTCGCGATCGACGTGGGTGCCCTCGCCGAGGTGCCCGGGGGTCTGGACCCGGCCAGGGCGGTGGCCCTGCCGGTCGCCGGGGTGGCGGCTCTGCGCTCGCTGCGGGCCGCCGGACTCGGGCCCGGCAAGCGGGTGCTGGTCACCGGGGCGTCCGGTGGAGTCGGCCGGTTCGCCGTCCAGCTGGCCGCCCGTGCCGGTGCCCGTGTGATCGCGTCCGTCGGCTCGGCCGCCCGCGCGGAGGGCCTGGCCGAGTCCGGCGCCGACGAGGTGCTGGTCGGGCTGGAAGGGCTGCGGGAGCCGGTGGACATCGTCATCGACAGCGTCGGCGGTCCTCAACTGGTCGCCGCCTGGAGCCTGCTCGCGCCCGGCGGCAGTGTCCAGAGCGTCGGCTGGACCTCGGGGGAACCGGCGGTCTTCCCGCCGTACGCGACCGTCGGCCCGGCCAAGTCCCTGTCCTCCTTCGTCATCGACTCGGACGCGGGCGCGGACCTGGCCGTCCTCACCGCGCTGGCCGCCGAGGGGGCCCTGACCGTCGAGACCGGCTGGCAGGGCCCGTGGGACCGGTTCGACGAGGCGGCCGAGGCGCTGCGGGCGCGCCGGATCCGCGGGAAGGCCGTGCTGGAGGTGACGTCCCGCTGAGCGGCGGGGCGGGGGACGGCCCGGCCCTCCCCCGCCCCGGGCCGACCGGCTAGCGCACCAGACACGGCCGCTTCGCGTCGAACGACCACCCCGGCACGAGATACCGCATCGCCACCGCGTCGTCCCGCGCCCCCAGCGCCTTCTTCCGGTACAGCTCGTGTGCGGCCAGCAGCCGGTCCATGTCGAGCGCGACGCCCAGCCCCGGCGCGTCCGGCACCGCGATCTCCCCGTCGACGATCCGCGGCGGGTCCACCGTCAGCCGCTCCAGCCCCTCCTGCCAGATCCAGTGCGTGTCCAGCGCGTTGTACTCCCCCGGCGCCGCCGCCCCGCAGTGCGTCACCATCGCCAGCGAGATGTCGAAGTGGTTGTTGGAGTGACACCCCCACGTCAGCCCCGTCGCCTGGCACAGCTGCGCCACCCGCACC
Source organism: Streptomyces sp. (assembly GCF_031181705.1). Taxonomy (GTDB): domain Bacteria; phylum Actinomycetota; class Actinomycetes; order Streptomycetales; family Streptomycetaceae; genus Streptomyces. The sequence goes on from NZ_JAPSKN010000013.1 coordinate 11,191, forward strand.
GAGCCCTGCATCGTCCAGAAGTGCGGATCGGCCAGCGGGATGGACACCGACTGCAGGGCGAGCGCGTGCGCCAGCTGCCGCCAGTCCGTCGCGATCATGTTGGTCGCCGTCGGCAGCCCGGTCGCGCGGCGGAACTCCGCGAGGATCTCCCGCCCCGAGTAGCCCTCTTCCGCCCCGCACGGGTCCTCGGCGTACGCCAGCGTCCCGACCAGCGGCCGGCACAGCTCGACCGCCTCCCGCAGCGACCAGGCCCCGTTGGGATCGAGCGTGATCCGGGCGTCCGGGAACCGCCGCTTCAGCGCCCGCACCGCCGCGACCTCCTCGGCCCCCTCCAGCACACCGCCCTTGAGCTTGAAGTCCCGGAACCCGTACCGCGCGTACGCCGCCTCGGCCTGCCGCACGATCGCCTCCGGCGACAGCGCCTCCTCGTGCCGCACCCGGTACCACTCGACCGGGGAGCCGGGCTCGCGCACGTACTCCAGGTCGGTCCGGTCGGCATCGCCCACGTAGAACAGATAGCCCAGCACCCGCACGGACTCCCGCTGCTGCCCGTCCCCCAGCAGCGCCGCGACCGGCACGCCGAGGTGCTGCCCGAGCAGGTCCAGCAGGGCCGACTCGACCGCCGTGACGGTGTGGACGGTGGTCCGCTGGTCGAAGGTCTGCGCACCGCGCCCGCCCGCGTCCCGGCCGGCGAACCGCTCCCCGATCTCCCGCAGCACGCGCTTGTAGTCCCCGACCTTCGCCCCGACGACCAGCGGCTCGGCGTCCCGCAGGGTCTGGGTGATCTGCTCCCCGCCGGGCACCTCCCCGAGTCCGGTCCGCCCCTCGGAGTCGGTGAGGACGACGACGTTGCGGGTGAAGTACGGCCCGTGCGCACCGGAGAGGTTCAGCTCCATGCTGTCCCGTCCGGCGACGGGGTAGACGGCGAACGCCGTGACGGTCGGCTGCTGCCCGATGCTCATCAGGTGCCCTTTCTGCGGCGACGGAAATGATTCACAGACCGAGGACGTCGAGGACCGACTCGGCCACCAGCACCCCGCCGAGCCCGAGCACGGCCAGCACCGTCGTGTAGGACGTGCGCACCTTGATCGCCTCGATGACGGAGAGGTTGAAGTACTCCTTGAACAACCAGAAACCCGGGTCGTTCACGTGGGAGAAGGCGATGGAGCCGCAGGCCACGGCCAGCACCATCACCTCCGGGTGGACCCCGCCGCCCGCGAGCAGGGGCAGCGCCACCCCGGACGCGGTCACGACGGCGACCGTGGCCGAGCCGAGCGCGATGCGCAGGATGACCGCGACGAGCCAGGCGAGGACGATCGGCGAGACGGACCAGCCGTCGGTGACGTCCTTGATGTAGTCGGAGATCCCGCCCTCGACCAGGACGTTCTTGAAGGCCCCGCCCGCGCCGATCACCAGCAGGATCATCGCCATGGCCTGGGCCGCCGACGTGCAGGACGCTCCGACTTCGCTCAGGCTGCGCCCGATCCGCGGCCCGAACGCCCAGACCGCCAGGCACAGCGTCAGCAACAGCGCGATCGGCGCCGAACCGGCGAAGGCGACGGTGTGCAGCAGCGGGCTCTCGCCGGAGGTGGCCATGTCGGTCACGGCGGCGGCCACGATCAGCACCACGGGGAACAGCGCCACGCACAGCGACCAGCCGAGCCCGGGCATCTCCTCCTCGGCGAACTCCCGCTCGCTGACCAGGCCCTTGGGGATCGACGGCGTCAGCCGCGCGACGAACGGCAGACGGGGCCAGGTCAGGGCGATGAGCGCCCCGGCGGGGACCGCGACGAACAGGCCGTAGAACAGGGTGAGTCCGACGGAGGCGTGGAAGGTCGCGGCGACTGCGGTGGGCCCGGGGTGCGGCGGCAGGAAGCTGTGCATGGTGGACAGGGCGATGGACATGGGCAGCCCGACCCACAGCAGCTTGGCCCCGGTGACCCGGACCAGCGTGAACGCGATCGGCACGATGATGATGAACGCGACCTCGTAGAACATGGTGACGCCGATCAGCATGGCCGTGACGACCATGGCCACCTGGACCCAGCGCGGCCCGAAGGCGTCCAGGAGTGTGCCGGCTATCCGCTGCGCGGCACCGGAGTCCCCCATCACGCGGCCGACCATGGCACCGAGCCCGATCGTCAGCATGGTGTCGCCGATCTGGTCCCCGATGCCCTCGGAGAGGACGTCCGGGACGGTCGCCACGGGGATGCCCTGCACGAGCGCGACCCCGACCGCCACCAGGAGCAGCGCCGCGAAGCCGTTCAGCTTCAGCCTGGTCATGAGGAGCAAAAGGATCAGGACGCTGATCCCGACGACGAGCAGAGGCAAGGCAGTTCCCCTTTGAACCGACGACCCATCTCTGTATGCAGACGGCGTCTACGTATGCAGATGGAGGCTAAGTGGGTGAACGGCATGGGTCAATGGTTCGACGATCACGAATCACCTGAGGGGGTACACCCGCCGCGGACCGCGCGAATCGCGCCGCGCCTCCTCCCGCGCGCCCACCCCGCCGGGGAGGTGACGGGGACGCACACGGTTTCGACGCCCGCCCGTGCGCACGGCTTCCGGGACGGCCCCGGCCACGCCCACGACACCGGGGCCCGGGCCGACCAGGGACGCGAATATGCCCGCTGAGCTTGCCGTTCGCCGGAGGCGCGGTCGCTGCGCGAGCCGGTCGCCGCAGCGGACCCGGTCCGCGCCCGTACAACCGTCCATCGGACGGGCCGTCCTCGGTCCCGGCGAACCCGCCGGTAGCCGTAGCTTCCTACAATGCGTGATCCTGGCCGAACCGACCGTAGTCGCCGCAGTCCGGCGCCCTTAGCTTGAGGCCCGTGCGCCGACCTTCACCCCGCCCGAGCGAGCCCTCCCCCACGACTCCGCCCTTCAACGCCCCCGCCGCGCGCCGGCTGCGCGCGGCCCTCGGCATGGCCCCCGAGCACGTCGCCCACGGCATGCGCGTCTCGTACGGGCACCCGCACGTCTCCCCGGACCACGTCATCGCCTGGGAGCGCGGGATCACGGCCCCGTCCGACTCCGAACTCACCGCCCTCGCGGGCGTGCTGTGGTGCTCGCCCGCCGAGCTCATCGGCCGGCCGCGCACCCTGCGCGAACACCGCATCGCCCGCTGCCTCGCCCCCGAGGACGTGGCCCGGGCGGTCGGGCACGACGTCCACGCGTATCTGCGCATGGAGGAGACCGACAGCTGGCGCGGCACCGAGCGCCAGTCCGCCGCGCTGGCCGAGCTGCTCGGCCTCGGCCTGCCCGACTTCGTCACCGTCACCGGCCGCGACGCCCGCCTCGGCGGCCTGCTGCGCAGCGCGGTCACCACCCGCTGGCAGGCCTACGGACGCCCGGTGGCCCGGCTCGTCCCCCTGGACCGGCGGTTCCTGGAGGCGGCCCTGCGGAGCCTGCACGAGGACTACCAGGGGCACATGGCGGCCACCCTGAGCTGGGGCGGCGGCAGCGGTGACGCGGGCGGCGCCGGCCAGGACTTCCTCGACCGGATCGTCGAGCACTTCTGGGCGAAGCTGCGGGACGACGACGGCCGCAAGGGTGGTTAGAAGACCGACTCGGCCTCGTCCATGCGGTCCTTGGGCACGGTCTTCAGCTCGGTCACGGCCTCGGCGAGCGGCACCATCACGATGTCCGTCCCGCGCAGCGCGGTCATGTGGCCGAACCGGCCCTGGTGCGCGGCCTCCACCGCGTGCCAGCCGAACCGCGTGGCCAGCACCCGGTCGTAGGCGGTCGGCACACCACCGCGCTGGATGTGGCCGAGGATGACCGGCTTGGCCTCCTTGCCCAGACGCCGCTCCAGCTCGTGCGCGAGGGCCGCGCCGATGCCCTGGAAGCGCTCGTGGCCGAACTTGTCTATGGCGCCCTTGCCGTAGTCCATGGTGCCCTCGGCGGGGTGGGCGCCCTCGGCGACGCAGACCACCGCGAACTTCTTGCCGCGGGCGAAGCGCTCCTCGACCATCTTCACCAGGTCGGCCGGGTCGAACGGGCGCTCCGGCAGGCAGATGCCGTGCGCGCCGGCGGCCATGCCGGACTCCAGCGCGATCCAGCCCGCGTGCCGGCCCATGACCTCCACGACCATCACGCGCTGGTGGGACTCGGCGGTGGTCTTCAGGCGGTCCATCGCCTCGGTGGCGACGCCGACCGCGGTGTCGAAGCCGAAGGTGCGGTCCGTGGAGGAGATGTCGTTGTCGATCGTCTTCGGCACGCCCACCACGGGCAGCCCCGCGTCGGACAGCATGCGGGCCGCCGTCAGCGTGCCCTCGCCGCCGATCGGGATGAGCGCGTCGATGCCGAACTCGTGGATCATGTCGGAGGCGTTCTCGCAGGCCTCGCGCAGCCGGTCGCGCTCCAGGCGGGACGAACCGAGGATCGTGCCGCCTCGGGCGAGGATGCCGCTGACCGCGTTCAGGTCGAGGGTGCGGTAGCGCCCGTCCAGCAGCCCCGCGTAGCCGTCTTCGAACCCGATGACCTCGTCGCCGTAGTTGTCGACCGCCCGGTGCACGACCGACCGGATCACGGCGTTCAGGCCGGGGCAGTCGCCGCCTGCGGTGAGAACTCCGATACGCATCGTGCTGTGTCTCCTGCTCGCTGTTGACACCGGTGAGCCACTGCCGATTGTTTCACGCTCCGCAGCCCGCTGTGGCACCCCGCTCTGACGGGCGCCTTATCTAGCGAAAGAGGTATTGTCAAGAGGGTTCTGCTCACCTCGGTGGGCGATTTTTGTGCCCCCGGCTGGACAGTCGTCCTGATGTGTACCCCCTCGCGATGAAACGGAGAGCCCGCGTGACCCGCAGCGTGTACGTGACCGGCATCGACCGCGGTGACGGCCGCCAGGTCGTCGAACTGGGGGTCATGGAACTCCTCACCCGCCAGGTCGACCGCGTGGGCGTCTTCCGCCCCCTGGTCCACGACGGGCCGGACCGGCTCTTCGAGCTGCTGCGCGCCCGCTACCGGCTCGCCCAGGACCCCGCGACCGTGTACGGGATGGACTACCACGAGGCGTCCGCCCTCCAGGCCGAGGCCGGCACCGACGAGCTGGTCTCCACGCTCGTCGACCGCTTCCACCGGGTCGCCCGCGACTTCGACGTCGTCCTGGTCCTCGGCACCGACTACGCCGGCACCCAGCTCCCGGACGAGCTGTCGCTGAACGCCCGGCTGGCGAACGAGTTCGGCGCGTCCGTGCTGCCGGTCGTCGGCGGCCGCAAGCAGTCCGTGGAGGCCGTGCTCGCCGAGACGCGCAACGCCTACCGCGCCTACGACACCCTCGGCTGCGACGTCCTGGCGATGGTCGCCAACCGGGTCGCGCGCGAGGACCGCGACGAGATCGCCCGCCAGCTGGACTCCCGGCTCCCGGTGCCCTGTTACGTGCTGCCCGACGAGCCGGCCCTGTCCGCCCCGACCGTCTCGCAGATCAGCCACGCCCTGGGCGCCGAGGTGGTGCTCGGCGACGACTCCGGGCTCGCCCGGGACGTGCTCGGCTTCGTCTTCGGGGGCGCGATGCTGCCGAACTTCCTCGGTGCCCTGACCCCGGGCTGCCTCGTCGTCACCCCGGGCGACCGGGCGGACCTGGTGGTGGGCGCGCTCGCCGCGCACAGCGCCGGCACCCCGCCGATAGCGGGGATCCTGCTCACCCTGAACGAGGTGCCCGGCCAGGACATCCTCACCCTCGCCGACCGTCTCGCGCCCGGCACCCCGGTGCTGTCGGTGACCGGCAACAGCTTCCCCACCGCCGAGCAGCTGTTCTCCCTGGAGGGCAAGCTCAACGCGGCCACCCCGCGCAAGGCGGAGCGGGCCCTCGGCCTGTTCGAGCGCTTCGCCGACACCGCCGACCTCGCGCGCCGCGTCTCCGCGCCCAGCAGCGACCGCGTCACGCCGATGATGTTCGAGCACAAGCTGCTGGAGCAGGCCCGATCCGACCTGCGCCGGGTCGTGCTGCCCGAGGGCACCGAGGAGCGCGTGCTGCACGCCGCCGAGGTGCTGCTGCGCCGGGGCGTGTGCGAGCTGACCCTGCTCGGTCCGGTCGACCAGATCCGCAAGAAGGCCGCCGACCTCGGCGTGGACCTGGGCGAGACGCAGCTGATCGACCCCGCCACCTCCGACCTGCGGGACGGCTTCGCCGAGAAGTACGCGGCCCTGCGCGCCCACCGGGGCGTCACGGTGGAGCTGGCCTACGACGTCGTCTCGGACGTGAACTACTTCGGCACGCTGATGGTCCAGGAGGGCCTCGCCGACGGCATGGTGTCGGGCTCGGTGCACTCCACGGCCGCGACCATCCGCCCGGCCTTCGAGATCATCAAGACCAGGCCGGACGCGGACATCGTCTCGTCGGTGTTCTTCATGTGCCTGGCCGACAAGGTCCTCGTCTACGGCGACTGCGCGGTCAACCCGGACCCGAACGCCGAGCAGCTGGCCGACATCGCCGTCCAGTCGGCGACCACGGCCGCGCAGTTCGGGGTGGAGCCGCGGATCGCGATGCTGTCGTACTCGACCGGCACCTCCGGCTCGGGCGCCGACGTCGACAAGGTGCGCGAGGCCACCGAGCTGGTCCGCTCGCGCCGGCCCGACCTGAAGATCGAGGGCCCGATCCAGTACGACGCCGCCGTGGAGCCGTCGGTCGCGGCGACCAAGCTGCCCGGCTCCGAGGTCGCCGGCCAGGCGAGCGTGCTGATCTTCCCCGACCTGAACACCGGCAACAACACCTACAAGGCCGTGCAGCGCTCGGCCGGCGCGATCGCCGTCGGGCCGGTGCTGCAGGGCCTGCGCAAGCCGGTCAACGACCTGTCCCGGGGCGCCCTGGTCCAGGACATCGTCAACACCGTCGCCATCACGGCGATCCAGGCCCAGACCCCGAGCGAGAAGGCAGCAGCCCAGTGAGTCCGACCCGTGTCCTCGTCCTCAACTCCGGTTCCTCGTCGGTCAAGTACCAGCTGCTGGACATGCGGGACAGCAGCCGGCTCGCGGTGGGCCTGGTCGAGCGGATCGGCGAGCGGACCTCCCGGCTGAAGCACACCCCGGCCGGCGGCGAGAGCCGGGAGCGCGGCGGGGCGATCGCCGATCACGACGCCGCCCTGAAGGCCGTGGCCGAGGAGCTCGCCAAGGACGGCCTCGGCCTGGACTCCCCGGAGCTGGCCGCGATCGGCCACCGCGTGGTGCACGGCGGCAAGTCCTTCACCGAGCCGACCGTGATCGACGACCGGGTGCTCGCCGAGATCGAGCGGCTCATCCCGGTGGCCCCGCTGCACAACCCGGCCAACCTCACCGGCATCCGCACGGCGCAGGCGCTGCGGCCCGACCTGCCGCAGGTCGCCGTCTTCGACACCGCCTTCCACACGACGATGCCGGAGTCGGCCGCGCGCTACGCGATCGACGTCGAGACGGCCGACGCGCACCGCATCCGCCGCTACGGCTTCCACGGCACCTCCCACGCCTACGTCTCCCGGGCCACGGCGAAGCTGCTGGGCAAGGACCCGTCCGAGGTGAACGTGATCGTGCTGCACCTGGGCAACGGGGCGTCGGCCTCGGCCGTGCGGGGCGGTCGCTGCGTGGACACCTCCATGGGCCTGACGCCTTTGGAGGGGCTCGTGATGGGTACGCGCTCCGGAGACATGGACCCGGCCGTCATCTTCCATTTGATGCGTGTTGGGGGAATGTCCGCCGACGAGATCGACACTCTTCTCAACAAGAAGAGCGGTCTGATCGGTCTGTGCGGCGACAACGACATGAGGGAGATCCGCCGCCGCGTCGACGCGGGTGACGAGCGGGCGGAGCTGGCGTTCGACATCTACATTCACCGGCTGAAGAAGTACATCGGCGCCTATTACGCCGTACTCGGGCGGGTGGACGCGATCGCCTTCACCGCGGGTGTGGGCGAGAACGCGGCACCGGTGCGCGAGGCCGCCCTGGCGGGCCTGGAGGAGCTGGGCATCGCGGTGGACGGCGAGCGCAACGCCGCGCGCGGCGACGAGGCCCGGCTGATCTCGCCCGAGGGCGCCCGGGTGGCGGTGGCGGTGGTCCCCACCGACGAGGAATTGGAGATCGCGACACAGACCTACGCGCTGGTAAATGGTTCGGGGAATCACACCTGAGCGGCATCCCGCCCTTTTGTATTTTCCGCCAGACGGAATATTCCGCTGGGAAACAAACCGATAGGATCGCCCCCATGCGCCGTTCGAAAATCGTCTGTACTCTCGGCCCCGCGGTCGACTCCCACGATCAGCTTGTCGCGTTGATCGAAGCCGGCATGAACGTGGCCCGCTTCAACTTCAGCCACGGCACCCACGCCGAGCACCAGGGCCGGTACGACCGGGTCCGGGCCGCCGCCAAGGAGACCGGCCGGGCCATCGGTGTCCTCGCCGACCTCCAGGGCCCGAAGATCCGGCTGGAGACCTTCGCCGAGGGCCCCGTGGAGCTGGTGCGCGGTGACGAGTTCACCATCACCACCGAGGACGTCCCCGGCGACAAGACGATCTGCGGGACGACCTACAAGGGTCTGCCCGGCGACGTCAACAAGGGCGACCAGGTGCTCATCAACGACGGCAACGTCGAGCTGAAGGTCACCGAGGTCGAGGGCCCCCGGGTGAAGACGATCGTCATCGAGGGCGGCGTCATCTCCGACCACAAGGGCATCAACCTGCCCGGCGCGGCCGTCAACGTGCCCGCCCTGTCGGAGAAGGACATCGAGGACCTCCGCTTCGCCCTCCGGATGGGCTGCGACCTGGTCGCGCTGTCCTTCGTCCGCGACGCCAAGGACGTCCAGGACGTGCACCGCGTCATGGACGAGGAGGGCCGGCGCGTCCCGGTCATCGCCAAGGTGGAGAAGCCGCAGGCGGTGCAGAACATGGAGGACGTCGTGATGGCGTTCGACGGCGTGATGGTCGCCCGCGGTGACCTCGCCGTCGAGTACCCGCTCGAGAAGGTCCCCATGGTGCAGAAGCGCCTGATCGAGCTGTGCCGGCGCAACGCCAAGCCGGTGATCGTGGCGACCCAGATGATGGAGTCGATGATCACCAACTCCCGTCCGACCCGCGCCGAGGCCTCCGACGTGGCCAACGCGATCCTGGACGGGGCCGACGCGGTCATGCTGTCCGCCGAGTCGAGCGTGGGCGCGTACCCGATCGAGACCGTCAAGACGATGTCGAAGATCGTCACCGCGGCCGAGCAGGAGCTGATGTCCAAGGGCCTGCAGCCGCTCGTCCCGGGCAAGAAGCCGCGCACGCAGGGCGGTTCGGTGGCCCGTGCCGCCTGCGAGATCGCCGACTTCCTCGGCGGCCGCGGCCTGGTGGCCTTCACCCAGTCCGGCGACACCGCCCGCCGGCTGTCCCGCTACCGCGCGCAGCAGCCGATCATCGCCTTCACCACCGACGAGGGCACCCGCAACCAGATGGCGCTGAGCTGGGGCGTGGAGCCGTACGTGGTGCCGTTCGTGAACAGCACCGACGAGATGGTCGACCTGGTGGACCAGGAGCTGATCAAGCTCAACCGCTTCAACGCGGGTGACATCGTGGTGATCACGGCCGGTTCGCCCCCCGGTGTCCCCGGCACCACCAACATGGTGCGGGTCCACCACCTGGGCTCCGAGAGCTGATCCGCCCCAGGTTTTCGCGGGGCCGTGTACGACACCGAGGGGCGCCCCCCTGGATCCAGGGGGGCGCCCCTCGGTGTGTGCGGCTCCCGAACGGGCTCTGTGCGGCGCTCAGTCGATGTAGTTGTGCAGCCCCGGCACGTGCAGGGTCCCGCCGAACTGGCCCGCCTGCGTGACCTTCACGTTGGTGAAGTAGATCAGCGGGATGTTCAGCGGCGGCGGGTGCTCCGGGTCGAACGTGATCGGGATCAGCCCGAGCAGGTTGCCCGAGATGCTCTCGGTGTACATCACGGTGTCGCCGTCGCGGATCGTGGACGTCGAGCCCTTGGCCGCCTGCACGTGGTAGGTCTTGCCGGACTGCTTGTCCCTGACCGTCTGGTGGAGGTCACCGATGTCGGTGCCGCCGGAGATGACGTACTTCAGGACCTTCTTGACCGAGCCGCCCGCGGTGCGCACCTCGACGACGCCCTTGTAGTCGGCGCCCTTGAGCGTCAGCGAGCTGGCGTTGAGGTACCAGGGGTCGTCGGGCAGCGGCACCGTGTTGTCGACGCCGCCCTCGGCGTCGGTGGCGGCCGGGCAGTCGTCGGGGTCCGTGGTGGCGCTCGCGCTGGGGGCCGGGCTGGGCGAGGCGGTGGCCTCGGCCGCCTTCTCCTCGCCCGCCTTCCCGACGGCCTCGGTGGTGCCCTCGGCCGGCTCGGCGGGCTCCTCGGTCTTGGCCGCGGTGTCCTTGACGGTGTCCTCGGCGGCGCCGGTGGCCTTCTCGGTCGTGTCCCGGGCGGTACCACCCGTGTCCTCGGCCGGCTCCTCGGCGGTCTCGGACGCCGTGGCGGACGGGGTCGGGGTCGGGCTCGCGCTCGCCTCCGCCTTGTCGCCGCCCAGGATGCCGCCGATCGCGTCGCCGATGCCCTCCAGCAGGCCGCCGCCCTTCCCGGACGGCGAGGGGGACGGCGTGGCCGTCGCGTCGCCGCCGCCCGTGGCCGGCTCGCTGGTGGCCGGGGCGGGCGCGGGCTCGTCCTTGTCGTCGGAACCTGAATCCGGCGAAGAGGAACCGCCCTCGCTGTCGTCCGTGCCGCCCGTGCCCGTGGAGGGCGACGGCTTCGGGGCCGTGCCGCTCTGGTCGTCCTTGTCGTCACTCGCGCCGTCACTGGCCGAGGGGGACGGCGTGGGCGAGGCCGAGGCGTCGCCCTCGGGGCTCTTCCCCTCGTCCTCCAGGGCCGCCACGCAGTCCTTGTACTCGTCCACCGTCAGGCTCTTGGCCGTCGGCGTCGCCGGGTTGTTGCCGTCGGCGATGGCGAGCGTCGACGTGAAGCCCATCCCCATGAGCACCGCCGTCGGCATCGCCGCCATGGCTATCGCCTTGCCGGCCGGCCTGTTGAACCTGGTGAACAGCGGCTTCTTGGGTGCCGCGTGGCGCGGCCCGGTTCTCACACGGGACGCCTCCGCATCAGCCCCGTGGCTCACCTCGTCAGCCGGCACTGTGCCTCCCGTTCGCCCCGTTGGCCGGGTTCGTTCCTGACAGATCGTTCGGCGCGTCCAGCCCGTCCACGGGCCTGATCACCGTGGTGTCGTGGTCCGTCGCCTCGGGAGCCCCGCCCGTGCCTTCGGCGGCGTGGGTGGCGAGCTGCCCGGCGGGCGGTGCGCCCGGCGCCCAGGCGACGGCCATCGCGCCGCCCACGATGGCGAGCAGGAAGCCGATGAGGAAGCCGCCGAGGTTGGACACCGGGATGGACACCAGCGCCAGCAGGATGGCCGCGACTCCCGCGAAGACGCGGACGTGCTTCTGGAACCAGAGGCTGACGCCCAGTACGACGAGCAGCACGCCGATGATCAGGGACCCGGCGCCCGCGGTGGTCGCCATCGCCAGCGTCAGGTGACCGATCTGGAGGTTGGCGTACGGGAAGTAGGCGATGGGCAGTCCGCTGAGCAGGACGAACAGCCCGGCCCAGAACGGCCGCGTACCCCGCCAGGCGCGGAACTGCTGCCTCCGCAGAGTGAACTGGCCGCCTGCGGCAGGAGTCTCGGCGCTCATGGAAAAACAGCTCCCTGGTACGGCGTTGCTGTGGTGGTGATGTGGGCCGCGCGTGAAGACACGGCCGGAAGGTGGACGGGCGGGGGCGCCACCGGCTCCCCCGCCCGTCATCGAGTGCTTAGTAGCACTCCTTGACACCCGTCGACAGCGACATCTTCAGGCCGCTGAGCTTGAAGGTTCCGGCGGTGGTCGCCCACGCCGTCTGCTTCACGTCGGTCAGGGTCGCCCGGTCCGCCTGCTGGGCGAAGCCGTACGGGTTCGCCGTCTCGCCCTTCCTCATGGCCGGACCCTTGGTGGCGTCCTTGGCGGCCACACCGATGTCGATGTTCTCGAACGTCGCGTCCGCGCTGAGGTCGGCGACGTCGATGTAGAGGTTCTGCGCCTCGACCGGCTTGGCACCCTGACCCGCACGCAGGATCAGGCTGACGTTCCCGAGCACCGGAATGTTCGGGGTGACGACCGACTGGCAGAGGTTCTTGATCGTCGCCGACTTGAACGACGAGACCGCGACCGGGTGAACCGACTTCTTGCCGTCGAGCGTGTACCCCTCGTCGAGGGCGCCGTACTGCGAGAAGCCCTCACCGACGAGCTGGTCGGTCGTGACCTTGAACGACTGACCGGAGACGCTGAACGACGCGGCGAGAGCGCCCTGCGCGAGGGCGACACCTATCGCAGCCGTGGCGGCGACGCTGGGCACCATGACCACAGCGAACCGCTTCCATCTGGTCCCGCCACGCACCTGGGACTCCATATTTCCTCCTTCTCGGACGTACATCTCCTGTCCTGGCTCGCCCCGAGTCGCGGCTCAGCCGGGCAGGGATGGGAGAAGTGCTACGTCCTCGGGAAGGAGAGCGCCTGCACTCGGCGGCGCAACTGCGCCCGAATCACCGGCGATCACCCCCGAGCGACAACCACTGGTCGCGCCTGACACGCATCACGCACAACCCTGCTGGACAGGCTTCGCCGGACGGGCGAAGACCCCCCTGTCCAAGAGCCGGCGCCACTGCCGCCGGCTCTGCTCGGTGGGGACCCAGGACGTCCCGCGACCCAACCGGCTGCCGGGGTACGGGATTGGACCGAGCGTGGCCGATCGTGGTGCATTCTCGCCGCCCGCACAAGGGGGTTCGTTACTCGCTAGTAACGGCGGGATAACCGAACAACGACCCCTCGGTCTCGGTCGGCGACACAGGGTGGCCCGGAGGGGCGGTACAAAGCTGTTGATCGCTGGACAGAATCCGACAGATCAACGCCTGCGACTTACTCGCAGTAACAGCGGCCGCGATTGCCAAGTTTTGGCAAAGCGCGGCCGCGGTGACCCGTTGAGGGCGAACTCTTCACGCGGGCATCACCGGCCCGCGCGTTTAACGACTGGTCAGAACAGGGCGCGCGCCAGGGCCCGGCGCGCCGCGATCACCCGCGGATCCTCGGGTCCGACCACCTCGAACAGCTCCAGCAGCCGCATCCGGACCGTGTCCCGGTCGTCACCCACCGTGCGCTGCACGGTCTCGATCAGCCGGCCGAAGGCGTCCTCGACATGGCCGCCCACCAGGTCCAGGTCGGCCGCGGCGATCTGCGCCTGCACGTCGGCCGGCTTCTCGGCCGCCTCCCGGCGCACCGTCTGCGGGTCGACGCCCTGCACGCGCTGGAGCAACTCGGCTTGGGCGAGGCCCAGTTTGGCCTCCTCGTTGCCCGGGTCCTCGGCCAGCACGTTCTTGTACGCCTGGACGGCACCGCCCAGGTCCCCCGAGTCCAGCGCCTGCACGGCGGCTTCGAGGAGCCCGTCGTGCGGGCCGGCCGGCCGCTCCGGGGCCGGCCGGGCGCCGGGCTGGGCGTCGGGGTCGACGGTGAGGCCGGTCAGGCCGAAGCGCTGCTCGGCGACCTGCACCAGCTGGTCCAGGGTCTGCCGGATCTGCTCCTCGCCCGCCGCGCCCTGGAAGAGCGGCAGCGCCTGCCCGGCGACGACCGCGAAGACCGCGGGGATTCCCTGGATGCCGAACTGCTGCATCAGCATCTGGTTGGCGTCGACGTCGATCTTGGCGAGCAGGATGCGGCCGTTGTACTCGACGGCCAGCCGCTCCAGGACCGGGCTCAGCTGCTTGCAGGGCTGACACCACTCGGCCCAGAAGTCGATGACGACCGGTACTTCGGCGGACCGCTGCAGGACGTCCCGCTCGAACCCCGCCTCGTCGACGTCGATGACGAGATCGGCCGGGGAGATCGCCCCCGCCCCGCCCTCACGGGCTGCTTGGGCGCGCGCCTGCTCCGCCTTCGCCTTGGCCTCCTGGGCCGCCTTCACCGCGGCGAGGTCGACGACTCCGCTCATGGACATGTTCCGTGGCTGCATGCGTCTATCCTCCCCCGTACTGCGCGCGCGTGTGAAAAACGGTGTGAAAGCAAGGCCGGTCGGGTGCCGTTCGGCGCCGGGTCCCCACCCCGCGCCGGGTGCGCGAGGCCCGTGTACGTCCCTCACAGGCTTTCGCTACGAGTCGTAGCGTAACGCCATGCCGCACCCCCGGGACACCGCGCCCCGGTGATCTCCCTCACGGCGCCGCACGGGAACCGCCGGTTTATGGTCGGGACATGCACAGCCGCAGCCCAGCCAGCCGCACCGGGCGCCCGCGCAGCGCCGCGGCGGACGCCGCGATCCTGGCCGCCACGCGGGAGGCGCTCGTGGACCTGGGCTGGTCCAAGCTCACGCTGGGAGACGTCGCGACCCGCGCCGGGGTCGCGAAGACGACGCTCTACCGCCGCTGGGCGGGCAAGAACGAACTGGTCGTCGACGCGGTCGCCGAACTCTTCGACGCACTGGAACTGCCCGACCGCGGCTCCCTGGCGGCGGACATCGAGGGCGTGGTCTCGCAGTTCGCCACCATCCTGACCCTGCCCGAGGCGAAGAGCGGCCTGATGGCGGTGGTGGCGGAGGCCACCCGCGACGAGGCCCTGCGCGAACGCGTCCGCGCCTCGGTCGTCGACCGGCAGAAGCGCCTGGTCCTCCAGGGCCGCGCCCGGGCCCAGGCGAGAGGCGAACTCCCGCCGGAACCGGACCCCGGCGCGGCCGCCCGGACGGTGGACCTGATCTTCGACATGGTGGCGGGTGCGGTGGTCCACCGCACCCTGGTGAGCGGGGAGCCGGTGGACGAGGAGTGGGTCCACGGCTTCACGAGGGTGCTGCTGAACGGCCTCGCTCAGAAGCCGGCCGGCTCCGTGTAGACCCCCCACTCGTCCCGCAGCACCCCGCAGATCTCGCCGAGCGTGGCCTCGGCGCGCACCGCGTCGAGCATCGGCTCGATCATGTTGGAGCCGTCGCGGGCGGCGGCGAGCATCGCGTCCAGCGCGGCCCGCACCGCCGCGTCGTCGCGGGCCGACTTCCGCTCGGCAAGGACGCGCACCTGCTCGCGCTCCACCTCGTGGCTGACCCGCAGGATCTCCAGGTCGCCGGTCACCGAGCCGGTGTGGACGTTCACACCGACGACCTTCTTGTCGCCCTTCTCCAGGGCCTGCTGGTACCGGAACGCCGACTCGGCGATCTCCCCGGTGAACCAGCCGTCCTCGATGCCGCGCAGGATGCCGGAGGTGATCGGGCCGATGGGGTGCCGCCCGTCGGGGTGCGCCCGCAGGCCCCGCTCCCTGATCTGCTCGAAGATCTTCTCCGCGTCGGCCTCGATGCGGTCGGTCAGCTGCTCGACGTACCAGGAACCGCCCAGCGGGTCGGCGACGTTGGCGACGCCGGTCTCCTCCATCAGCACCTGCTGCGTGCGCAGCGCGATCTCGGCGGCCTGCTCGCTCGGCAGGGCGAGGGTCTCGTCGAGGGCGTTGGTGTGCAGTGAGTTCGTCCCGCCGAGCACGGCGGCCAGGGCCTCCACGGCCGTCCGTACGACGTTGTTGTACGGCTGCTGCGCGGTGAGGGAGACGCCGGCGGTCTGCGTGTGGAAGCGCAGCCACTGGGCCTTCTCGGACTTCGCGCCGTAGACGTCCCGCATCCAGCGGGCCCAGATCCGGCGGGCCGCGCGGAACTTGGCGATCTCCTCGAAGAAGTCGACGTGCGCGTCGAAGAAGAAGGACAGGCCGGGGGCGAAGACGTCGACGTCCAGGCCGCGCGAGAGGCCCAGCTCCACGTACCCGAAGCCGTCCGCCAGGGTGTAGGCCAGTTCCTGCGCGGCCGTCGCCCCGGCCTCGCGGATGTGGTAGCCGGAGACCGACAGCGGCTTGTACGCGGGGATGCCGGCCGCGCAGTGCTCCATCAGGTCGCCGATGAGCCGCAGGTGCGGCTCGGGCTGGAACAGCCACTCCTTCTGGGCGATGTACTCCTTGAAGATGTCCGTCTGGAGCGTGCCGTTCAGCACGGACGGGTCGACGCCCTGCCGCTCGGCGGCGACCAGGTACATGCAGAAGACCGGGACGGCCGGGCCGCTGATGGTCATGGACGTCGTGACGTCGCCGAGCGGGATGTCCTTGAACAGGACCTCCATGTCGGCGGCCGAGTCGATGGCCACGCCGCAGTGCCCGACCTCGCCCAGCGAGCGCGGGTCGTCGGAGTCGCGGCCCATCAGGGTCGGCATGTCGAAGGCGACCGAGAGCCCGCCGCCGCCGTTGCGGAGGATCATCTTGTAGCGCTCGTTGGTCTGCTCGGCGTTGCCGAACCCGGCGAACTGCCGGATCGTCCACGTCCGCCCTCGGTAGCCGGTGGCGTACAGGCCGCGGGTGAAGGGGTACTCCCCCGGCCAGCCGATCCGTTCGAAGCCCTCGTAGGTGTCCCCGGGCCGGGGCCCGTACACGGGCTCCACGGCATCGCCGGAGAGCGTCGTGAAGTCGGCCTCGCGCTTGCGCGCGGCGTCGTAGCGGGCCTGCCAGCGACGGCGGCCTTCTTCTATGGCGTGAGCGTCCATACCCTCGAATTTACTAGGACGTCCTAGTAAATGTCGATGGCAGACCGCCGTACGTTGCTCCGTACGGCGGTGCGGTTACGCCTTGACGGGCGCGGGCGCGTCCTCCGCGACCCGTCCCCGCAGCTCGTGGCTGATCCTGCGCTCCACGAAGAAGGCGGCCGTGGGGATGGTGCCGGCGAGCAGCACCCACAGCTGCTTGGCGACCGGCCACTTCGCCTTGGAGCCCAGGTCGAAGGCGAAGACCAGGTACACGACGTAGAGCCAGCCGTGCGCGATGCTGACGACGCGCGTGAAGTCGGCCGCGCCGTCCAGGTCGAGCACATACTTGCCGATCATGCCCAGGGTCAGCAGGACCAGCAGCACGCCGGTGACGTAGGCCATCACGCGGTAGCGGGTCAGCACGCTCTTTTTCATGCCGTCGAGCGTAACCACCCGTTCCGGGGGATCTCGCCCCGGGTCACTGCTCCTCGAAGTCCCCCGCGGCGACCCGCAGCGGACGCAGCATCGCGAAGATCTCCGCGCACTCCTCGGCGTCGTACACCCCGAGCCCGAAGTCCATCGCCATCAGGTCGCGGGTGGCCGACTCGACGACCTCGCGGCCCTTGTCGGTGATGCTGGCGAGGGTGCCCCGGCCGTCGTTCGGGTTGGGCCGCTTGGCGACCAGACCGGACCTCACGAGGCGGTCCACGGTGTTCGTCACGGAGGTGGGGTGCACCATGAGCCGCTCGCCGATCTTGGACATCGGCAGCTCACCCGACTTGGAGAAGGTGAGCAGCACCAGCGCCTCGTAGCGCGCGAACGTCAGCCCGTACGGCTTGACCACCGCGTCGACCTCGGCCAGGAGGATCTGCTGGGCGCGCATGATCGAGGTGATCGCGGCCATGGACGGCACGTTTCCCCAGCGCTGC
Source organism: Streptomyces sp. (assembly GCF_031181705.1). Classification (GTDB taxonomy): domain Bacteria; phylum Actinomycetota; class Actinomycetes; order Streptomycetales; family Streptomycetaceae; genus Streptomyces. Next base: position 28,612 of record NZ_JAPSKN010000013.1, read on the forward strand.
TTCCAGCGTTCGTCGGCGCGCGCGATCGGGTCGAAGGAGAGACTGAGCGGCTTCGGCACGGTCCAGACCTTACCGGCCGGTCACATGGTGGTCAGCTCCGTCTCGCCCTTCGGTCGGGCCGCCTGCAGGTGCGGTCGGGTCATGTCCTTTCCGCTGGGATTCCTGCCGGTGTGTCACGATTGCCTTCGGTTCGTCACCCACCGTCACCACCCTCCAGGGAGCGGCATGACTCGGCTGATCCACGCCCTCGCGGCCCTCGCGGTGCTCGGTCTCGCCGCGGGCTGCACGTCCGCGCACCGCGACGAAGCCGCCACCGACGTCGACACCACGCAGGCCGGCTACGCGGCCTCCCCGTTCTGGGTGGACCCCGACAGCCCCGCCGCCCGCCAGGCACGGCTCTGGCAGCAGCAGGGCCGGGAGGGGGACGCCGCGCTGATCAAGCGGATCGCCGACCAGCCGGTCGCGCTGTGGCCGGCCGGTGAGATCGACCCGGCCCCGATGGTCCGGGCGGCCGCCTCCGCCGCGAGCCGGGAGGGCAAGACGGCGGTCTTCGTCGCCTACAACATCCCGCACCGGGACTGCGGCCAGCACTCGGCGGGCGGGGCGGCGGACGCGAACGCCTACCGGGCCTGGATCGGGAAGTTCGCGGACGCCCTCGGCGAGGCCGACGCCCTGGTCGTCCTGGAACCGGACGCGGTCGCGCACGTCGTGGACGGATGCACTCCCGGCGAGTACCACGCCGAGCGCGAGCAGCTGCTGGGCGAGGCCATCACCCGGCTGAAGCAGCAGCCGAACACCAAGGTCTACCTGGACGCGGGCAACGCGGACTGGATCCGGGAGACGCAGAAGCTGGTCGAGCCGCTGAAGCGGGCCGGGATCGCCAAGGCCGACGGCTTCGCCCTCAACGTCTCCAACTTCCAGACCAACGAGGTCACCACCGACTACGGCGGCCGGCTCGCCGAGGCCCTCGGCGGCAAGCACTTCGTCGTCGACACCAGCCGCAACGGCAACGGCCCCCTGCCCGGCGCCTGGTGCAACCCGCCGGGCCGGGCGCTCGGCACCCCGCCCACCACCGCCACCGGCCGGCCCGTCGTCGACGCCTACCTGTGGATCAAGCGGCCCGGCGAGTCGGACGGGACCTGCGAGGGCGGGCCGGCCGCCGGGCGCTGGTGGCCGGAGTACGCCCTGGAGCTGGCGCGCAACACCAAGGGCTGACCGGGCCGCCCGCTCACTCCACGTGGACCCACTTGGCCTTGGAGGGCGTGCCCTCGGCGTCCGTCACGAACAGCATGTACCAGCCGGGCGGCACGAGGGCGGGGTCGCGCGGCACGTCGAACGTCACCGTGCCGCCCTTCCTGGTGACCTCCAGCTCGATGGAGCGCTGTTCGACGTCCGTGGTGTGCGTGACCGCGCTGGGCCGCATCAGCCGGGCCGCGGCCACGCGCTCCGGGTGGTCCGTGCGGAACGTGATGCGGTGGTCCTCGTCCAGTGTCCGCGGCCCGTCCTTCAGCACGGGGCGCTTCAGGGCGTTCTTGTGCAGCGCGGGCGGGGTGAAGACCTCCATGCGCTGCTCGAAGTGGCCCAGCTTGGTGTTCTGCTGGTCGTCGAAGAGGGGGTCGGAGCCGAAGGTGGCGATCCGCCCGTCGGGCAGCAGCAGCGCCTCGGAGTGGTAGTTGCGGCCCACCTTGGGCGCGGCGGCCTCCCGGAAGGCGTTGGCCTTCGGGTCGTAGAACTGCGCCCGGAGGATGTTGCTGGCGCTGCGGCCTCGGTAGTCCTTGGACCCGTTGGACGTGAACACGGTGTCGTCCGGCATGATCACGCTGTTCAGGTAGCGGGTGCCCTGCGGCAGGTCGGGGCCGGTCTCGAAGGCCGGGTTGTCCTTCTTCAGATCGACCACGGCCGTGCGCGGCGTGGACTTCCTGGACTCTCCGACGCCGCCCCCGCCGAGGATCATCACCTTCTGGTCCTGTGCGGGGGGCAGCAGGACGGAGGCCGAGGTCTCGGTCTGGTCGATGTCCTTCAGGCCCGGAACCTTCCGGAACGTGTTGGTCTCCAGGTCCCACAGGCCCGGCTCGCGCCCCTGGTCGGCGGGCCCGTACCCGGCGTTGGAGGCCGAGTAGAACAGCTTGCCGCCCTTGGTGAGGAACAGGGCGGGGTACGTCGGGAAGTAGCGCTTGGGGCCGGGTGACCACTTCTTGGTCTCCGGGTCGTAGATCTCGTTGTCGCCCGGGTCGATCATGCCGACGTCGTCGAGGCCGGACACCGCGAGGACCCGGCCGTCGTCCAGGCCGACGAGCGTCGGGTACCAGCGGGCCTTGTCCATCGGGTCGACCGGCACGTACTTCTCGGCCTTCGGGTCGAACTCGTAGGCGGCGCGGATGCCCTGGAAGTCCTGCTTGTCGAGGGTGATCTTCTCCGACAGGCCGTAGACGTTGTCGGCGGCCCGGCCCTTGAGGCCGACGACCGAGTACTGCGCCTGCTTCCGGGCGACCGACCGCTTGCCCTTCTTGACGGCCTCCACGAAGACGCGGGCCTCGCTGGCGGTGACCTTGGTCTTCCAGGGCTGCATCACCCCGCGGCTGTTGTACGTGACCTTGAAGGTGCGCTTGGCCTTGGGGACGGTGACGTCGAACCGGGTGACGTACTCGACGCCCGAGGGGGAGCGGAAGCGGGTGCCCTTCTTCAGGTGCACCGCCTTGTCGGGGCTCTCGTTCTTCACGCGCATGCCGCCGCCGGCCCGGGTCACCTCGCCGTCCAGCAGTTCGTAGCGCGCGGTGCCGCCGGCCACCAGCAGGCGTCCGTCGGGCAGTTGGGCGTGACCGGCGCAGAAGAAGTCCTCCGGGGTGGGGACCTTCTTGAAGGTGTTCTTCTCCGGGTCCCACAGGACCGTGTCGAACTCGCCCTTGTCGAACTTGCGCTGCTCGTTGCCCGACCCGGCGACGATCAGCACCTTGCCGGTGTGCAGCAGGGCGGCGTGGATGGCGTTGGTGCGGTACTCCTCGGGGATGTCGACCTGGTCCCAGGAGCCGTACTTCGCCTTGTAGCCGGGCTGGGCGATCTTGTACTCGTGGTACTGCGTGGAGGCGAAGTCCAGCGCGGCCGGGGCGTTCAGGCCCGCCAGGACCGCGATGCCGCCGATGCCCAGGACGGTCTTCTTGGTCTTCTGTGAGGGCTGGTACGCCATGGGCTAGTTGCCTCCTGTCGTGGTGCCGGTCGCGGGGGCCGCCGCCGGGGACACGGTGGCGAGCGCCGGGGCGGGCTCCTTGGATTCGGGCACGCGCGCGTGCGTGGGGGTGACGGCGGGCGCCTGCGCGGACTGCGGGGCCCGCTGGGGCCGCGGCCGGCGCTCCCGGTACTCCTTGAGGAGGGTCACGGCCCACACCCCGGCCGGGGCCAGGGAGATGGCCATGGCGAGGACGGCCCAGGTGCGCATCGCGGCGTGGGTGTGGTCCAGGACGATCGAGACGGCCAGGGACGTGGCCAGCAGGGCGGCCCAGAAGAGGTGGATGCGGAAGGTGGCCGGCCGGTCGGGGCTGGCGTCGCCGCCCTTGGGCGTGACGACGAAGCGGCTGGGGCGGCGCAGCAGGGCCTCGCCGAGGGACTTGAGGTAGATCGGCGCGGACAGGGCCGACATCGCCATGCCGGCCAGGCCGCCGGAGCCCTCGGGTTCGTGCGGGGAGACGTTGTGCCGGCGGTTCCACAGGTACAGGCCGACCTGGAGGGCGGCGGCGTCGCTGTACAGCATCATCCACACCGAGGCGGAGACCTGGGTGCCGGAGGCGCCGAACCAGAGGAACAGGACGCAGCTGAGGATGCCGAGCAGCCAGTTGACGGCCGTCATCGGGTAGTAGACGAGCATCAGCGTGTAGGACAGCAGGCGGCCCGGGGGCATGCTGAAGGGCGCCTTCCAGTACTGCTTCAGGAGCGTCTCGTAGGTGCCGCGCGACCAGCGCATCTGCTGGGTGAAGAAGTCGGTCCAGGAGGCGGGGCCCTCACCGACGGCGAGCACGTCCGGGGTGTAGACGGAGCGCCAGTGGTGGCCGGTGGCCGGGTTGCGGTGGCGGTGGATCTCGAAGCCGGTGGCCATGTCCTCGGTGATGGAGTCGTACAGGCCGCCGATCTGCTTGAGGGTGGAGATCCGTACGACGTTGTTGGTGCCGACGAACATGGGGGCGCGGTAGCGGTTGCCGGCGCGCTGGATCAGGGCGTGGAAGAGGAACTGCTGGGACTCGGCGGCCTTGGTGACGGGGTTGTGGTAGTTGCCGTACACCTGCGGGCCGACGACGAAGGCGACGTCCGGGTCGCGGAAGTAGCCCATCATCCGTTCCAGGAAGTCCGGGAGCGGGACGTGGTCGGTGTCGACGGACGCGAAGAAGTCGTAGGCGTCGCCGTGCATGGCGATCCAGGCGTTGTAGTTCCCGTGCTTGGTGCGGGCCTTGTGGACCCCTTCGGAGCGGTTCCACTCGGGGACGCCGAGCCGGGTGAAGTGCCGCACGCCGAGCTCCGCGCACAGGGCCTTGGCGTCGTCGTCGTCGCCCTCGTCGAGGAGCCAGACGTCGAGGGGGCCGGTGTGGTGGATGCGGACGGCGCCCTCCAGGGTCGCGCGGACCATGGAGAGGGGTTCCTTGCCCGGGACGTAGGTGGTGAGGAAGGCGACGCGGGTGCCGGGTTCGGGGACCACGGGCACGGGGTCGCGGGCGACCATCGTGGCGTGGGCGACCGAGGCGACGTTGACGAGCATGAACAGTTCGATGAGGCCGATCGAGAGCAGCATGGTGATGTCGAGCCCGACGAGCCAGCGTTCGCCGCCCTCGCGTTCCACCCAGTGGGTGGGCCAGACGAGGTAGACCAGCAGGGCGCCGGTCAGCAGCGGGGCGAGGCACATCAGGAGGACGGCTCGTATTCGGCGGGGCTCGCGGGCGAGGAGCGAGGCGTACTGCACCCGGTACGCCTCACCGGACGGCTCCGTGAGCGGTCCGGCGAGTCGGCTGTGGGAGTCGTAGTCGTAGCCCTCCGGCCGCACAGCGCCCTCCAGATGGTTGAGACCTGATCGAAGCGCAATACCCCGATACCCATACGAAAGTGGACCTTTGGTGCGGTGTCGAACTGGGGGCGTCCAGGCGGGTGGGGCGCTGGCGGCCGGACGGTGGTGGGGGCTTCGCCTTCGCGGTGTGGGTGGCTTCGCCTTCGCGGTGTGGGTGGCTTCGCCTTCGCGGTGTGGGTGGGTCGGGGCCGCGCCGGGGGGAGCGGACGCGTCGTGCTTCCGCCCTGGCTGCGGGCAGCCGTGCCGCCGGGGGCGATGGGGGTCCTTCTGCTCGAGCGAAGCCGAGAGCTCGGGGGAGGGTGGGCACAGCCGCACCCCGCCGCGCCGGATCGCGTGACCCCCCGGGCACTGACGCCGGGTACGCGAAAACCCCGGTTCTCGGAAGAACCGGGGTTTCGTCTGCGTCGAAAGATCCGGCGGGGCTACTCCGCGAGATGCCGCTCCACCGTCTCCACCTTGGACGTGAGGCCGTCCGTCACGCCCGGGCGGATGTCCGCCTTCAGGACGAGGGAGACCCTCGGCGCGCGGCGCTCCACCGCGGCGACCGCGCGGCGGACGACGTCCATCACCTCGTCCCACTCCCCCTCCACGGACGTGAACATCGCGTCCGTCCGGTTCGGCAGCCCGGACTCCCGCACCACCCGCACGGCGTCGGCGACGTACTCCCCCACGTCCTCACCGACCCCCAGCGGCGTCACGGAGAAGGCGACGATCACGCGTTCACCACGCCTTCGTTGCGCGCCCGGGACGCGATGACCGCGTCCTCGGCCTCACGCCGCAGCCTGCGCTCCGCGAAGAACCCGCCGGCCGGCAGCACCGAGAGCACGAAGTACAGCGCGGCCGTCTGCAGCGGCCACTTCGCCCGGTTCCACGCGTCCGCCCAGAAGATCACGTACAGCACGAACAGCGCCCCGTGCACCGCTCCCATCACCGGCACGGCGTTGAAGTCGGTGGTCCGCTTCAGCACCGAGCAGACCAGCAGGAGCAGGAACGAGATCGCCTCGGGGGCCGAGACCAGGCGGAGGCGGCGGAGGGAGGTGGCGGTCTTGAGGTCCACGGGTCACCTTCGGTGGGAGAGAACGGTTTGTGAACGCACGCACAAGCGTCCCGCCCATTGTGGCAAACCGCCGGGGACCCCGGTCCGTAGGGGTGCGCTCAGGGTCGTTCTCCACCCAGGGGACCTGTCGGTGGGGCCCGGCCTGCGGCTACCTTCCCGTATGTGGCGATGTTCCGACTTCAGGGCAGCAAGGTGCTCGCCGTCGACATGACCGGAGACGCCGTCAAGGCGAAGAACGGCTCGATGGTCGCGTACGACGGCGAGATGGCCTTCAGGAAGCTCAGCGGCGGCGGCGAGGGCATACGCGGGATGGTGACCCGGCGGCTCACCGGCGAGCAGATGACGTTGATGGAGGTGAAGGGGCGGGGGACCTGCTGGTTCGCCGACCGCGCCTCCGAGATCAACCTGGTCGGCCTCCAGGGCGACAAGCTCTACGTCGAGTCGAGCAACCTGCTCGCGACCGACGGCGGGCTGCGCACGGGGACCGAGTTCACGGGCCTGCGCGGGGCCTCGCAGGGCAACGGGCTGTTCACGACGACCGTCGAGGGCCACGGCCAGGCGGCGATCATGTCGGACGGCCCGGCCGTGGTGCTGCGCGTCAGCCCGCAGTACCCGCTGACCGTGGACCCGGGGGCGTACGTGGCGCACCAGGGGAACCTGCGGCAGTCCTTCCAGTCCGGCGTGACGTTCCGCACGCTGCTCGGGGAGGGCGGCGGCGAGGCCTTCCAGATGCGGTTCGAGGGGGACGGCCTGGTGTACGTGCAGCCGAGCGAGCGGAACACGATCGCGGGAGACGTGTGACATGGCCTTCCGGGAGATCAACGCGAAGATGATCGAGGCGACGGTCGCGCCGGGACAGCGGCTGTTCAGTCAGCGCGGCGCGATGCTCGCCTACCGGGGCGAGGTGTCCTTCACGCCCAACACGGCGGGCGGCCAGGGCGGGATCATGTCGATGATCGGCCGCCGGGTCGCCGACGAGGACACGCCCCTGATGACGGTCGAGGGCAGCGGCACCGTGCTGTTCGGGCACGGCGGGCATCACATCCAGGTGATCCGGCTCACCGGCGACACCCTCTACGTCGAGGCGGACCGGCTGCTGGCCTTCGAGGGCACACTCCGGCAGGGGACGATGTTCCTGGGCTCGCAGGGCGGCGTCATGGGCATGGTGCGCGGGCAGGTCAGCGGCCAGGGACTGTTCACGACGACGCTGCAGGGGCACGGGGCCGTCGCGGTCATGGCGCACGGCGGCGTCGTCGAGATCCCGATCACCCCGCAGCGCCCGGTGCACGTGGACCCGCAGGCCTACGTCGCCCACCACGGCGAGGTCCGCAACAAGCTGTCCGCGGCCCTGGGCTGGCGGGACATGGTGGGACGCGGCTCGGGCGAGGCGTTCCAGCTGGAGCTCAGCGGCAGCGGTGCGGTGTACGTCCAGGCGTCGGAGGAGAAGCTGTGAGCACCTACGGAACCCCGGGCGCCGGCCCCGCGGTCTTCGACCCGGCGACCCTGCCGCCCGACGACAACGTCAACCCCTACACCTTCTGCGTGGAGCTCAAGGGGAGCCAGTGGTTCCTGCAAAAGGGGAAGATGATCGCCTACTACGGCTCGATCGACTTCAACGGCGTCGGGCACGGCCGTTTGGACCGTCTCGTCCGTACGTCGTTCCATTCGCCACTGCACGCGAGCGACTGGGTCGTCGCGGAGGGCTCGGGCAAGATGCTCCTCGCCGACCGGGCCTTCGATGTCAATTCGTACGACCTCGAAGACGGCAACCTGACCATTCGCTCGGGCAACTTGCTCGCTTTTCAGCCAACTCTGTCACTGAAGCAATCAATCGTGCCGGGTTTTCTGACCCTCATCGGAACCGGAAAGTTCGTGGCGGCGTCGAACGGACCGGTGGTCTTCATGGAGCCCCCGATCCGGGTCGACCCCCAGGCCCTGGTCGGCTGGGCCGACTGCCCCTCGCCCTGCCACCACTACGACCACGGGTACATGACCGGTGTCATGGGCGGTCTACGTGCGCTGACGGGCCTGGGCGGGGCCTCCGGCGAGGAGCACCAGTTCGAGTTCGTCGGTGCGGGCACGGTCCTGCTCCAGTCGTCCGAGACCCTGATGGCCGAGCAGGCCACGGGGGTCGTTCCCCAGCAGGCGGGCGTGCCCGGAGGCGGTCCTTCCGGGCACCAGCCGGGCCAGTCCGGGGTACCGCGTCTTCCCGGACAGCTGGGGGACCTCCAGCGTCGCTTCGGGCTGTGAGCGGTAGTCTGCGGAGTGTGACATCGAACGCCTGCGCACTGTTGTTCGCCAGGTGTGCGCCGTCACACGCCACCCCTCACTAGTTCGCCTTTCAACCTTTTAGGTAGACTTCATTCATGGAGACCGAGACGGCCACCCGCTGGCTGACCGATGCGGAGCAGTGCGCTTGGCGCACCCACCTGGAGGTCAACAGGCTGTTGGCGTACCAGCTCGAAAAGGACCTGCAGCCGTTCGGCCTGACAATGAACGACTACGAGATCCTGGTGAATCTCTCCGAGTCCGAGGACCTGCGGATGCGGATGAGCGACCTCGCCTCCGCCACCCTCCAGTCCAAGAGCCGCCTCTCGCACCAGATCACGCGCATGGAGAACGCGAACCTGGTCCGGCGCGAGAACTGCGAGTCGGACCGCCGGGGACTCTACGCGGTCCTCACCGACCACGGCATGGCGACGATGCAGAAGGTCGCGCCGCACCACGTGGCGTCCGTGCGCAGGCACTTCATCGACCTGCTGTCCCCCGAGGCCCTGACGGAGCTCGACAAGGCCCTCAAGCCCATCGCGGAGCACCTGCGCGGGCAGCGCGGACGCCCGTGACCGCACTCCGCTAGACGAGCGGCAGGCGGAGTTCGAACAGGGCTCCGCCTGCGGGCCCCTGCCCGGCCGTGAGCGTGCCGCCGTGCCGTACGGCGACGTCCCGGGCGATGGCGAGCCCCAGACCGGCGCCGCCGTCGTCGCGGCTGCGGGCGGTGTCCAGCCGGACGAACCGTTCGAAGATCCGCTCCCGGTCCGCCTCCGGCACCCCGTCCCCGTCGTCGGCCACCCCGACCACGGCCCGGCCGCCCTCCCGCCGCACGCTCACCGTGACGGCCGACCGGGCGTGCCGCTGGGCGTTGTCGAGCAGATTGGCCAGCACCCGGCCGAGTTGCCCCCGCGAGCCGACCACCTCGACCGGCTCCGCCGCCACGGTCACCCCGGCCCGCCCCTCGGCCTCCTCCCGGGCGAGCCCGGCGAGGTCGACCCGCGTGTCGTTCGGCCGCTCCCCCGCGTCCAGCCGGGCGAGCAGCAGCAGGTCGGCGGCGAGCCGCTGCAGCCGCACGGTGTCCTCCACGGCCCCGTCGAGGTCCAGCAGCTCGGGATGGGCGGCGGCCACCTCCAACTGCGTGCGCAGCGAGGCGATAGGGCTGCGCAGCTCGTGGGAGGCGTCGGCGACGAACCGCCGCTGCCGCTCCACGGACGTCTCCAGTGCCGCCAGCGTCTCGTTGGTGGTGCTGGCGAGCCGCGCGATCTCGTCGTGCGTGTCCGGCTCCGGGACGCGCCGGGCGAGGTCCTCGGACCGGGTGATCGCGGCCATCTCGCGCCGGATGCCCTCCACCGGCCGCAGGGCCCGCCGGGTGACCAGCCAGGTCACGCCCGCGACGACGCCGAGCAGCAGCGGGAACCCGATCAGCATCACGGTCAGCGCGGTGCGCACGGCCCCGTGCTCGGCGGCCAGCGGGGCGCCGGCGTAGACCGTGAGGGTGCCGCGGTCGTGGGTCTCCACCTCCACGGCCGCGTACCGGTAGTCCTCCGTGTCCCCGTCGACGGTCGCGGACCCGTTGCGGAAGACACTCTCCCCGGAGATCTCCCCGGGTTCGAGGGCCTCGCCCGCGGTCTCGGAGTCGTCCTCGTCCTCCCCGGCCGGCCGCGCGGCGGGCTGCGCCCTGACCCGGTCGCTGTCCGTGCCGCTGATCCGCTCCAGGTCCTCGCTGACCGCGACCAGCCGCCCGTCCTCGTCGAGGACCTGCACCGGCCCGATGTCCCCGTCCAGCCCCGACAGCTTGTCGTACGGCGTCCCGGCGGCGAGCTCCGAGGCGACGGCCCGCGCGGAGCGCTCCGCCTGGGTGCCGGCCTCGCCCATCAGGTTGGACCGCAGGGACAGCAGCACGGCGGCGCCGGCCGCGACCAGGGCCACCGCGACGACGAGCGTGGCACCGAGCGTGGCCCGCGCCCGGACGGACCCGAACAGCCGCCTCACGGCGAGGTCTCCAGCCGGTACCCGGCGCCGCGCACGGTCCGGATCAGCCCCGGCCGCAGCTTGCGCCGCAGGGTGCTGACGTACACCTCGACGATGTTCGGATCGCCGTCGTAGGCGAAGTCCCAGACGTGCTCCAGGATCTCGGACTTGGACACCACCTCGCCGGCCCGCAGCACGAGCTGCTCCAGCACGGAGAACTCCTTGGCCGTCAGGGTGATCTCCTCCTCCCCGAGGAACACCCGGCGCGCCGCGGTGTCCACCCTCAGGTCCCCGTGCACACGCACCGGCGAGGCCCCGGCCCCCTGCCCGCGCCGCCGCAACAGGGCCTTCACCCGGGCGACGAGCACGACGTACGAGAACGGCTTGGTCAGGTAGTCGTCCGCGCCCGTGTCGAGGCCCTCGGCCTCGTCGTACTCACCGTCCTTGGCGGTCAGCATCAGGATCGGCACCTCGTGCCCGGCCGCGCGCAGGGCGGCGCAGACCCGGTAGCCGTTGAGCCCGGGCAGCATGATGTCCAGGATGACCAGGTCGTACGTCCCCTCCGAGGCCTGGTGCAGCCCCTCCCGCCCGTCGTGGACGACGTCCACCGCGTATCCCTCGGCCGTCAGGCCCCTGGCCAGCGACAGAGCCAGCCGCTTCTCGTCCTCCACGATCAACAGGCGCATGGGTAAAGAGTCGCAAAGGGAACCTGAAGATCCCTTCAGGGGCCTTCAGCTTCCACTCAGCCTCCGTCCGCCAGAGTCGAAGACATCGAAAACCAAACGACTCGGGAGGAATCCGCATGAAGCGCAACATCGTGATCGCCGCTGTGACCGCCGCCGCTCTGATCGGAGGCGGTACGGCCACGGCCCTCGCGACCACGGGAGACGACGAGGGCTCGGCGCGGCAGGCGGCCGACACCCGGCTGACGGGCGACGACGCCCGGGACGAGCAGGACGACCAGGACGACGACGCCCGGGTCTCCTCGTCCCACGTCACCGCGCCCGAGGCGATCGCCTCCGCGCTGAAGCACACCTCGGGTACGGCCGTCTCCGCCGAGCTGGACGACGAGGACGACGGCGGCAAGGCGGTCTGGACGGTCGACGTCCTGTCCGGCGACACCTGGCGCAGCGTGAGCGTCGACCCGTCGAACGGGAAGGTGCTCGGCTCGCACGCCGACGACGAGGACGACACGGCGCGGGTGCGGGCGGCGCTGAAGGGGTCCTCGGTGACGGCCGAGGAGGCCGCGAAGGCCGCGGCCGGCAAGGGCGTGGTGACCTCGGTCGGCCTCGACGAGGACGGCAAGGACAAGTCCTGGGAGGCCGAGACCCGCACGTCCGGCGGCGCCGAGCAGGACTGGACGATCGACCTGAAGTCGGGCACGGTCACGGCGGACCGCGCCGACGCACAGGACGACGACGCGGACGACGACCAGGACTGACCATTCCTGCCCCGTTGCTTTCGCCCCGGCGTCTGTGCTGACGCCGGGGCGTCGCGCAACCCGGCGCAGCGGGGTGCCGCTGCGCCCACCCGCAGCCCGGTGGGCCCAGCGCCTGCAGCAGCGGCAGGCGAGACGCGCCCGCCGGCACACGCAAGGGACCGTGTCGGGGGGTGTCCGCCCGCAGCGGTTGGCGCGTCAACGAGGAGTGAGTCGGCACGCACGTCGATCGCGCCGTTCCGAGGACGGACACCCCCCGGCGCGGCCCCGCCCCACCACCGGCGAGCGGCGAAGACGCGCACCCCACCCGGCAGTCACAGGCCGCCGCAGGCACCGCCCGCCCTCAGCCCTCCGTCAGCCCCGCCACCAGCTCGTCCGCCGCCCGATAGGGATCCAGCTCCCCCGCCACGATCCGCTCCGCCAGCGCCCCCAGGCGCCGGTCCCCGCGCAGGTCCCCGATCCGCTCCCGCAGTGCCGTCACCGCGATCGTCTCGACCTCGCGCGAGGCCCGGGACGTCCGCCGCTCCGCGAGGACGCCCCGCTCCTCCATCCAGGCCCGGTGCTTCTCCAGTGCCTCGACGACCTCGTCCACGCCCTCGCCCCGCGCGGCGACCGTCTTCACGATCGGGGGACGCCAGTCACCCGGCCCCCGCGCCTCCCCCAGCCCCAGCATGTGGTTCAGCTCGCGGGCCGTCGCGTCGGCCCCGTCCCGGTCCGCCTTGTTGACGACGTACACGTCCCCGATCTCCAGGATCCCGGCCTTGGCCGCCTGGATCCCGTCCCCCATCCCCGGCGCCAGCAGCACCACGGACGTGTCCGCCTGCGAGGCGATCTCCACCTCCGACTGCCCGACCCCCACCGTCTCGACGAGGATCACGTCGCAGCCGGCCGCGTCCAGCACCCGGATCGCCTGGGGAGCGGCCCAGGCCAGCCCGCCCAGATGCCCCCGCGTCGCCATCGAACGGATGTACACGCCCGGGTCGGACGCGTGCTCCGACATCCGCACCCGGTCCCCGAGCAGCGCGCCGCCGGAGAACGGCGACGACGGGTCGACGGCGAGCACGCCGACCCGCTTGCCCTGCTTGCGGTAGGCGGAGACCAGCGCCGAGGTCGACGTCGACTTGCCGACCCCGGGCGACCCGGTCAGCCCCACCACGTACGCCCCGCCGGTCAGCGGCGCCAGCGCCGCCATGACCTCACGCAGCTGCGGGGACGCCCCCTCCACCAGCGAGATCAGCCGGGCGACGGCCCGTGGCCGCCCCTCCCTGGCCTGGGCCACCAGCGTGGAGACGTCCTGCATCACAGCTCCGTTCATGACAGGGCGATCAGTGGACCGCCGTTCAGGCCTTCGGTACCCGGACGATCAGCGCGTCACCCTGACCACCGCCACCGCACAGCGCGGCCGCGCCGACGCCACCGCCCCGCCGCTTCAGCTCCAGCGCCAGATGCAGCACCAGACGCGCACCGGACATCCCGATCGGGTGACCCAGGGCGATGGCACCGCCGTTGACATTCACCTTTTCGGTGGACACCCCGAGGTCCTTCATGGACTGCACGGCCACCGCCGCGAACGCCTCGTTGATCTCGATGAGGTCGAGGTCCGAAACCTCCAGCCCCTCCTTCTTCAGGGCGTGCCGGATCGCGTTGGACGGCTGCGACTGCAGCGAGTTGTCCGGCCCGGCCACGTTCCCGTGCGCCCCGATCTCGGCGATCCACTCCAGGCCGAGCTCCTGCGCCTTGGCCTTGCTCATCACGACGACGGCGGCGGCACCGTCGGAGATCTGCGAGGCGGAACCGGCCGTGATCGTGCCGTCCTTGGAGAAGGCCGGACGCAGCTTCCCGAGCGACTCCGCGGTGGTGTCGCCGCGAATGCCCTCGTCCTTGCTGAACAGCACCGGGTCGCCCTTGCGCTGCGGGATCTCGACGGGCGTGATCTCGGCCTCGAACAGGCCGTTCTTCTGCGCGGCGGCGGCCCGCTGGTGCGACAGCGCGGCGATCTCGTCCTGCTCGGCCCGGCCGATGCCCAGGCGCGTGTTGTGCTTCTCCGTCGACTCGCCCATGGCGATGCCCTCGAAGGAGTCGGTCAGACCGTCGTGCGCCATGGCGTCGAGCATCTGGACCGCGCCGTACTTGAAGCCCTCGCGGGACTTGGGCAGCAGGTGCGGGGCGTTGGTCATGGACTCCTGGCCGCCGGCGACGATCACGTCGAACTCACCGGCGCGGATGAGCTGGTCGGCGAGCGCGATCGCGTCGAGGCCGGACAGGCAGACCTTGTTGATGGTCAGCGCCGGGACGTTCATCGGGATGCCGGCCTTGACCGCGGCCTGGCGCGCCGGGATCTGCCCGGCCCCGGCCTGGAGCACCTGGCCCATGATCACGTACTGCACCTGGTCGCCGCCGATCCCCGCACGGTCGAGGGCGGCCTTGATCGCGAAGCCGCCGAGGTCGGCTCCGGAGAAGGACTTCAGGGAGCCCAGCAGCCGTCCCATGGGCGTACGCGCGCCCGAGACGATGACCGAGCTGGTCGTTGCAGAAGACATGAGCTGCGATCCCCTTACCGGCTGCACAGCCGAGGAGTGAACGAGGGTTTACTTCGAATGTACTGAGTGGCACTCCGTGCCGTCATCGGGCTGTCGGTGTGATCGCGCGCACGTTGCGTAACCACCTCGGGGGCGCTGCACTGAACTCATGCTGACGCGAATCGACCACATCGGAATCGCCTGTTTCGACCTCGACAAGACCGTCGAGTTCTACCGTGCCACCTACGGCTTCGAGGTGTTCCACTCCGAGGTCAACGAGGAGCAGGGCGTGCGCGAGGCCATGCTCAAGATCAACGACACGTCCGACGGCGGCGCCTCCTACCTGCAGCTTCTGGAGCCGACCCGCGAGGACTCCACGGTCGCGAAGTGGCTGGCGAAGAACGGCGAGGGCGTCCACCACATCGCCTTCGGCACGGCGGACGTGGACGCGGAGTCCGCCGACATCCGCGACAAGGGCGTACGCGTGCTGTACGAAGAGCCCCGACGCGGTTCCATGGGGTCACGGATCACCTTCCTGCACCCCAAGGACTGTCATGGCGTACTGACAGAACTGGTCACTTCGGCGCCTGTTGAGTCACCTGAGCACTGACCCTCGTACATAGGGGCCGGTAGGGTTGGGTGCGGTCGCCGCTCAGCCAGGGTGACCGCGGTCCCGCCGTGCGACGGCAGGACCACCGGGGTCCGGGTTTCGGGGGACGAGCGCCGGGGCAGCAGCCTCTGCTCCGCCGATGATCTGACACCATTCCCCGGGGGCCCCGTTCGGCGGATGGACGGAGCTCGTTCGGAAAGAGTTGCGACCAGGGGACGGATGGGACCGCGCAGTGCGGGGCTACGAGAGCCAGGAGCGAGAGCCGGCGGCTGACGTCGACCACCTCTCTCGGTTCGAAGCCGAGATGAAGCGGCTGAAGACCGAACGGGAAAAGGCGATCCAGCACGCCGAGGACCTCGGCTACCAGGTCGAGGTGCTGCGCGCCAAGCTGCACGAGGCGCGGCGCACCATCATGTCCCGGCCCTCCTTCGAGGGGGGCGACATCGGCTGGCAGGCCGAGCAGTTGCTGCGCAACGCGCAGATGCAGGCCGACCAGATCCGCGCGGACGCCGACCGCGAGCTGAGCGAGGCCCGGGCCCAGACCCAGCGGATCCTCCAGGAGCACGCCGAGCAGGCGGCCCGCCTCCAGGCGGAGCTGCACCAGGAGGCGGTGACCCGCCGCCAGCAGCTGGACCAGGAGCTGGCCGAGCGCCGCCAGACGGTCGAGTCGCACGTCAACGAGAACGTGGCGTGGGCCGAGCAGCTGCGCGCCCGCACCGAGCAGCAGGCCCGCCGGCTGCTGGAGGAGTCCCGCGCCGAGGCCGAGCAGGCCCTGGCCACCGCCCGCGCGGAGGCCGAGCGGCTGGCGACCGAGGCCCGGCAGCGGCTGACGAACGCGGCCGAGGAGGCCCGGGCCGAGGCCGAGCAGATCCTGCGGCGCGCCCGCACGGACGCCGAGCGGCTCCTGAACGCCGCCTCCACGCAGGCCCAGGAGGCCACCGACCACGCCGAGCAGCTGCGTACGTCCACCGTCTCGGAGTCCGAGGCGGCGCGCCGCCGCGCCCAGGAGCTCAGCAAGGCCGCCGAGCAGCGGATGGCCGAGGCCGAGGAGGCGCTGCGCAAGGCGCAGGCCGAGTCGGAGAAGCTGGTCGCGGAGGCCAAGGAGGCCGCCGCCAAGGCCCTGGCGAGCGCCGAGGCCGCGAACGAGACGCGCACGCGCACGGCCAAGGAGCAGGTCGCCCGGCTGGTCGAGGAGGCCACGAAGGAGGCCGAGAACACCAAGACCGAGGCCGAGCAGATCGTCGCGGACGCCCGCGCCGAGGCCGAGAAGATCGTCGCGGAGGCCTCCGAGAGGGCCCGCACGCTCACCGCCGAGGAGACCGCGACCCAGCTGTCCAAGGCCGCCCGCACGGCCGAGGAGGTCCTCAACAAGGCGTCGGAGGACGCCAAGAAGACCACCAGGGCCGCCGCCGAGGAGGCCGAGCGGATCCGCAGGGAGGCCGAGGCCGAGGCGGACCGGCTGCGCGCCGAGGCGCACGACATCGCCGAGCAGCTCAAGGGCGCGGCGAAGGACGACACCAAGGAGTACCGCGCCAAGACGGTCGAACTGCAGGAGGAGGCCCGCCGGCTGCGCGGCGAGGCCGAGCAGCTGCGGGCGGACGCCGTCGAGGAGGGCGAGAAGATCCGCGCCGAGGCCCGCAAGGAGGCCGTGGCGCAGATCGAGGAGGCGGCCAGGTCCGCCGAGGAGCTGCTCGCCAAGGCCAAGGCGGACGCGGACGAGCTGCGCACGACGGCCCAGACGGACAGCGAGAAGGTCCGCACGGAGGCCATCGAGCGGGCGACGACCCTGCGCCGGCAGGCCGAGGAGACCCTCCAGCGCACCCGGCAGGAGGCCGAGCGGCACCGCGAGGAGGTCGTCGAGCAGGCCGAGGCCCTCAAGGCGGACGCCGAGCGCGCGGCGCGGGAGCTGCACGAGGAGACCGAGCGGGCCATGGAGGCCCGGCGGGCCGAGGCCGCCGAGGAGCTGAGGCGTCTCCAGGCGGAGGCGGAGGACCGGCTGACGGCGGCCGAGCAGGCGCTGTCGGACGCCCGTGAGGAGGCCGCGCGGATCCGCCGCGAGGCCGCCGAGGAGAACGAGCGGCTGCGCGCCGAGGCCGCCGAGCGGATCCGTTCGCTCCAGCAGCAGGCCGAGGCCGAGGCCGAGCGGCTGCGCGACGAGGCCGCGTCGGACGCGTCCGCGGCGCGCGCCGAGGGCGAGGCCGTCGCCGTCCGGCTGCGCACCGAGGCCGCGACCGAGGCCGAGCGGCTGAAGTCGGAGGCGCAGGAGAGCGCCGACCGGATGCGCGCGGAGGCGCAGGCGGCCGCCGAGCGGCTGGCCACGGAGGCGTCCGAGACGCTGGCCGCCGCCCAGGAGGAGGCCAACCGGCGCCGCCGCGAGGCCGAGGAACTCCTCGGCAGCGCCCGGCAGGAGGCCGACCAGGAGCGCGAGCGGGCCCGCGAGCAGAGCGAGGAGCTGCTGGCCTCGGCGCGCAAGCGTGTGGAGGAGGCGCAGACCGAGGCCGTCCGGCTGGTCGAGGAGGCCGACCGGCGTGCCACGGAGACGGTGTCGGCGGCCGAGCAGCACGCGCAGCAGGTCCGGGACTCCGTCGCCGGGCTGCACGAGCAGGCGCAGGAGGAGATCGCCGGACTGCGTTCCGCCGCCGAGCACGCGGCGGACCGTACGCGGCGGGAGGCGCAGGAGGAGGCGGACCGGGTCCGCTCCGACGCCTACGCCGAGCGGGAGCGGGCGAGCGAGGACGCCGGCCGGCTGCGCCGCGAGGCCCACGAGGAGTCCGAGGCCGCCAAGGCGCTCGCCGAGCGGACGATGTCCGAGGCGATCGCGGAGGCGGAGCGCATCCGTACGGAGGTCGCCGAGCACGCCCAGCGGGTGCGCACGGAGGCGTCGGACACGATCGCCGAGGCCGAGCAGAGCGCCTCGCGCACCCGGGCCGACGCCCGCGAGGACGCCAACCGCATCCGGTCGGACGCGGCGGCGCAGGCGGACGCCCTCATCACCGAGGCGCGCAGCGAGGCGGAGCGGCTCACCACCGAGACGGTCCAGGAGACCGACCGGCTGCGCATGGAGACGGTCACCGAGGCGGAGCGGGTCCGCACCGAGGCCCTCTCCGAGGCCGAGCGCGTCCGGTCCGAGGCGGCGGCGGAGGCCGAACGGCTGCGGGCGGAGTCGGTCGCCACGGCCGACCAGCTGGTCGGGGAGGCCACCGGCGAGGCGGAGCGGCTGCGGGCCGAGGCCGCCGAGACGGTCGGTTCGGCGCAGCAGCACGCGGAGCGGGTCCGCTCCGAGGCCGAGCGCGTCAAGGCCGACGCTCAGGCGGAGGCGGAGCGGCTCGTCGCCACCGCGCGCGAGGAGGCGGACCGCACCCTGGACGAGGCCCGCAAGGACGCGAACAAGCGGCGTTCCGAGGCGGCCGAGCAGGTCGACAAGCTCATCACGGAGACCACGGCCGAGGCGGACAAGCTGCTCACCGAGGCGCAGCAGCAGGCGCACAAGACCACCGCGGAGGCCGAGGCGCAGGCCGACACGATGGTGGGCGCGGCTCGCACCGAGGCCGACCGGATCGTGTCCGAGGCGACGGTCGAGGGCAACTCGCTGGTGGAGAAGGCCCGCACGGACGCGGACGAGCTGCTGGTCGGCGCGCGCCGGGACGCCACGCAGATCCGAGAGCGCGCCGAGGAGCTGCGCGACCGCATCACCTCGGAGATCGAGGAGCTGCACGAGCGGGCCCGCCGGGAGTCGGCCGAGGCGATTAAGACGGCGGGCGACCGCTGCGACGCGCTCGTCAAGGCGGCCGAGGAGCAGCTGGCGAAGGCGCAGGCGAAGGCCAAGGAGATCGTCTCCGAGGCCAACTCCGAGGCGGGCAAGGTCCGGATCGCCGCGGTGAAGAAGGCCGAGGGGCTCCTCAAGGAGGCCGAGCAGAAGAAGAACACGCTCGTCCGGGAGGCCGAGGAGCTGAAGGCCGAGGCGATCCGCGAGGCCAAGCGCACGGTCGAGGAGGGCAAGCGCGAGCTGGAGGTCCTGGTCCGGCGCCGCGAGGACATCAACGCCGAGATCTCCCGTGTCCAGGACGTGCTGGAGGCGTTGGAGTCCTTCGAGGCCCCGCCCGCCGCCAAGGACAGCGGAGTCAAGGCCGGAGCGACGGTCGGCGCACCCCGAACGGGTGGCAAGAGCTCGGAAAGCTAGCGAAGTGGGGCGAATCCGGTGTGTGCTGAGGAGCTTTGACCAAGACTTTGGCAAGCAGTCCGACGGTCAGCCACTCAAAAGGGGTGTCATTTTCCAGATCAAACGCGCATCCGCTCGATGACACACCGTTTCGGCCCCTAGGATTCCACCTATCACCTCACCGGTCTCATTCGACAGGAACCCCATGAGCGACACTTCCCCCTACGGCTTCGAGCTTGTGCGGCGTGGGTACGACCGCGCTCAGGTGGACGAACGTATCTCCAAGCTCGTCTCCGACCGTGACAGCGCTCTCGCCCGCATCACCGCTCTGGAAAAGCGCATCGAAGAGCTCCACCTCGAGACGCAGAACGCCCAGGCCCAGATCACCGACGCCGAGCCGTCGTACGCGGGTCTCGGCGCACGCGTGGAGAAGATCCTCCGCCTCGCGGAGGAAGAGGCCAAGGACCTGCGCGAGGAGGCCCGGCGCGCGGCGGAGCAGCACCGCGAGCTCGCCGAGTCGGCGGCCCAGCAGGTGCGCAACGACGCCGAGTCGTACTCCGCGGAGCGCAAGGCGAAGGCCGAGGACGAGGGCCTGCGGATCGTCGAGAAGGCCAAGAGTGACGCCGCCCAGCTGCGGGCCGAGGCGCAGAAGGACGCGCAGTCCAAGCGCGAGGAGGCGGACGCCCTCTTCGAGGAGACCCGCGCCAAGGCCGCGCAGGCCGCCGCCGACTTCGAGACGAACCTCGCCAAGCGCCGCGAGCAGTCCGAGCGCGACCTGGCCTCCCGTCAGGCCAAGGCCGAGAAGCGCCTCGCCGAGATCGAGCACCGCGCCGAGCAGCTGCGCCTGGAGGCCGAGAAGCTGCGCACGGACGCCGAGCGCCGCGCCCGCCAGACGGTGGAGACGGCCCAGCGCCAGGCCGAGGACATCGTGGCCGACGCCAACGCCAAGGCCGACCGCATCCGTTCGGAATCCGAGCGCGAGCTGGCCGCCCTCACCAACCGCCGCGACAGCATCAACGCGCAGCTGACGAACGTCCGCGAGATGCTCGCGACGCTCACCGGCGCCGCGGTGGCCGCCGCCGGCACGCCGACCGAGGACGAGCCGATCTCCCGTGGGGTGCCGGCCCAGCAGTCCCGGTAACAGCCCGGCATACGGAGTCTGAATCTCCGCAAAGCCCTCTGCCGCTCGGGTGGCAGAGGGCTTTGTCCCGTTCTAGCGTGGCGGGCATGATTGAGCTGGAGGGGCTGACCAAGCGGTACGGCGAGAAGGTGGCGGTCAACAACCTGTCGTTCACGGTGAGACCGGGCATCGTCACCGGCTTCCTCGGGCCGAACGGCGCGGGCAAGTCCACGACCATGCGGATGATCCTGGGCCTCGACCACCCGACCGCCGGGCACGTCCGGATCGACGGCAAGCACTACCAGCAGCTCAAGGACCCGCTGACGTACATCGGCGCCCTGCTGGAGGCCAAGGCCTGGCACGGCGGGCGCAGCGCGTACAACCACCTGCTGTGCCTCGCGCAGAGCAACGGCATCCCGCGCCGCCGGGTGGGCGAGGTGCTGGAGACGGTCGGGCTGACGGCGGTCGCGAAGAAGAAGACCAAGGGCTTCTCCATGGGCATGGGGCAGCGGCTCGGCATCGCGGCCGCGCTCCTCGGCGACCCGCGGATCCTGATGTTCGACGAGCCGGTCAACGGGCTTGACCCCGAGGGCATCCACTGGATCCGCACCCTGATGAAGTCGCTGGCCGAGCAGGGCCGGACGGTGTTCGTCTCCTCCCACCTGATGAGTGAGATGGCGCTGACGGCCGAGCACCTGGTCGTCATCGGGCAGGGGCGGCTGCTGGCGGACACCTCCATGGCCGACTTCATCGCGCGCAACTCGCGCTCGTACGTCCGGGTGCGCAGCCCGCAGCGGGAGCGGCTGCTCGATGTGCTGCACCAGGCGGGGGTCGTCGCCGTCGAGAGCGGCGAGGGTGTGCTGGAGGTGGACGGTGACAAGGCCGAGCACGTCGGGGAGCTGGCGGCGCAGCACGGGATCACGCTCCACGAGCTGAGCCCGCAACAGGCCTCGCTGGAGGAGGCGTTCATGCGGCTGACGGCGGAGTCGGTGGAGTACCACGCCCACAGCGGGACTGGCGCCGAGCCGCCACCGCAGCAGCAGCAGTGGGGCGACGGCTGGAAGAGGGGCTGAGCATGGCGGTGACCCAGGTCGTACGGTCGGAGTGGACCAAGATCCGGTCGGTGGCGTCGACGGTGTGGACCCTGTCGCTGGTGGTGGTCGTGACGGTCGCGCTCGGCATGCTGATCTCGGCCCTGTCGAAGAGCGAGTTCGACTCGATGAACGCGCAGGACCGGGCGGAGTTCGACCCGACCTTCATCAGTTTCGCGGGGATGAGCCTCGGCCAGCTCGCGATGATCGTGTTCGGGGTGCTGGTCGTCTCGAACGAGTACAGCACGGGCATGATCCGCACCTCGCTGGCCGCCGTGCCGCAGCGCGGCTCCTTCCTGTTCAGCAAGATCGCGGTCGCCACCGCGCTCGCTCTGCTGGTCGGGCTGGTCACCAGCTTCGCCGCCTTCTTCCTGGGGCAGGCGATGCTCGGCGAGCACCGGGCGGAGATCGGCGACCCGGGGGTGCTGCGGGCGGTGCTCGGCGGCGGCCTCTACATGACGCTGATCGCGATGTTCTCCATGGGCGTCGCCGCGATGCTGCGCTCGCCGATGCTGTCGCTGGGCATCCTGATGCCGTTCTTCTTCCTCATCTCCAACATCCTGGGGAACGTCGACGCGACGAAGAAGGTCGGCCGGTTCCTGCCCGACCAGGCCGGCAGCAGGATCATGCAGGTGGTCCCGCCCCTCGACGACGACACGCCGTACGGGCCGTGGGGCGGCCTCGGGATCATGGGGCTGTGGGTGCTCGCGGCACTGATCGGCGGCTACGTGCTGCTGAAGAAACGCGACGCCTAGCGGGACAGGCCGGGCCCGCCTTTTACCTGCTCTTGGGTGGAACCGTCAGCGCCTCGATATCCTCCTAACCCTTACGGGGGCGTGTGCCCCGCTGTCCTGAACCTTGCGATGGGTGCGGAGCATGATCGAAGCAGTCGGCCTGACGAAGCGCTACGGCGACAAGACCGCTGTGTACAACCTTTCCTTCCAGGTGCGGCCGGGCGCCGTCACGGGCTTCCTCGGGCCGAACGGTTCGGGCAAGTCGACGACGATGCGGATGATCCTCGGGCTGGACAACCCGACGGCCGGGCAGGTGACGATCGGCGGTTACCCCTACCGCAGGCTGCCCAACGCCGCCCGTCAGGTCGGTGCCCTGCTGGACGCCAAGGCCGTGCACGGCGGCCGCTCCGCCCGCAACCACCTGCTGTCCCTGGCCCAGCTGTCGGGCATCCCGGCCCGGCGGGTGGACGAGGTGCTCGGGGTCGTCGGTCTGCAGGACGTGGCCAAGAGGCGGTCCAAGGGCTTCTCGCTCGGCATGGGGCAGCGGCTCGGCATCGCCGCGGCGCTGCTCGGGGACCCGCAGGTGCTGCTGTTCGACGAGCCGGTCAACGGCCTCGACCCCGAGGGCATCCTCTGGGTGCGGAACCTGATGAAGGCGCTCGCCGCGGAGGGCCGGACGGTGTTCGTCTCCTCCCACCTGATGAGCGAGATGGCCCTGACCGCCGACCACCTCATCGTCATCGGGCGCGGTCAGCTGCTCGCCGACATGAGCGTCACGGACTTCATCTCGGCGAACTCCGCCGACTTCGCGCGGGTGCGCACGCCGGACTCGGAGCCGCACCAGCGGGAGAAGCTGTCCTCGGCGCTCACCGAGGCGGGCGGGCACGTGCTGCCCGAGCAGGACGGCGCGCTGCGCGTGACGGGACTGCCGCTCCCGCGCATCAGCGACATCGCGCACCACAGCGACGTCCGGCTGTGGGAGCTGTCGCCGCACCAGGCCTCGCTGGAGGAGGCGTACATGCGGATGACGCAGGGCGCGGTCGACTACCGCTCGACCATCGACCAGAAGGAAGGCCTGCAGCAGCCGCTGCCGCCCGGTGTGCAGCCGCCGATGCCGGTACCGGGCCAGGGCCAGCCGGGCTGGTACGCCCCGCCGCCGCCCCAGCAGGGCGGGCAGCCGTTCCCGATGCCGCCGCAGGGCGCCCCGGGACAGGCCCCGGCGGGACCGTACGGCGCCGCCCAGGGCCCCTCCGGGCCGGGCAGCCCCAACCCGTACGCTCAGCCCGCGCCCCAGGCGCCTCCGGCGCCCCAGGGTGCC